>SXUJ01000139.1 GCA_005790565.1 Planctomycetia bacterium
ACATACGGCGACGCGAAGGGTTTGCTTGAAGTTTGACTTCGCGCCTTAGTTGCACGGGCCCCAGCGATTGAGCAGCAGCGAGATATCCGCAGCGTCGACGATGTGATTGCAGTCAATGTCGGCGAGTTCACTGGTCGAGCCCCACGCATTGAGGAGCACTGCGAGATCGGCGGCATCGACGATGCTGACGGAATCGGAGACATGATTCACTATCCACGCTTCAGTCGCGCTGCGAGCGCGCACAGAGACAGGATCAAGTCCAACCGGAACGGACCCGATGAGGGTGAGGTACGGAGCAGCGTTTGAAAGTGCGAAGATTTCAAGTCGCGCATCAACCGTGTTCACCGCCAAGAGGCGCGTCCCGTCTTGAGTCAGTTCCAACGGATGCACATGCGGGCGCTCAAAGTGCACGAACTATTGCCCGCTCGCGCGGGAGGGGAGGAGGAGTGCAGTGCAGGATGCGAGGAGGATCGCGGCCGAACCGTTCATGGGAGTCCGGGGCGCCATCAGAGCCTCCGAGGGGTTGATTCAGTCAGGAGTCGTTCCCAACATGCTGCCCAACACAGTGGCGGCGCAACGGAGTCGCCGTAAATGTGGAAAAATGCCTTCTGTGCACGAGAATGGTGATCACGGGACGAATGCGGCGGTGGCAAGGATGACGGCGATCGTGACGATGAACGGGAGTTTCGCGAGCGAGCCGAGAATCCGCCCAACAGCAGCGCCAAGCGCTGGTTTCCAGGATTCATGGGCGCGTTTACGCGCGAGAAGTTCACCAGCGAGCGCTCCCAACGCGGCGCCCAACCCAGCTCCGACGAGTGTGCCCACGATGGGGATGGGGATCAACAAAGTCCCAAGCACCGCGCCGACAGGGGATCCGATCACGGCACCGATCACGCCGCGCTTGGAGGCGCCGAAGAGTTTCGCGCCATAGCCACCAAGCGCCAATTCCACGAACTCGCCTGCGATGCCCACAAAGACGCACGACAAGATGGTGATCCAGTGAAAGACATGCGGGGCGTCCGGCGGAAGCCACAAGCCCTGCGCGCAGTTGACGCCGATGGCGAACGCGATGAGCAGCCAACCTCCCGGAATCCCGACGACGCCGAGCAGCATGCAGGAGAATGCAGCAGTCGCGAAGCACAGCCCGGTGTAAAGATGCATGCTGAGTTCGGTCATCATGGATTGGGCCTCCGCGATTCGGACGCAAGGACGGTGATCGTCCACTCCGAACCATCTTGATCGACGCGTAAGCACTGGAGCGCGCCGTCTTCCCAGATGATTTCGAGAGTTCCATCGACCTTTGGCGTCGAAGATCCACGCCGAAGCGGCGAGACGGTACCTCTGCCCTCGCTGAGTACAGCCGACCGAGTGAGCGCCAGATAGCGCTCGCGATGGAGGGGGATGCGCTCTACTCCCATCGAGGTATGCGCCGGAACGAGGTCCGGTCGACGCGCGACGCGATAGGTTGGAACGGTCGCTGCGTCCGGGTCGGTGGGGACACGATCTGCGATGAGGAGGTCGAAGTGCGCCGATCCGTCCTGTAGTTCGTGGCGGAGCAATGCGACTGGAAATCGTTGGGGCGACGATGCGGGAAGGGGCGGTTTTTCTAGGTTAGAGCCGAAACTCGCCACGCGCGCAGGTTACTCGACGGCAACAGCATGATCAGCAACCGCCGACCCGTTCCTGCGCGTATCATTTTCCCCGTTCGCATCCCCCTTGAGGTGTTCCCATGAAACTCCGCCCGCACACGATTTCTTTTTTCGCGTTTCTCTCAGCTTCCGCCATCCTTGCACTCGGGTGCGCACAGCAGCGGCCGATGGTGGCGGCGAAGGCCGAAGCGGATCACGCCTTCCGGTACGGCGACTACGCGAAGGCGGCCCCGGCGTACCTCGAGATCATCGAGCAGTATCCAGGCGACGCGGAAGTTGACTACCGTTACGGCGTGTGCCTTGCGAACCTTGGAAACTACCGCGAAGCGCGCATGTATGTCGAGGCGGCTGCGGCCGCGGAGCCGAAGAACTTTGATGTGACGGCGGGACTCGCCGAGGTGTACTTCCAACTCCACGACACGCAAAAGCTCGTGCAATTGCTGCAGGATCGAGGCGACTCGACACAGAGTCAGCAGTCGTACCTCTTGCTCGCTGATTACGGCATGCAACTGTCCGACCCGGACATCGCGACGGCTGCAGTGAATCGCGCCATCGTCCTGAGTGGCGGGCTTGATGTTGCGCCTTACTTGAAGGCTGCGGAGGTTGCTGCGAGCGTCGGTGAAGTGCAACTCGCCCAACGCCGCCTGCGACAGGCGTACACGATTGACTCGAAGAACCAAGTGGTTCTTGCGCGGCTCGCCGAGTACGGCATCGCGGCGGAACTGACGACCGGCCTGCCGCCGATCGAGTGATTCGTCGCTCGGTGCCGCCAGGCTCTCCACTCGCGAGTAAGCATGTCCAACGCTTCTCCCGCACTCCTTGCACTTTTCGCGGTTCTGGGAGACCTCGTTCGTGTTCGCATGCTGCGACTTCTCGAACGGGAGGAACTTGGAGTGGGGGAAGTGGCGAAGTGCGTGCAGTTACCGCAGGCAACGGTCAGCCGCCATCTCAAAGCCCTGCACGACGCGAGTTTCATTCGAAAGCGAACGGACGGGCCGGCGTCGCGCTACCGCATGCAACCAGAGTTGCTTGAGCCGTTCGCGCGGGATGCGTGGGCGCTCGTGCGCCGTGCGCTCGAGGGAAGCGCGAGCGACGCCGACGATCAGATGCGCTTGCTCGCCGTGCTCCGCCATCGCCGCACCGACGCGAAGAGTTTCTTCGGTCGCGTGGGTGGCTCCTGGAGTGCCCTGCGCGGCGAACTCTTTGGCGACCGATTCACGGCGGAGGGGTTGCATGCTTTTCTCCCGGCAGATTGGGCGATGGTCGACCTTGGTTGCGGAACCGGTGAACTCGCGGCCGAACTCGCGCCGCTCGTGAAGCGCGTCGTGGCAATTGATCGTGAAGGCGCGATGCTCGAAGCAGCGCGCGCTCGACTTCGCGAGTTTCCGAATGCGTCGGTGCGGCACGGAGACTTCTTGACGGGGGAAGGGTGCGGCCGTGCGGGATCCTTCGATGCCGCGACCATGTCACTTGTACTGCACCACCTTCGGGATCCCGCGGAGGCGTTGGTGCGCGGTGCGCGTTTGCTGCGAAAGGGCGGCGTCCTTCTTGTCATTGATATGGTCGAACACGAGCGAAGCGAGTACCGCGCGACGATGGGGCACCAGCACCTTGGCTTCAGCGCGAAAAAAATGGAGTCACTCGCGCGCACCGCGAAGTTGACGATGTGTTCCTACCGCGTCCTGCGGCCAGGCGTCGGGGCGAAGGGCCCGGGACTCTTCGCAGCGCTTCTGCGCGTGGGTTGAGATCACGCGTCGCGCACGACCTCGTGTTTACTTGGCCTTCGGGCTTGCATCGAGCATTGCTGCGTACTTTGCGGGATCGGCGCGCACGCCAGCGGCGCAACTGGGGCAGCAGAGGTGGTACGCGCGATTCTGGACTACCACCCACGCGCCTTCGCCTTCAATGGGCTTGCCGCTGATCACGCAGGTTTTGAGCGGATACGCAGCCTTCTGAGCTTCGATGACGAGTGCCTCCCACTCCTTCGCTCGTTTGGCCGAGTCACTCCCGAACCGAACGGTGCACTTTTTGCAACAGACTCGGTACACGCGATTCTGATAGACGACGCTCTTGGCGCTGTCGTCGAGCAGTTCGTCGGGCATCATCATGCAGTTCTTGAGTGGGTATGCGGTGAGCGGGGCCTTCAGGATTTCCGCGTGCACTGTGGCAAGCGCGGCGGCGGGGTTCGCCTTGAAGGCTGCTACGCACGGTTCGTTGCAGCACTTGATTTGCGTCCCGTCGAGGGATCGATCCTTCATGCCCTCAAGCACGATCGTGACGGATTCGGGCGTCAGTTTCTTCGCGCAAGCCGCGCAGGTGTCGAGAGCGTAGGGGTCGCCGAGGTAGTCGCCCGCGCGCGTGCTCTTGGGCGCGGTCGCTGCGAGAGTGACGAGCGACGCGAGGAGGAGGAGGGACAAAACTGCGAAGAATCTTGGGGTGCGCATAGTGGGAGGGCGAAGCGTAGTCGCCTAAGATATATTTCCGTTCATCCGATGAACGGATATAGCGTCAGACCCCGAGGATCGCCTGACCATTCAGCGGTCCCTCTCAAGGAAAAATCATGGCCTCCGCGACACCCACCGCAACTATGCCCAGCAAGCGTCCTTCACTCTCCAAGCCCGCACCAAAGTCCGCAGCTGCAGCACAGCCAAGCGTGCCCACCTTTATGAATACGGGGCTGCCGCTCGACGGAAGTCTCGCGTTCAAGGTGCGTGACATGTCTCCCGAGACGATCCGCTACGGGCGCAAAGAAATCGAACTCGCCGAGCACGAGATGCCTGGGCTCATGGCCATCCGCGAGGAGTACAAGAATCGCAAGCCGTTGCGGGGCGCACGAATCTCGGGCTCGCTGCACATGACGATTCAGACGGCCGTACTCATCGAGACGCTCGTGGAACTCGGCGCGGAAGTTCGATGGGCTTCGTGCAACATCTTTTCAACCCAAGATCATGCGGCTGCTGCAGTCGCCGCGGGTCGTGGCGGGAGCGCGGAGAATCGCAAGGGCATCGCGGTCTTCGCATGGAAGGCCGAGACGATTCCCGAGTATTGGTGGTGCACCTTCCAAGCGATGAACTGGCCGGATGGTCAAGGTCCCAACATGATCGTCGATGACGGTGGCGACCTGACGGTGCTCATCCACAAGGGATACGCCAGCGAGAAGAGTGGGAAGAAGCTTGATCTCAAGCAGGCGGATAGCGAAGAGGCCATCGGCCTGTTCTCCATCGTGAATGATGTCGTTTCCAACTTCAAGGGGATGTTCACGCGCATTGTGCCGGGAATTCGCGGCGTGAGTGAAGAAACCACGACCGGCGTGCATCGCCTGTATGTCATGGCTGAGGCAGGGCAACTGCTCTTCCCCGCGATCAATGTGAATGACTCGGTCACGAAGTCAAAGTTC
>SXUJ01000140.1 GCA_005790565.1 Planctomycetia bacterium
GTAGTAAGTACCTGCGAACACACCCACGCCTGTGCCACGCTGCCTGCGCTGCAGCTCGGCAAGCATGTCTATTGCGAGAAGCCGCTGACGCACAACATCTGGGAGGCCCGCATTATCCGCGAGGCGGCTGCGAAAGCGAAAGTGGCCACTCAGATGGGGATTCAGATTCACGCCGAGAACAACTACCGCCGTGTCGTCGAACTCATTCGAGGTGGCGCGATTGGTCGCATCACGAGTTGCGATTGCTGGGTTGGAAAGAGTTGGTGCTGCGGGACAGAGGCGCCCATCGTGCCTGCGCCCGCTGATCTCGACTGGGATCTATGGCAGGGCGGCGTTCCGAGCGCTCCCTATGTGGGTGACCTTACCCCCGCGAATTGGCGCAAGTACTGGAAGTACGGAACCGGAACGCTCGGCGACATGGGATGTCACATCATCGACCTCCCCTTCTGGGCGCTCGGTCTCGACGCGACGAACCTGGGCAATGTCGAAGTTCGAACAGAAGGTCCACCTGTTGAAGATGTCGGTTGCCCCGCGTGGCTCGAAGTCAGTTGGGCGATTCCGCAGGCCGATCAAGACCCTCTCGTCGTGCGATGGTTCGATGGGGGTCGCATCTCGCCGACAGCGCAGGAACTTGGCGGTAAGGACCGCCAGGACTACCACGGACGATTCAATGTCCTCTTCCAAGGAACCGATGGATTCCTCCTCGCCAACTACGGCGAACATCTGATCCTTCCGCCCGCCCTGGTCCAAACACGACCAAAGCCATCGACACTCGGCAGTATCTCAAGTTCCCCTGGCCACCATCGCGAGTGGCTCGAAGCGATCCTCGCGAAGGGCGATCCAAGGGTTCCGCAGCCGCTCTGTCACTTCGGAAGGAGCACACTTCTGACGGAGTTCGTGCTCGCCGGAACGCTTGCCTATCGAGCGGGGTGCCCAGTGCAATACAACTTCAAGTCGGGCGAGATTGAAGGCGCACCGCGCGCGAACGCACTCTGCAAGGCGCCGACCCGCGATGGCTGGACCCTCAGTGACGGAGACCTCGACGCGGCGCTCGCCTGATCGCTCTAGGATCTACTAAAGATTGTCCGATAGATCCGTTCATTGGACATGCGCGGCAATCGCTCGATTCGAGCCGCCAAAGACACACAAGGATGCAACCGCTGTGAAGACACGAACCAACCGACTTCTCCTCACCACCCTCGCGCTCATCACAGTGGCACCGATCGGTTGCACGACATCGATGGGTGGGCGAATGGGCGAAAGCCTGACGACGCTTGAGGCATTCCGCCAGTCCAAGAGCATCCCCCCCGAAGTGCTCGAGGGAGCGAAGGGAGTCGCCATCCTTCGACGAGGCGACGGTTCGTTCATCGTCGGCGGCGGTGGCGCGCAGGGCGTGTTCCTCTCTCGAACGCGCACCGGTTGGAGTAACCCAGTCTCGATCGAGAGTTGGTCGGTCTCCTTGGGACTGCAAGCGGGACACACGACGACCGAAGTCGTGATGGTGTTCAACAGCGACGATGAAATCGCGAGCTTCCTCAAGAGCGGAACCTACATGATGGGTGGCGCGGGTGCGGCGTTTGGAAAATCGTCCGCGAGCGTCTCGAGTTCCGGCGGTCCAGTTCCCAAGGTCGCCGTCTACGCCCGCGTGAACGGCGTGTATGTCGGTGCGAGCCTCGATGGCACGAGCTTTCATGTGGATACGAAGCAGAACGCCCGTGTTTACGGCGACGCGACGACCACGCAAGACATCATCGATGGAAAGGTCCCGCCGCCACCTGGCGCCACGGTGCTTTGGCAAGCGCTCGAGGGCTGATGCCGGTTACGCAAGTGGCGTCGGGGCGCTCGCCGGATACCTCTTCTCCCAGGTTGCGAGGACAAGCAGCCCCACGCCCGCACCGAGCGCAGAACCCGCAATGACATCGCTGAGGTAATGCGCGCCGAGCAACAACCGCGACGCGCTCGTGCAGAGCCATAGCGCGATCCACAGCACACGCCACCTTGGAAGCACGCGCCAAAGCACCGCGCACGCCGCCGCGATGGTTGTCGCGTGCCCTGACGGGAAACTGTTCGCGTCGTAGCCGACCGTGAATCGAAGAAACTCGAAGCCGTACTGCCCCGCTTCGTGCAGGAGCTTCGGGCGAAACCGCCCAATGATCGGCTTCATCGCGATCACTGCGAGTCCGCTGAGGCCGACGGCCGCAAACAGCGCGAGGGCCACGCGCGCGCGATTGTGCAGGTGACAAAGCGCGAAAATGGCGAAGCCAATCGCGGACCCGCCAAGCCACCACATTGAATCCCCCGCGCCCGTCACCCATTCGACCGCGGTCTGCACCGAAGGAGGCATGGAATCGCGCAACGCCTCACACCACAGTGCCAGTTCCCGATCCACCATCATGCTCGCGACGAGAAGGAACGCAACGCTTACGCCAACGAGCCAACGGTGTTTCGCAGTACGACATCGCACCGCATGAGCGTACGCGATAACTACTGCGTCCACCCGTTGAGCATGAGCGCGAGGTCCGCAGCATCCACAACGCCATCATCGGTCAAGTCCGCAGCACAACCCGCACACGCGCCCCACCTATTGAGAAGGATTGCGAGATCAGCGGCGTTCACTGCGCCATCTCCGTTGAGGTCAGGACTCCGCACCTCGCACACATCGGGCAGGAGGTCACCGTTGGTATCCGTGCTGCTCGCGCCTGCGACTGCAATGGCATACGCGCGCGGCGCGTCGGACGGGTAGACGCGGTAGGTCCGTTCGGTGTATCCCGTGGCGAGGTTGTACCCGTTGATCGTGCTCCCCGAATTGCCCGAGCACACGAGCAAAGCGCGCCCATCACCGCTCGCCGCCAGATGTGTGCAACCGTTCAGCATCGAGCCATTCTGCACATCCCACGCGCCAAGTTCAGCCCCGTCGGAGAGCGCGAAGGCGATCAAGTGACTCGTCGATCGATCCGCGACGATCAATCGTCCATGCGCGCTGTCGACAAAAAGGCCGTAAGGGTCTCGAGTCGTCGGCATGGCCGGAGCGAATGGAGTCCATGCCGCTCCACCACCAAGGCCGACGCGGATGCCACCATCACTGAAACTCGCAAACCACCGCGCTCCATCTCGGACGAGGTCGCGAAGTTGCGCGCCGTCCGCGGTCGGCGGAACGACCAACGCTCCGAGCGCACCCGCATCGGTAATCTGCGAAACACGGCCGTTCGCGAACCCTACGAATCGTGTCGATGCATCCGCGACCACTGCGCGCCCTTGCAATGCCCCGAGATTCAACACCTGCGTCGCGGTGGCTTCTCCTGCAATCGCTATGCGGGAAAGTTGTGTCTCACCCACAAACCACACAAATCCGTTTGAGGTTGAGGCGATATCGAGGACAGGCTCAGGCAGTGTCGTGAGGGCGCGGATCATTACGCCACTGCGCGGGTGCAACTCGCGAACGACATTTTCGGTGGCGTCAGAAACCCAGATGCTGCGAGACCCCGCCAACGCCGTGAGATCAGGAGTGCCATCGGCGTCGCAGTCTTCGCAAGCGTCCATCCGTCCATCACGCGAACGATCAAGAGACATGTCCGCGCGGATGTCCGCCCAGTCGAGAAGTCCATTGTTATTGCAATCCTCTTGGCAATTGTCGGGGACATAGTTTCCATCAAGATCCGTCGCGGTCCCCAACGAGATCTCCACGCTATCCGCGACGCCATCCTTGTCGCAGTCGCTCGAACAACCGTCCGGCTCGCCATTGAGATCAAGATCCGCAAGACCTCCCGCCGCGATCTGCACGGGATCAGGAACCCCATTTCCGTCGCAGTCCTGACAATCGTCGAGCACGCCGTCCTGATTGCTGTCCGCCTCTTCGCCCTGCGCAATCTCCGTCGCATCCTCAACTCCATCACCATCACAATCGCTTGCGAGGCATGGCGCGAGCGCGACGAAAGCTTCGATCGGGTCCGCAGTGCCGCGATGAAAGCGCAGTTCCACATTCGCTCCAGCGCCCGACACGGTGTGGCAGTAACTCATGATCGTCCCACGCTCGACCGTACCCGAAGCGCACGCGTCGATGCCGTAGGAATGCGTATGACCGGTGCCTAGGTTGTGACCGAGCTCGTGCGCAGTGACGACGATATCCCAATTCGCGCCGAGTGACGCCGTGGGATCAGCGAACGCGCCGATGGTGTAGCCACAAACGGAGTATCCGTAGTCGCTGCATGCCGCATTCAACCAAGCGACGCCTCCATAGGGAAGATTGCGTCGACCGGTTAGGAGCATCGCGAGGTCGCGATCAACCTTCGTACGATTCAGATTCCACCAATCACGAAACTGAGAGAGCGGATTGGAGTCGTTGAAAATGTCCTTGGGAGTCGTGGCGAAAAAAAGCGCGCCTAGCTCGATCGACGTATGGCAGTCGCGCTCGTAGATCGCGCTCACGGCGCCAAAGAGCGCCGCCGCGTACTCGCTGCCCGCAACTGGATCGAGCGCGAAGATCTGCGCGTACTCGTAGTCCATCTCGACCGCAAGGCGAACGAGCTTGTGATCTCCAGGCGCAACTCCGGTCGCCCCTGCGACGCCCCCGCCGCTCTCCATCGATGCGCAGAAGGGCGCGTCGGGAAAACCTATTCCATCCGCGCGCATGAAGTGCACGTCGCCGCTCTGCAATCCATAGGAAGGGACCTCTCCCTGTATGACAAATCGACCGCGTCCATCGGCACGATCAATCATGCCGGCCACGCCACTCGCGCTCAATGTCAACGCCGCCACGGAGCCCGGCTCGCCGACGACCCTCCCGCGATACTGACGCAGCGCGCTGAGTTGACTCGTGAGTGCGGGACTCGGTTTCCCGCCGACCGAGGCGAGAAAGTCCGCCGCGAGGACGCGTTGGGGGGTCAGTTCGAGCTCAACCATTGAACCACCGTCCAATGGAACGGACACTCGGTGCGCCTGCGGAGAGTGCCGCAACGCCTCCAACGCGCGGCTGAGTGCGCCGCGCGCTTCAGCGTGATCCTGCACAACCGGAGGAGCGAGAAACGCGAGTGACGCGAGAACAACGGAAGTCAGAAACATGGATGGAATCTAACCCCAAGTCGGCGCATTCCTCGCAAAATTCCTTGGTTTCGCGCACTCGCACCCTAGGAACTGCCGCCCCCGGCTCGCCCGCCCCTCACGCCGCGGCCAGTTCGGTGTGTCAAGGAATCTCCGAGGTCTGCGCGGGCGTGTTCCACCTGTTGCATGATTGATTGCACGACCTCCGGAAAGATCTTCGCGAGATCGCGTTGCTCAGACGGGTCTTCGTCGAGATCGTAGAGCGAGAGTGGAACCTGCTCGATCTGATACTCCGCCTCACCCCAAGGAGGCAGGCCGGCACGAGAAGCAACGCTCCGTGATGCATGCGGAAGACAAAGCTTCCACTTTCCGACTCTTACTGCTTCAAGCGCGTTGGTGTGGTAGTAGAAATAGAACGCCTCCTGCGAGGGTCTCGCGGACGCATCGCAACTCCAAATCTCACGCACGTCGTTGCCATCGATCGGTCGTGAAGCGACGCTTGGTGCGGCGCGTACAATCGCGGCCATTGTGGCGAAGAGGTCGATGGTCATCCATGGCGTGTCAGATGTTGCGCCCTGCGGAACTCGACCGGGCCAGCGCAATACACACGGCACCCGCACCCCACCTTCAAATGTCGTGCCCTTCCCCTCGCGTAGTCCTCCGGTGCTTCCCGCATCACATCCAAACGCGAGCCACGGCCCGTTGTCTGATGTGAAGAGAACGATCGTGTCTTTGTCCGCGCCGGTCTCTTCGAGGGTGCGAAGTATCTCCCCGACTGACCAGTCAATCTCGCGCAGCACTGCGCCGTACAACTCACACCGCTCAATCGGTTTGAATCGATCACTGGCTGCCAACGGCGTGTGCGGCTGAGGATGCGGAACATACGCGAAAAACGGCTGTTGCCTCGCCGTTGCGTTGCGAATGAAGGCGCATGCTCGCGCCGTCAATCGATCCGTGAGTGCAGCCACCTCTTCGAGATCGTCGATGCTCTCCACCGCAACAGCTCGGTCATAGAGCATGAGCGGAGGGTGCCCTTGAAAGCGCGCTTTCCACATGTCGTGCGAGTATGGAATGCCAAAGAACTCGTCGAACCCGTGCTTCGTTGGATTGTGCTGCTCTCGGTGACCAAGGTGCCACTTTCCGAACACTCCCGTGGCGTACCCTTGGTTCCGCAGCATCTCCGCGAGCGTGAACTCATCCTCACCAATCCCTGCGGTGTCAGTCGGAAACAGTGCTCCGTGAATGCCCACTCGATTTGGGTAACAGCCTGTGAGCAACGCCGCACGCGAAGCGCTGCAGACCGGTTGCGCGGAGTAAAAGTTCGTGAAGAGCACCCCCTCTCGCTCAAGGCGGGCGATGTGCGTCAGGTCCTTCGTGTAACTCGGCGGCGCGTATCCAGGAAGCGCGAGTCCAGGAATATCTCCCCATCCCAAGTCATCGCAGGAGATGATGACAAGATTCGGGAGCGCCGCTCGTGGGTCGGTCGACGATCCTCGTACAAGTGGAGTGCAGGCGCTAAGCATGACGTTCAAGAGCGTCATCGCCAAGAATTGACTGTTCATCGGGCAAATCATAGTTGTTTGCATAAAGCACAAGGCCCTCGACAGAAGTCGAGGGCCCTGTGAGTTTGTGAACGGAAATCAGCTGCTGGTTGCGGAGAAGTCCCGCAGCGAGAGGTTCACTCTCGCTGCGGGAGATTCATTCCGTAGTCCAACTTATGGGCAGGCGCCCCATGCGTTCAGCACTGCCGCGAGGTCAGCGGCGTCCGTGACGCCGTTGCCATCGAGATCAGTCGCACCACTTGAGCCCCAACCGTTGAGCAATGCGGCGAGATCTGCTGCGTCGACCGTGCTGTTGCCGTCGAAGTCAGCCGGGCATGGGTTCGAAGCCGAACCAACACCCAAAGTGCAGATCCACTGCGACGCAGGGTCTGCGTTCGCAATGAGAGCGGGCTCGATGCAGAGTCCGGGGTAGGTAGAGAGCGAGCGCTCGTAAAACGGCGCGGTCGCGCCAAGGTTGTTCCCAATCGCGCCCAAAACACCGTTGGACGCGACATCGCAACCGCCGTTTTCTGGGACTTCGAACACAACCACGATTGGATCAACATTACCCGTCAGATCGACCGGCGTGTCGATGTTCCACGTAACGGTGGCGAAGCCACCGACAAGCAGAACTTCCTGCGAATCGAGGAGAACGAGGTCAGCCCCGACATTCGTCGGTGCGCCGCCGTCGATATCTCGGTAGATACCGATCGTTCCGGTGCGAGCATCGCCATTGGCGTAGGTGCCATCATCGAGGACGTTCATGTTCGCGTAGGCGAACGAAACGCATCCCGCTGCGCCCGAATTCAAACCAGGGAAGCTTCGCGCGAACTGCGCGCCAACAGTGAATGTAGTCGCATTCGATCCGCACCAGAGCATGCAGTTGAAGCCATAGTTGGTCATCGCCAGATCGGCGTTCTGCGAAACGACGGTGTCCACCGCGTTCGTGCACTCTTCGTCGATGAATGGGCAAACCGCTGGTGTTGCAGTGGTCGTGAGCACATAGTTGTTGAGTCCGCCACTGCCGCACGGTGTCCCGCTGAAGCCCGCGGTCGCAACCGCGATCGAGTACACGCCCGGCGAGAGGCAGGCGGCGCTGGCCACTGGGCAGCTACCGGACCCTGTAGCCAAGGCGCCCGATGGGGAGCATGGATCGCCTGGGAAGAGGTACAAAATCGCGTTCGACGCCGAGTACAGCTTGACGCTCACATCGCTGTCAGCAGCGACATTCAGCGTATACCAGTCAACATCGCGCACATCCGCATCCGCCCAGAACGAACCAGCAACCGACGCGCTCGTCGAGATCGACTGCGCGTAGAAAGTCGTGCCGGAAACATCGCAACCACCATTGCTGTCTGTTCCGCAAGCTTCGGCCTCAGATGAAGTCGAGCCTGGGAGCGAGCATGGCAGTGGCACATCGAAAGTGACGGTGCCTGCGCCCACATCAAGGTCGCCGTATCCGCCGAGGCGGACGAGGTAGGTGTGACCCTGATTGACGGTAGCCGTGACATCCGACGCGTATGGCGTGACGCCATCGGTCAGAAGGCAGTTCGTACCATCATCGTTGCAAGCAACGACCGAGCTGATCAGCGTGTTGTAGTTGTAGGTCGCGGGCGAAGTGCCCATGTCGTAGATGCCGATCTTCGAGTCAAACGGCGTCGTTCCACAGTTCTTCACGCGAAGCGCACCGTTCGCGGGCGCAGTCACCTTGAACCAAACATCATTCAGAATCATGTTGGTTCCTGAATTGCATGCATGGTCTGGACCATCGGTGGTTGCCGAGGTGGTATCAAACGAAACAGTCGAACTCGCGCTCACAACCTGGGCGTTCGTCGCACAGTTGTTGGCGGGGCCGCCTGCAACGCAGTTGTGGATGAAGTATCCGCAGGCCTCGACGGTGAGGTTCACGCATGTCGCGTCCCAACCGAGATCACAGCAGAGTGGATTGATCGCACAAACCTGGCCGCAGCAGAGCACATCGCTACATCCTGGGTCAAGGTGCGCAACCGCGCAACTCTCAGTCGACGAGCAATTCGCAGTGCTCTCAGTGAAGCCGAGACTGAACGACACGGCGCCGGACGCCGCGTTCCATCCGCCAACGCGGATGTAGACTGGGCCAGCGCTTGGTACCGGAATGCCCAGCTTGTACGACTGATAGTCGGTAGCGGTCGGGCAGGAGTCGTCATCGCACGCAATGCGAGTCAAGCCGCCGCATGCGCCCGTGTACAACACGACCGAGGTGTCATAGCTAGAGGCGCAGAAATCGAGATCGAGGAGGCCGGGGTTCGCCGCATTGAACTTGAACCAAACATCCTTCGACGCACCCCAATCGAGGTAGGTGCAGCCCTCATCCAACGGCGCATTCGGCGATGGTGTCATGGTGACTGTGCTTGAGGTGTTCACGCCGACAACGGCCGTGAGCGCGTTCGTACACTCATCGCCGGCGACTTGCGCCTGCGCGTGTGCGGCCACGAGCGCCGCGACAGTCGCCGTAGCGAGTGCCAGTTTGTTCAAGTTCTGCATCTTTCGTCTCCTGAATTCAGTTCCAAGCCTCTCCGCCACGCGGTCCCGACACATGTCGATGACGCACCACGCGATGGCGGCAAATACATCAATGCGGCAGCGAAGGACTCGCCGCGACGACTGTAACTATGACTCGACTGTTTCCTTCTCCAAACGAAAGATGCGAGATTCCTGACTGAAACCGCGCAAACAGGGGATCAAACGGAGCACAGCCCCCGTACGGACGACGGCTCGAACTCGCAACCACGCGCACGGCGGTTTCTACAGGTTCTCGACCCTCCACCCAGCACGGTACGGCCGCTTGAGCATCACGCTCGCGGCTGGACTGTTCCTGAAAGAACAGGTGGATGCGTCGTACTCAAGGGTCTTGCCAGGATCGATCGCGCTCATCGCTCCGATGGAGAGGCTTTCACACATGCGACCTGCCTTTTCGAATCGGCTCGCGCACGCCTCCTTCTTGCCTGAAATGCAGGCGTCGACCCAATCGTGCCAGTGATTCGAGTTCCCGAGGTCCTCCGTCGCGATTCCCGCATCCTTACCATCCACAAACACGCGGCTCCAGGCTCCCTCAATGGGGAACCACATGGTGCCCTTCTCACCGACGAGAATCACCCCGCCATCACCCTTCACCACTCCCTCGCCCTGCTTTCCACCCTCCCATCCAGCGGGGAGGCCAATCGCGTTGAAGTCTGGGAACTGTCCGCCATCAAACCAGTGCAGATTCATTCCCGACTTCGAGGTCTTGGAGTTAGCGGCGTAGGTGAGGAGTACGCTCTCACTCTCTGGGAACTGATCAGCGGATGGTCTCACTGGAGTGCAATGCGCCGTCAGGGGTGAGCCGAGTTCAAGTTCATAGAAAGGAACATCGAGCATGTGGCAGCCCATGTCGCCGAATGCGCCGGTTCCCCAATCAATGGTGCCGCGCCAGTTGAATGGCGTATACCCGTCCTTATATGGACGATCAGCGGAAACTCCGAGGAAGCAATTCCAATTGAGCCCGACGGGAACCGTGTCTGCTCCGCTCGGTCGCGGGTTGCCCTGAGGCCACCAACCCGCTGGACGATTCGTCCAAGCATACATGTCCTTGACTGGTCCGATCGCGCCTTCGCGAAGCAGTTTCGCGCCGAATCGACGCCACTTCGTTGCAATGCGCTGCGTTCCCATCTGCGTCACAACCTTTGGGAGTGCGGCCGCAACCTCTGCGAGGCGACGATTCTCAAACGCGCCCTGTGCAAGTGGTTTCTGACAGTACACATGCTTGCCGAGGTTCATCGCTGACATTGCGATCGGCGCGTGCATGTGATCGGCAGTAGAGCAAACAACCGCGTCAAAGCCATCCCCGAGTTCTGCGTAGGCCTCGCGCCAATCACTGTAGGTCGGAACGTTTGGAAATCGCGCAACGACGGTCTCGCCCTTGTCGTTCTTGCGATCCTTGGTCCACGCATCAAGCTGGCGCTGATCGACATCGCAGAGTCCAACGACTTCCACGATCGGATGGCTCGAAACTTGCTCGAGATCTGCGTGCCCCATCCCGCCAACCCCGACCTTCAACACGCGAAGTTTGCCGTTATGGTTCACGCCGCGCCGGAGGAAAGCTGGAGCAACGCCATGGGCGAGAGACGCCGCAAGGGGGGTCGCGAGAGATGCAAGAACGAAGTTTCGGCGCGTGATACTCATGGCGCGGATTGAACCACATCAGCTCTGAGTGGTTGACCGCGGGTGCAGGATTCGGCGGCAGAATCCAGCGCGGATTCGATCATGTGAATCTATTGATCCATGGAAACTTGATGCGCCTTGCCGGTTGAGGGAGCCGCCGCATGCCGTCACGGTTGGCGGTTTGGTTGAACGCGACTCCGGCACTCGCGGCGAGCGGCTCCCGAATGACGCGGTTGAACGCTGGTCACCGAACAGTGAGCGCTGCTTCAAACCGCCCGATCTTGAGAAGCAATCGGTTGACCCGTCGCCTTCAATCGCGCGCGGACGGTGCATGGTGGGCGCACGCCATCGGCCGGCTGCCCGCTCGCGTCCCGAACCAACCTTTCTGCGACTTTCCACACTTTGGTTCCACAGCCCTCGTTATTATTGGAATTTGACTTGCCGCCTTTCTTTGGGAGATTCCTTGCCCGCCGTGTTTTCCGAAGTATCTTCACCGTGGCTGTACACGGCCATTCACACGCCTTTGTAAGGGCCGTGAAGACTGCTTGGAGGAGTTTTTTCCAATCGTTCTTTCAGGAGATTTCGCAGATGAACAGCAAGATCGTAAAGCACATGGCAGCAGCCGCTGCCGCAGCAGTCGTGGCCGGCGCCGCGAATGCCGCAGTCGTGACATGGAACATCAACATGGTGGTTCCGGCCAACATCGATGGTCTCTACGTCAATGTTGAAGCCCAGACGAGCGGTTCAACCGGCGGCGCGGTCGCTGGATGGGATATCAATCCCTACGGCGCAACCAGCCTCTACTTCTACAACTCGGTCGGCGGTGGCGTGATGCGCTACCCAGGTGTCACCACGGGATCCGCAGGCAGCCTCGCACAGGGCACATCCGTCGGCGGTACCGCGAGCTACGGTTCAGGCGCTGTGACTTTCGGTGCAACCGCTGGTAACTGGACGCTCAACGCATCCAATTACTTCGGCTTCAAGTTCGTCGCCGCAGACGGCCTCACCCATTTCGGCTTCGGCCGTATGGATGTGGGCGCGGCAGCAGCGACTCGTACCCTCGCGTTCGTCGCATATGAGACCGTCGCCAACACGGCAATCAGCGTGACCCCAGCCCCAGGCGCCATCGCGCTCCTCGGACTCGCAGGCCTCGCTGGTCGCCGTCGCCGCACGGCATGACTTGAGTGCTCGCGGCGCGGATTCTGCTCGACTGAGCAAAATCTCCGCTCGCTGGCGTAGTAAGACTCTCCAACGAGGGCGAATCTTCGGATTCGCCCTCGTTGTGCTTTTGTTGAACGCTCGCAATCGATTTCCGGTGTGGCGCTTGCGCGGCTCGAATCTCGGGATAGATTGATTCTGTATCGAAGGATGCCTAGTGCGGCGCGTGTTGTGTACGCACTCCGACGGTTTTTCGTCGGGTCCCAATGTGGGCTGGCGGACGAGGGGTCTGTGTTGAGCAGAAGTTCGAAAAGGGAGTTCGTTATGAAAATGCAGAACAAGCTCGCGAGGCATCTTGGCCTCGCCGCGATCGCTGTCGTGACCGGCACCGCAGCGACGCATGCAACGGTCATCACTTGGAACTTGAACATGGTGGTTCCGAACAACATTGACGGCCTGTATGTCAATGTCGAAACGGGTGGGACGGGTGCGACCGGCGGCGCAATCGCAGGTTGGGACATCAATCCATACGGCGCATCAACCACCACGATGAGTTGGTTCAATGCAACCGGATCAGGCATGGTGCAAGGCCTCGGTCAAGGCGGGACGACGAGCGCGACTGCGAGTCTTTCTGTCGGATCCCTCGTCGGCGCCGCTTCGGTTTTCGGCAATACCGCATCGAGTCCAACCGCGGGCGGATGGATGCTGAATTCGGTGAACTACTTCGGGTTCAAGTTCCTCAATGCAGCGGGCCAAGTTCGTTACGGTTATGGATCGATGACCATGGGCGCGACCATGGGTGTTCGTACGCTCAACTTCGTTGCGTTCGAAGACAATGGCGGGGGAATCTCCGTTCCGGCTCCGAGCGCCATCGCGCTCCTCGGACTCGCAGGCCTCGCCGGTCGCCGTCGAAGAGACTGACTCCGTTTCCAACAGTGGTTTTCACAGAGGGCGAGCCTTCGGGTTCGCCTTCTTTGTGTTTTGCGACGCACTTGGTCAGCCTTCGCAGGATGCTTCAACGCATGTCTCGCGGGAAATGCTCCTGCCCGGCACTTCGCATTCTGTAACATCCCTGCATGACCGACCGCAGTGCGCGCAAGTTGCTCTTCATCGGATGGGATGCGGCGGACTGGTTGATCCTTGATCACCTGCTTGATGGCGGAAGAATGCCGAACCTCGGCAGTTTGATCGCCAGCGGCGTTCGGGCGAATCTCACGACGCTCGAACCGAAGCTGTCGCCGCTCTTGTGGACCTCGATTGCCACGGGGAAGACCGCCGACAAACACGGCATCCTCAATTTCGTCGAACCCAAACCAGACGGCAGTGGGCTGCGAGTCAGCGCAAGCACCTCGAGACGGTCCAAGGCGATTTGGAACATCCTTTCACAGAACGACCTCTCGACGAATGTCGTCGCTTGGTACGCCTCTCATCCGGCGGAACCGATTCGCGGTCAGGTTGTGTCGAACCTCCTTCAAGAGGGCGAGCCCAAAGACGCCCTCACGACTTGGACGCTGCCCACACACACCGTGCATCCGCCTTCGCTGACTGAAACCATCGCGGCCGCTCGTCAACGGAGATCGGCGTTCCCGCGAGGCGTCCTTACAGAACTCGTGAAGCGACTGACTGATGTAGGCCCCAACGACACGCGCGTCGAAACACTCACGAAGCTCATGAGTGCGGCCACAAGCGTGGAAGCGAGCGCGCGCGCGCTGCTCTCAAGTGGCGCGAAGTGGGACTGCACCATGGTGTTCTTCGACGCCATCGACACCGTCGGCCACCACTTCATGCAGTTTCGCGCGCCGCGGATGTTGCATGTCCGTGAGCGAGAAGCGAAAATCTTCGGCGGTGTCATGGATGCGGTGTACGAGTGGCACGACGCAGCACTCGGGCGCCTCCTCGCCACTGCGGGCGCGGACACAACCGTCATTCTCGCGAGCGATCACGGATTCCACTCCGATCACCTGCGCCCCAATCTCAGCGAACTTCCACCTGAACGACGCATGGAATTGGAATCGAGTTGGCATCGCCCGCTTGGCATGCTCGTGATGAGCGGCCCTGGAGTTCGCGTTGGCGCCGAACTCGCAAGTCCGAACATCCTCGACATCGCTCCAACTATCCTCGCGCTGCTCGGCATTCCTTGTGGCGAAGACATGGATGGTCGTGTCCTCGCTGAAGCATTGAGCTCCCCTTCCATGCAGGAGCGCGTCCCGAGTTGGGACGGTGTCGACGGCGACGCCGGCCTGCATCCTTCCGAGTTACGACAAGATCCCTTCGAAGCGGCGGACGCGATCAAACAACTCGTCGACCTTGGATACATGGCGGCGCTCCCAGAGGATGTGCAGGGTCAACTCGACCTGGTTCGGCGCGAGAGCACCTTCAATCTCGCCGTCGCGCTGATGTCCCGACGCAGGAGTCTTGAAGCCATCACTCACTTTGAACAACTCCACGCGCAGCGCCCGCACGAGGCTCGATACGCGCTCTGCTTGGGAAACTGCCTGTTGAGCGCGGGGCGTTTTCAAGAGGCGGCGTCCTTGATGGCGGCGTTCTCCGCCCATGATCCGAAAAATGTTGAAGCGCGCCTCCTTGCAGCGAATGCCCTCGCACTTTCGGGCGACCTTGACGCGGCCCGCGGGGCGACTGAAGAAGTGACGCGCATCGCGAGCGCGCGACCGGAACTCGCGCTTCAAGTCGCGCAGGTTCTCACCGTCTCGCAGCGACATGACGAAGCGGAATCGTTCTACAAGCTTGCACTCGGACGAAACGCCCGCGAACCAGCGGCGCACATTGGACTCTGTCACTGCTGCATCGTGCGTGGCTCGTTCGAAGAAGCGGTCGATCACGCACTCAATGCGCTCGAACTCACGCAAAAACTCCCGGAAGCACACCTGTTGCTTGGCATCGCGCTCGCTTGGAGCGGCGAACTCGTGCATGCAAAGTCGAGCTTCGAGTTTGCACTCGCGCATGATGGTGGGCAGGTGGATGCCGTGCGTTGGCTGGCCGTACTCGCCGAACACGCGAAGGACGCGAGCTCGGCGCACACCCATCGCAATCGCGCGCAAGTGCTCCTCGCGACTGCTCCCGAGCGACCACCGGAGATTCGCTACGGCGCGAGTGACTTCGCCAAGAAACACCATCTCAGCGCGATCTGAGCGCGTCGCGTCTCGCAGGTGCCGTCACGCACGATTTCGGTAGAGCGAGCGATCCACGACGGCGGCCATCGCACTCTCGTCGAGAGCGCCGCCGAGGAAGGCGTTGACCTTCTGCGCCTGTTCGAGCGGCGCTTGAAGCAAGTCCGCATGTCGTATCACGAGAACCACAAAGTTCGGACGCGATGCGAGCCACGCATGGACCGTCGCGAGTTGTGCTTGGTAGATCGCGAGCAAGCGCTCGGGCGGAAGTTGACCACCCGCCTTCGCGCTTCGAGCGAGCATCGTCGTTTGACTCTGCACAACCTCGCGCAAGTCGCGATCAAGAAACACGACGCGATACGCACGATCGTCTGGAAGCTCCGGCAGGAGCATGTGAATCACCTTCACGACCTTGCCCGCTGCATCATCAAGCCAGGCCTTATCGGTGCGAAGTTGTTTCACTCGTTCAAACTCAAAGTACCCACGTGGATTGTCTGCGTCCGCTCCGCGCTGCCCATCGGTGACCGCCTGCACGCCGCCGGCGACAATCATTTGCATCACCATGCTCGTGCCGGAGCGAGGCAATCCAGACACAACAATGACGGGCGCGTGCGGCATGAGAGTTGTGTCCAAAGGTACCCGCTGTGCGAAATCATCCGCGGAGATGCACCAAGCGCGCCGTGGATTGGGGTGGGCGCACGAGAGATCAAGCTATTGCGGTGCTTCTGAATCGCCGATAGACTCCCCCACCCGCTTCTGAACGCTTCAGGCGCGGGCTTAGTTGTTCGGGCGAATACTCAAGCGGTCAACGAGGA
>SXUJ01000141.1 GCA_005790565.1 Planctomycetia bacterium
ATGGAAACGAATGGTCCGGCGCTCATCAAGCTTGGGCCCAACGATGCGCAACCCGAAGTCGCGAAGGCGTACGCGCGCAAGAGTTTCTACCTCGATCGGTCACTCGATCAGAGCATCGGGTGGTTTCAAAAACCCTCGAGCAAGCAGTGGTATCCGTTCAAGAATCAAGGGACAGGCGACGAGGTCTGCACGCATGAGCAGGCAGCGTCAAGTTTGATCGCGTTCAAAGATCTCCTCGCGACGAGTAAGGACGCTGAGGAGTTCACGGCGCGGTTGCTCTCGATGTTTGACGTCTGGCAGAGCGTTGGTTGGAATGACGAGCGCGAAGTGCTCTTCACTGGATACTTCTCGCCAATCTTTCATGCGAGCGTGACGCCAACCGATCGATTTCAACACGCGCTCTATCGACGCCCTGCCGATCTTGTCACCGACCCGATGACTGGCCAGCCGAAGGGCCGGCGTGCAGCCGACGGGAGTGTGCAGCCTTATCCGACGCGCGCGGAGATCGAAGCGAGCGGGATGTTGAAGGGCAGCGAGCTCGTGTATCTCGAGAGCCCGCTCGATGTGTACATAGTGCAAGTGAACGGCAGCGCGAAGTTACTGATGCCTGATGGCACCGTGATGTATGTGGGCTACGCGGGAAAGACGGATCGTCCATACTTCGGTCTCGGTCGCGCAATGGTCGATGCTGGCTTGCTTCGCAAGTCACAACTCTCGCTCTCCTCGATTCGCCGCGCGTGGGAAAAGGACCCTGCGACTGTCGATCAACTCATTGCCAAGAACGAGTCGTATGTGTTCTTCACGGAGTATCCCGAAGGACAGTGGCCCAAGGGATCACTCGGCGTGCGCGTGAGTGAGGATGCGTCGATCGCTACGGACAAGACGATCTTTCCGCGCGGTGGTGTGACGATGGTCGACACGCTCGCCCAAACTTTCGCGCGCGAGAACATTGAGTTCGTGAACTTCATGCTGGATCAGGACACTGGGGGCGCGATTCGTGCCGCCGGTCGCGCGGATCTCTACATGGGCTCCGGCCCGGCCGCCGAACTCCTCGCCGGCGGTCAATACGCCAACGGCAAACTCTTCTACTTCTTCCTGAAGCCGGAGTATGTCTCGCAGTTCCCACTGCCTGAGGTTGCAAAGGTCGCGCCGCCGACTGCGCCAACGCCAACCAAGGGCTGAGCGTCGATTCTCGCACGCGCGTTCATCGAACTCGCTGCAACGCACATGCACTCGAGGGGTAACCTCTCGCCACATGGCTGTCGCCTCCGATTCGAAGTCAATGGATCACGCGCTCGATCTCACGCTCGTCGACAAAATCTACGCGGGCGGTGTCCACGCGCTGCGCGGCATCTCGATGCGTGTCGCGAAGGGGGAGATATTCGGCTTGCTCGGACCCAACGGCCCCGGCAAGTCGACGCTCGTCAAAGTCGTGACGACGATTGTGCGACCCACTCGGGTTGAGGGCACCGTGCTCGGCCACGCCATTGGTCACATGCCGACGCTCGGTCGAATCGGATACCTGCCGGAACATCACCGGTTTCCGGCCTATCTCACGGGAAGGCAATGCGTCGAGTTCTTCGGAGCGATGACAGGCGTGGAGAAAAAGCAGCGTCAACGCCGTGTGAGTGAACTTCTCGACACGGTTGGGATGCTCGCGTGGGCTGACAAGCGATTGGGGACCTACTCGAAGGGCATGCAACAGCGAATTGGGATTGCGTCGGCGATGGTCAACGATCCAGAGCTCGTCATTCTCGACGAACCGACAGACGGGGTCGATCCTGTCGGTCGCCGCGAGATCCGCGATGTCCTGCTCCAGATTCGCGCGCGCGGCACAACGGTCTTCTTGAACAGCCATCTCCTGAGTGAGATTGAACTTGTCTGTGACCGCGTCGCGATCATGGTGCAAGGTCGCGTCGCCAAGCAAGGCAGCATTGAAGAACTCACTCGCGACAGTCACTGCGTGCGGGTCGTGTTTTCAGGCGATCGACCTGCGTGGGCCGCGGAGGCCGGCGGTGTTGCCGTGATGGATCGTGGCCGCCACGCACTTGATTTTCCCAAGGCGACCAGCGAGAGCGTGCAGCCCGTTCTCGATCGACTTCGCATCGAGGGTCGGATACTGCATTCGTTTGGTGAAGTGCGGGAGTCCCTTGAAGCACTCTTCATGCGAGAAGTGACGGATCCGACGAGTGGTCGTGCGCGGCCCATTGGTGCGGAGGCAGGGCGATGAGCATCGTGTGGATGCAAACCTGTGCGCTGTTCGTGGACGCTTATCGCGAACTCAACGCACGGAAGTTGTTCTGGATCGCGCTCGTGCTCAATGCACTCGTTGTGGCCGTCATTGGCGCACTCGGCATCGATGAGAAGGGCGTGACGATCATCGTGTGGCACCTGGAGATGCCAGGGGTAACTTCGGCACTCTTTCCGCCGGAGCAGTTCTATCACACGCTTTTTGCATCCTTCGGTGTGGGATTTTGGCTCGCGTGGATTTCCACGATCCTCGCGCTTCTCTCCACTGCGACGATTTTTCCTGAACTCGTCACCGGCGGCGTGGACACGCTTGTTTCAAAGCCGATTTCGCGGCATCGCCTGTATCTCACAAAGTTCGCAACCGGGTTGCTCTTTACGCTTGCGCAGGTGTTGGTCTTTACGACGCTCTCGTTCTTCGTGCTCGGGATTCGCGGGGGAGTGTGGAGCATCGGTCTCTTCATCGCGGTGCCGATCATGCTCATCTTCTACAGCTACCTCTTTTGCATGATGGCAGTGGTTGGAAGTTTGACGCGGTCGGTCCTTGCCTCGGTCATCGTGACGCTGCTCTTTTGGGTGTTTGTGTGGGCCGTGCACGTCGGCGAGCAATTCACTTTGCTTGGCCAGACCGTGCAGCGCGTGGAGATTTCGGCGATTGAGAGGCGGCTCGGAAACGCGCAGACGCTCGATGGTCGTGCGCCGCTTGAGGTTGACCTCTCGGAAGCAAACGACTCACTTGGCGTGTGGCGACCGATTCACCTCTCGCTCTACGCGTTGAAGACCGCGCTTCCCAAGGCAAGCGAGACGATCCAACTCCTCAATCGGTCGCTGAAGGACATTGCGGATGTGCCGACGGCTGACGAGGAAGAAATGGGCGATGGTGCCGTCGCAGGCCGCGGATTCCTCGGCTCCAAGTACGCGCGCCGGCGTGATGTCGAGGCGGCCGTGCGAAGTGAGATGTCGACGCGACCGCTGTGGTGGGTGATTGGCACAAGCCTCGCGTTTGAGGCAGCGTTACTTGGGTTTGGTGCGTGGCGATTTAGTCGACGCGATTTTTGAAGCGCGTCGGGACTCGGCTACGACGCGCTGAGTTCCGCTCCGCGATCGCGTGCGGCGCGGAGAGTTTCCTCAACCATCGCATCTAGGCCTGCGTCGAGGTGCTTCATGCCCGCTGCTGTGGTGCCGCCCTTACTTGTGACCTTCGCGCGCAGCGTGCGTGGTGAGGCGCTACTGACGCGCAGCAGTTCCGCCGCGCCGAAGAGAGTCTCGCGCGCCAGCGTCTGGGCGATCTCCTTGGGAAGTCCAATCCGTTCAGCAGCCTGTTCCCAACTCTCAAGATATCGATAGAGAAACGCGGGACCCGATCCACTCGTCGCGGTGACGGCATCAAAGAGTGCTTCGGGTACGCGCACGCTCTTGCCAATGCTCGCGCAAAGTTGCTCCACCCGTTTGAAGTCGGCTGCACTGATCTCGGCATCGTCCGCGATGGCGGTGACGGCCCGCAGCACGGATGCGGCGAGGTTCGGCATGACGCGACAGACGCGCGCTTGACCACCAAGCGCGGCGCGAATCGTCGCCATACTGGTCCCAGCCATGATGCTGATGATGAGCGCCCCATCGCGAGGGACGACTCCGATGGCGGCCGCGACCTCTCGAAAGGACTGCGGCTTGACCGAGAGCAAGATGACTTTCGCCTCGCGGATGGAGTCATGGGTTGCCAATTGCAGGTCGCATTCGCGCGCATGATTTCGACTCTCGTCGCCGGCGGTACCGGGCTCTGCAACGACGGTGATTTGCGAGGGAAGGAGGAATCTCGATTGCACCGCGCCTGCAGCGATGGACCGACCGAGCGAGCCGAACCCAACAATCGCAAGTTCCATCGTCATGCGCGCACTGTATCGAGCGCCTCCGTTGGTGGATACACTCAGCGCATGGCGAGAGCTGGTTTCAGTCCGTTGTATCAACTCGACTTCGAGAACCCGATCAACGAGATCGAGGAGCAAATCGAGGCGTTGGAGTCGAATCCAGCGGCTGTGAACTTCACCGAGGAACTCGCGAAACTTCGCGAGACGCGCGACTCGTTTCTCCGCAAGATTTACGGAAATCTGACTCCATGGCAATCGGTGCGCGTGGCGCGTCACCCGTTGCGCCCGCATACGGCGGATTACATTTCGCTCATCTGCCGAGATTTCTGCGAACTGCACGGCGATCGCGCGTTTGGAGATGATGCCGCGATCAAGGTTGGATTCGCGCGCATTGGTCCGATGAAGGTCTTGGTGGTCGGTCATCACAAGGGCAAGACCGTCCAAGAAAAGATCGCCGCGAACTTCGGCTGTGCGCAACCCGAGGGATATCGCAAAGCGCTCTTGAAGATGAGGCTTGCGGAGAAGCTGCGGCTGCCGATTGTCACGCTGATTGATACGCCGGGCGCATATCCCGGAATCGGCAGCGAGCAGCGCGGGCAAGCGCAAGCTATCGCCCTGAACCTGATGGAGATGAGCCGACTTCGCACGCCCATTGTTTCGGTCGTGATTGGCGAAGGTGGTTCAGGCGGCGCACTTGGTATCGCGGTGTCGGATCGCGTGGCGATGCTTGAGCATGCTTGGTACTCCGTCATCAGCCCAGAGGGTTGCGCGGCCATCCTCTTCAAAGAGGCGAATGAGGGGACGAACACGATCGCCGCACAAAGCCTCGCACTCACCGCGAAGCGCAACCTTGAGAACGGCCTCATCGATGCCGTCTTGGCGGAACCGCTCGGCGGCGCGCATCGAAATCACGCGAAGGCTGCAGATACGGTGCAGTCGTGGATTGTGGATCGCTTGCAGGAGCTTGTCCGCATCAATTCCGATGTGCTCATCGCGCAGCGCTTCGAGAAGTTCCGGGGAATGGGCGCATTTGAGGAAGAAGGCGCCACTTCGGTTGGGTAAGCGACCTACGCTTGCGCCTGCGTAGTTTTGACGCATTTCCTTGAAGTGGCTAGACTGCGCCCCCTTCCCCCTGAGGCGCAATTTGAACCTCGCGTTTGGGCATCGTTCCCTACGCTCCGTTTGAGTCGTTCCATCGCCATTCCAAGAGGGGGAGCACCCCTACGCCTTCCTAGAGGCAAGGATCGATCTTTGGCCGCAAAAAAGTCGTCGAAGCCTTCACCCAACAAGCCCGCAGCAAAGAAGCTCGGCGGTAAATCATCCGCGAAGCCCGCCGCGAAAGTGGTGAAGAGGGCCCAAGTCGTAACGGCCAACGCGAAGGCCAACGCGAAGTCGACTGCGAAGCCGGCCAAGGCGGCGAAGGCGGCCGCGCCCAAGGTCGTGGCGAAGCCGAAACTTGCTCCACCGAAGGCAGCCGTGAAGGCGTCGACGAAGCCGGTCGCGAAGGGGAACGCGCCGACAAGCGCGAAGAGCTTACCGTTGGGTGTGTCGGGAAAGAAGGGTGCGCTCGCACCGGTTGGAAAGACCAACGCGAAGTCCGTTGCAGGAAAAGCTCCCGTGATTGGAAAGGGTGCTGGGTCGAAGGCGATTGTCCCAGCACTTGTCGGAAAGAACGGCAAGCCCATGGTGGTTCCCGTGCCAAGCAAGCCAAGCGGAAAAATGCCAACCGAGCCAGAGGTCATCGACCTCCGCGTTTCTCGTAAGGGACCGCTCGAGCTCGGTACGCACAAGTCCGTTTCCGCGATGGCGGTATCGGTGCTGCAAGGTCGCGGAGATTCGAGTGGGTATCTCATCATCAACGGTCGGCGCGTTCGCGCGATCTCGACGAAGAACATTGTGCTCCCGAAGAAGTCGCGCGGATCAAGCGTCGCGCCCGCCGCGCCACCCACGCAATCGCAGATCGAAGAGATTCGGACGAAGATGCCCGCGAGTGAGTTGACGGAGTACCGCAACCGCCTGCTGCTCAAGCGAAAGAGCCTCATTTCCATGTTGACTGGTCTCGAAGACGAGGCGCTTCGAAGTCCAGGCGGCAACCTCTCGAACATGCCCGTGCATATGGCGGACATGGGCAGCGATGTCTACGAACAGGAGTTCAATCTCGGCATGGTCGCGAGTGAACGCGAACTGCTCTCGGAAATCGACGCCGCGCTTACTCGCATTGCGCAGGAGACATTCGGCATCTGTCAGATGACCGGGAAGCCCATCACGAAGGCGCGATTGGACGCGAAGCCTTGGGCGAAGTACTCGATTGAAGCCGAGCGGATCGCAGAAGCAAACGCGCAGCGTTGAGGCGTCACGAATTGCTCCTTGGATCCTGATCGCATGATCATTGGATCATCATTGGATCATCATTGGATCATGCATGCACCTTGTTTCTAAGAACGACGAGATCCCCGCAGCGCCGTTGGCGATTCCGATTGTAGATCCGCCGGCATGGAAGTCATGTGCTGCGTGGTGCCGCCTTGTCGGCGTGTTCATTCCGGTCATGTTCCTCGATCTCGCGACGAAGGCGTGGGCCTTTCGGTGCGTGGCCCCAGCTCCGATTGAGCTTGATCGCGAGGCAGTGCTCTCCGATCCCAGTTTTCGACTTCCCTATCACGAAGGCATTGAACTCATCCCGTGGGGCCTGCTGGATCTGCGATTGGTGCTCAATCATGGCGCGGTCTTTGGCATTGGCCAAGGGAGTCGGATGACTTTCATCGTCTTCACTTTCGCCGCAACCACTGCCGCATTGCTCCTCTTTGCGCGAGGCACACGGGCATCGATGCGGTTGTCGCACTGTGCGATCGCGCTGATTCTCGCGGGGGGACTGGGCAATCTTCTCGATCGTATGCACTACGGCGCGGTGCGAGATTTCTTGCACATGCTGCCAGGATGGGATCTTCCATTCGCTTGGCAATGGCCTGGTTGCGAAACGAGCGAAGTATTCCCGTGGATCTTCAACGTGGCGGATGTTTCGCTGCTTGCGGGGATGGCACTCTTCCTCTTCGCATCATGGAAGAGTGAAAAGTCGATCGCGCCGTCAATCATCCAACAGGTGTGAGGCATCGAGCGGATGGGGAAGCGCGTCAAGCGTGTAGGCGTGCTCGAGGGTGAATGCACCGACGGCGGTGCGCCGAAGCGACGCGCAATGCCCGCCTGTGCCGAGCGCACGGCCGAAATCGCGTGCGAGACTCCGCACATAAAAGCCCTTGCCGGTGCGGAGCGCGAGACGCACGATGGGAAATGCATAGTCAAGCAGCGTGGCCTCAAGGAGCGTGACTGCTCGTGGCGGTGGCTGCGTGGCATTTCCACTCCGCGCGAGTGCGTACGCCCGCCGGCCACCGATGTGCACTGCTGAGAATGCGGGGGGTGTCTGGGCGTGCGTCCCCACGAATTGTTGCAGCACCTCGAGAAGTCGCGCGCGCGCAGGCGGCTCTGCGATTCGAACTTCCGTGCGCTCGCCTTCGCGATCGTCGGTGGTGGTAAACGCGCTGAGATCGATCTCCGTCTCGTAGCGCTTCTCGGTAGCCATGAGGTTTTCGATTGACTTTGTCGCCCGCCCAAGCGCGAGCACAAGGACGCCGGTCGCAAGCGGATCGAGCGTTCCGGCGTGGCCAGTGCGTGCGTGCTGCGCGTGTCGCCGCACGATTTCCACCACGCGGGAACTTGTCATGAGGAGTGGTTTGTCAATGACGATGACGCCGTCAAGCGGTGGAAGTTGTGGATCTCGCTTGCGAATTATGCGTTCCCCTGCGCCGCGCGGCGACGATTCCACAGCATGACGAGCCCCGCTACACAAAGTGTCAATCCACCGACGACGAGAAAGACTCGATTGGATGGCATGCCCAGCGAGCGAAGGCCGAAGAACAGCGCGCCCCCGATGGCGCCCATCGCGAACGACATGCCGTTAGCTGTCCCGAGCACGCGCCCCCGCGACTTGTCTGGCGCGTGCATCTGAAGCATGGACTGCAATGGGATGATGTAGAAACCTGCGACGATCCCCATCGCAATGAGGAGGCACATCGTGAGCGTGAACTGCGGCGGTGCGAGTCCGAGCGCAATGAACACCGCGGCGAGTCCGAGCGCGCCAAGCGCGACGAATCGTCCTCGCCATGTTGGGTGGTCGAGGTACGCAGCCGTCACGCATCCGACGCCGATGGAGGCTCCCATTGCCGCCATGAGATAGGAGGTCTCTTCGTCGTTGATCGAAAGAAACGCCGAGTAATCCGGCAAGATCACGAGCACGATGGCAGCGACGAAGTAGAAGTAGGTCCACGCGACGCAGGTCGCAAGGAGTGGTGATCGCCGCATTTCTCGAATCGTCGTGCTGTAGGTGGAGAACGGATTGAGATTCACCGGCAACTTTGGATCTTGCGGCGCGAGTTTGGGAAGCGTCAAGCAGGTCAGAAACCCACAGAGCACGAGCGTGATGATCGCGAGACCTGGTGCGTACGCGCCCATGCCCGTCGGCAACCCATCCATCACCGACTCCTTCCAATGCACGGACGCGATGCCGGCGAGCAGTCCGCCGGTGATGACCGCGACATTGGTGGCCATGTTGATGATGCCGTTCGCGCGAACGAGCTTCTCCGGCGCGACGAGTTCGGCGATCATGCCATACTTCACCGGACCGAAGAACGCACTCACGACGGCGAAGAGGATGAGTGCGACAAGCGCGATGGCAGGCGACCCGCACGCGAATCCGTAGCATGCGATCGCGGCGACAACGAACGACAGTGACTTCAGCAGAAGAGTGAGCCGAGACTTGGAGTGGCGATCCGCGAGCCGTCCGCCGAATGCGCTGAGCAGAATGAAGGGAAGCGCAAACGCGAGCGCCACGAGACCATTGCCGCCTGCGCCGAAGAATGCTTCCCAAGGACCACCGACGGCGATGGCGTATCCGATCGCGCCCTTCACGAGATTGTCGCTCGCGGCTTCGAAGAACTGCGTCGTCAACAGCGAGACGAACCCAAGATTCCACAGGCGTGCGCGAGTCCTCATCGATCATCCACGGTTGTGGTGGCATTCGGTGTAGTGGTGCGTGATGGAATCGTGACTCGCGTGTCGGCGCGCCCAACCCCTGGTGTCCACGCGAGCGCAGGGACAACCTTCGCCGTCGTGACGAAGTGCAACTGTTTCGGTTTGCCCGTGGCAATGTCGGCAATCTCGACATCCGCGATCTTCAGAATGGTGTCCGCTCCGGCAGTCGCTTCACCAAAGGCGCAGTACTGACCATCAAGGCGCGCCGTACCTTCTTTGGAGAGGCAGAAGAAGAACTGACTCCCGCCGGAGTCCGGCCAGTCATTGCGTGCGATGGAAATGACGCCGAAGTCATGCGCGAGGCTTGAGGGTTCGAGCATGATGTCGTATCCCGGACCACCGTCGCCAGTTCCTGTTGGATCGCCACCTTGAATCACAAATGGTCGTCCCTCGCGATCGAAGGGCACGATGCGATGAAATGGCGTGCCGTCGTAGAAACCGCTTCTCGCGAGTTCGACGAAGTTGCGTGCTGTGCTCGGTGCTTCGTCGGGGCGCATGCGTATGTGGATGTCGCCCGCGGTCGTTTGGAAGACGACATCCTCATCAAGCGTGAGCCGCAATCCGGAGCACGGCGCGGGATCAGCGCTCGGCCACGCGAGTTTCAACTTCTGGTACTCGGCGTTGGATTCATCGAGCAATCGATCGCCCCAGCCAATGACGCGCGTGTACGGCGTCTTTCCATCGGCGCGCATCGCGTTCGTCAGTCGAATCGTGGGTCGCCCATGAAGCGGCGTGACCAAGAGCGGGGCGGCCTGTGCGGTGCCATCGACGATCAACTGCACGCGAAGTGCCTGTGCGGGCGCGGCGATCGCGGGCAGGAGTGCAAGGAGGTCGACTTCACCGGCCGAAACCGATGCGCGCGCGATCTCTTTCGCATCACGGTCGAGCGCGACGAGTTCGACGGTGTGTCCGGCGTCGCAATCGACGCGGGCTTTGAGCGGCGCACTGGGTTTCGCGAATGAACTCACCGGCGTGAGGCTGGTGCTGCCGATGGCGGCGTGCGCGGCCACCGCGGCGGCGCAGAGGGGGAGGGAAGTGGTGCTCTTGGATCGCATGGGGTGCATGGATTGTCGCACTTTGTCGGCAAGTGTGGAGCGCGAATTCGTGCGCAAAGCGGCATCCTTCGAGGCCGGTCAATCGAATGCCCGTCGGCGTTACGATTCGAGGCATGTCTGCGATGCACTCGAGCGCAAAGGTTGTTCGCACCCAACTCATGATTGGGCTAGAGATTCACATTGAGCTCGCGACGCGCTCCAAGATGTTCACTCGGGCGCCCAACCCCGCGCATCCGGACTTTTACGACTGCGCGCCCAACGCACTCGTCGATCCGGTGGTGCTTGCCCTCCCCGGAAGTCTGCCGGTCATGAATCTCGCCGCGGTTGAGATGTCGATGCAAGTTGGGCTGGCGCTTGGATGCGAGATTGCTTCATTCTCGAAGTGGGATCGGAAGAACTATTTCTATCCCGACCTCCCGAAGGCGTACCAGATTTCGCAGTACGACCTTCCGCTTTGCATCAACGGAGCGGTCGAGATTCCCGCAGCGGCGGGGGGCATGCGCAGCATTGGCATCATTCGAGCGCACTTGGAAGAGGACACGGGCAAACTGAGTCATGAATTGCCAGGCGGGGGCGCCTATGCGGGATCGCTGGTGGATCTCAATCGCGCGGGTACGCCACTCCTTGAGGTTGTCACGGCACCTGACTTCGATTGTGCGGATGATGTCGTGACCTTTGGACAGGAGTTGCGCAACATCTGTCGTTTTCTTGGAGTGACGGGTGGGATCATGCAACGCGGACACATGCGCTTCGAGCCCAATGTGAATGTCATCCTCACACTTGAGGATGGAAGCGTCGTGAAGACGCCCATCATCGAGATCAAGAATCTCAATAGCTTCAAAGCGGTGAAGGGTGCGATTGAATTCGAGGCGAAGCGCCAAGTCGAAGCATGGCGATCCGATGGTCGAGTGATGGGCAAGGGCATGAAGATCACCCGTGGTTGGGATGACCTCAAGGGACAGACATTCGTGCAGCGTGAAAAGGAAGACGCGCACGACTACCGCTATTTTCCAGATCCGGATCTTGTGCCTGTTGTCGTGACTCCTGAGTGGCGGGAACGCGTGCGCGCGTCGCTTCCGGAGTTGCCGATGGCGCGCCGCGCGCGATATCGCGAGCAATTCCGATTGAGCGAAGTCGATGCGCGCGTGCTCACCGATGACGCGGACTTCTGCGCGTTCTACGAGTCTTGTGTCACGGCAACAGCAGCGAAGGGATGCTTTGGGCAACTTGCGGACGCAGGCTACGCATCAGGGAAGTTGCTGCTCAATGCTGGTGCGAAACGCGCGAACGAACGAGGGTGCATGGTGCAGGAACTTGGCATCGACGCGACGCAAGTGGCCGAGGTGCTCGCGCTCCGCGAGGCGGGCACGATCGGGCCGCAAGCGGCTGACGCGTTGTTTGGATTGCTTTGCGAGACGCGTGATGATGCGGCGCTCGTGGCCCAGCGGAACGGGCTTGTGCAGGTTCGCGACACCGGTGCGTTGGAGGCATGGTGCGACGAGGCGATTGCCGCAAACCCACAACCGGCCGCCGATGTTCGCGCAGGCAAGATGGCGGCGATCGGCCGGCTCGTGGGCGCGGTGATGAAACTGTCCGGCGGCAAAGCGGAAGCACAGAGTGTGAATGAGATGCTGCGAAAACGATTGAGTTAGGATCAACGCGCCATGTCCTCCCCGCACCCCGACATTGACCAAGTTCTTCTGAGTGCTGACGCGATTGCTGCGCGGGTTGCGGAGCTCGGCGCAGAGGTCGGTCGCGACCTTGCCGGTGCGGATGGTCAACTGGTCATTGTGCCGGTGATGACTGGCGGATTCATCATCGTCGCGGATCTCGTCCGTCATCTTCCGCAACGGCGAGTGCGTATTGAAGTGGTCACCGTATCGAGCTACGGAGGGACGAACACGACGAGTCGTGGCGCGCAACTTCTTGGCGCACTTCCTCCCACGCTCGTCGGCAAGCATGTGCTTGTCGTCGATGACATTCTCGATACGGGCGGCACGCTTCGACTCTTGCAAGAGGAGATTCTGCGCCGAGGCGCGGCGAGTTCGCGCTCATGCGTCTTGCTGCGCAAGCCCACGGAAGGCGCGGCAAGAACGAAGTGTGACTATGTTGGGTTTGACATTCCCGATGAGTTCGTCGTCGGCTACGGACTTGATTACGACGGCCTCTATCGCAATCTTCCCTATGTCGGCACACTCGCGCTTCATGCACGCAGTGCTGCCCCTCAAGCCTTTGACGGAGCGCGTGCGGAATGAATGCATCCGTCAGCCATGCTGTCCATGCGCAGTCTGCGCGACCAATGCCCCAGGCGGTGCTTCCGATTGATGCCCCGCACGCCGTGCCGCTGGCGATTGTGGAAACGCTTCATGGCGATGAAGTGATCATTCTGCTCATTCGTCCGAGCGCATGGCTCGTCGTGCTCAACGCACTGGCGCCGATGGGCTGGATCTTGGCCTTCACCATCCTGTTCATGTGGATTCCACGACTGCCGTTGCCGCAGGGTTTGATCGGGTGGAGTGATGTGCAAGCTGCGAGTGTCGGCTTCGGACTCTGCGCCGTGCGGCTCGCGTGGTCGAGTTTGGAGTGGTCGATGCGCTGGTTCATGCTGACCGATCGACGCATCCTCGTTCGACGGGGCGTCTTGAGCGTGCGACTTTTCGAAGCGCCACTCTCCAAGATTCAGCACTCCATCGTTGTGCAGTCGGTCTCTGAGCGCGTTCTTGGACTTGGCACGATTGGGTTCGCGACGGCGGGGAGCGACACCTTCATCGCAATCTGGGAAACGGTGCGCCGACCCTTCGAAGTGCATCGCACGGTACTCGAAGCGATTGAACGGTTCGGTCGACGAAACTGAAGTGTCACGCGTCGCGCTTGGACCAGGCCGCGCGTGCGCGGGGATTCGCGAGCCGTTTGCCGATTTCGCCAAGGAGTTGACGATCGAGATCGGTGAGCGAGTCGGGTGGGACGATGTCGATGACGGCGTAAAGATCGCCGCGCGCGCGCCCTTCGCGTTCCATACCTTGACCCTTCAGCCGAATGCGCTTTCCGCTTGCGGTGCCTGCGGGAATCGAGAGGGTGGCGACTCCTGCGAGTGTTGGCACTTCGATCTTTGCGCCGAGGGTGGATTCAATGATGGAGACGGGAACATGCACGGAAAGATCGAGTCCGTCGCGTGTGAACCACGGGTGCGAGCCAATCACGAGCTTCACGATGAAGTCGATGCGTTCAATCGGCGTGATGAGTTCGCCGTCGCTCGCGCCCTTGGGGACCACGAACTCGACACGCGCTCCGTCATCGAGGAGCACGCTCCACTTTCCACCTTTCACACAGAGTTCGAAGGGGACGGTCACTTCGAGTTCGTATGCGCTTTGTCGTCGACCTTGCTGGGGGCCGCTCCGTGCCGCGCGTCCGGTTGAAGTCGCGCCGAATGGTCCGCTTCGCCCAAACGCCTCCGCGAAAATGTCGTCGAAAGTCGAAGGATCCGCGCCACTCCACGCGCCACCGGTGCCGCCCCGCGGCGTCCCCGAGGACCCGAAGGGCGAATCGCCGCCGATGCGTTGGAACTCGTCGTACTTTCGTCGTTTCTCCGCGTCGGACAAAATGTCGTAGGCCTCTTGAATCTCCGCGAAGCGCTTCGCGGCATCCGGCGCTTTGTTCAGATCGGGATGATGCTGCCGCGCCAGTTTCCGGTGGGCGGACCGTATCTCATTCGCAGATGCAGTCTTGCTGACCCCGAGTACTTCGTAATGAGATCGTGACGCCATGGGAGAGGCGACAGTATAGGAGGAGCCCGCGCAGCGGCGTCATCCGTTTAGACTGCGTCTATGAGTTGTCCGTCGACGCGCGAGCACCGAACTCCATCTCCCGTCATTTCCTTGACGGTGCTCCCTGCAACCGGAGCGGGAGCGAGTGGGAAGGCGCCGCACTCGCGAATGGGTTGGAAGCGTGCCGTCGTGCTCGGCGTCGTGCAACTCTTGATCATCGCGCATGTCGTGCAATACATGATCGACGGCGAAACGCTCGCGCCGATCGAACCAAGCGAGGGGATGAAGACGCTGAAGGACGGCGTCGTGACTGCGGGATTTCTGTTTTTCGCACTCGCGTTGCTTTCCACGGCCCTGCTTGGGCGCTGGTTCTGCGGATGGGGTTGCCACATCGTGCTGTTGCAAGATCTGTGCGGATGGATCATGAAGCAGTGCGGCATTCGGCCGCATGCGTTCCGTTCCAGGCTTCTGCTGTTTCTTCCGCTCGGCCTCGCGATCTACATGTTCCTCTGGCCGCTCTTCTACCGGCTCGCGATTGCGCCATGGACGATGCCGGACCTTGCGCCACCGACGCTTAGCTTCGAACTGACGGTGTCAAACTTTTGGGCGACCTTTCCGGGCGTGCTGATGGCAATTCCGTTTCTCTTCGTGTGCGGATTTCTCGCGGTGTATCTGCTTGGTTCGAAGGGATACTGCACCTACGGATGTCCCTACGGCGGGTTCTTTGCGCCGCTCGATGAAATCGCGCCGATGCGGATTCGTGTGACGGACGCTTGCGATCAGTGCGGGCATTGCACCGCGGTCTGTACCTCGAATGTCGAGGTGCATCGTGAAGTGCGCGACTTTGGAGCCGTCGTCAGTGCGGGATGCATGAAGTGCCTTGACTGCGTCAGCGCGTGTCCGAAAGAGGCGCTCTATTTCGGCCTTGGCGCGCCGGCATTTTTGACGAAGCCTCGCGCCGGCGCGAAGTCGAGCGTGTCCTGGGATCTCTCGATGCGCGAAGAGATCGCGCTCGCCATCGTCGCACTCGCGACCTTCTTCGCGGTTCGCGGAACGATTGCCCTGCCGCTGCTGTTCGCGTCGGGCGTTGCGGCGATTGCGGTTTTCATGGCGTGGAAGTCATGGACACTCCTCACCCTGCCCTCGGTCCGATTCCATCGGTGGCAATTGAAACTCGCTCGATCCATGCGTCCCTGCGGTTGGGTGTTTGCTGGACTCACGGCGTTTGTCCTTACTGGATTCCTGTACATCGGCCTACTCAACGCTGCGATCGGCCTCGCCGAACGAGCCAGTGAAGGGGTGGTGACGCCTGCGGAAGTCGTGTTCTCTGGCTCGCCTCTCACGCCGAATGAGCAAGAAACCGCCGCTGCACGCCGCGCGATCGCGCTCTACTCATTCGCGCTTCCATCTCCGATTGGATTTGGCATGGAGGGACCGTGGCTCTTGGGCGTCGAGAGTCGCGTGGCGTATCTCCGCTGCGTGTTGGGCGACTTTGCGGGCGCGGAGGCAATGTTGCGCGCGGCAGGGGAGCGCGATGGCTGGAGCGAAGCGATCGCGACGGGCATCGGGCAAACGATGAAGGGTCGAGGAAGACTCGACCTCGCGAGTGCATGGGGCTTGGAGCAATGCGCGTTGCATCCTGAGTGGGAGGGATTCGCGGATTCGGTGAGCGTGTGGCTGCGCGAAGAAGGCCGAACTGAGGAGGCGATCGCGCTGATGCGGGAAGCGGTGACGCGTCGGCCGGAGTCGCTGGCCTTGCTTCGACGATTGTCATTGCTGCTCTGCGAGAGCGGAGACGATGGCTTGCGCTCGGAAGGGATCGCGATCATTGATCGCACGCTCGAAATCGCGCCGGACAACGCCTTCGCGTATGTGGCCCGCGGCCGCGCGTATCGTGATGCTCAAGATTTCGTGCGCGCGGAAGCGGACTTGCGTAAGGCCGCGACGCTTGCGCCCGAGAGTTCGATCGTGCTCGATACGCTCGGCCAGTTCCTCATGAGCGTGGACAAGGTGAGAGAAGCCGCGACCATCCTGAAGCAATCAGGCGAACTGCGGATGCATGGGAAGTAGTTGGTGGGCAGTCGCCGGCGTGGCGCGCGGGTTTGTGCGCACTCGACCCCTCAACTATCGGCGCGCATGAAGAGGTCGTACAACTCCGCGGGCGTCGTTGCGGAGTAAGCCTGCTGCCGGAACTGTGGGCTCGACATAATCTTCGAGATCTTGCCGAGTGCTTGAATGTGTTCGTCCTTCTTTTCTGGTTTCGAGAGAAGAAGCACGATCAACTGCACTGGCTTCTTATCGATCGACCCAAACTCCATCGGCTGCGCGGGCTTGCCAATGGCGAGAGCGAGACTCTGCACGAAGGGGCACTTGCCATGCGGGATCGCTAAACCTTCACCGATTCCTGTCGATCGCTGCGACTCTCGCTCCCACACTGCTCGCTTCACAGCATCGCTATCCGTGCAACCGCCGCATGCGGCGATGGCATCGACGAGTTCGTTGATTGCGGCTTGTTTGTCGCTCACCGCGAGTGGTGTGCGAACCGCATTCGGATTGAGAAGATCGGCGAGGCGCATGAGTGGACGTTGGGGCGAAGGGGGAGATACTAGCGCGGGTTTTCCTGTGTGGAAGCGGCGCGCAGGGCGCCCCCCGCATGCTTCACAAGGAGCGCATGGAATCCGCCATCGGCGTAGACCTCTGGGCCATCGCCGGGAACTCCCACCGGAAGGATAAGTCGGTCGAGAATCAGTGAGAGGTCGTGGACCTTCGCAAGGCGCTTCGCCTGTCGCGTGTTTTCCGCCGACTCAATCGAGCAGGTTGTGTACACCAAGAGCCCGCCCGCTCGGAGGAGTCCGATCGCGGGATCGGCAATGTCTCGTTGCTTGGCGAGCACACTGTCGAGCCGCTTCTTCGCAAATCGATAGCGCGCCTCGGCGCGCCTGGCGAGGACCCCCGTATTCGAGCACGGCACATCGAGCACCAAGAGATCCGTCCGTCCTGCCGCTTCGCGAAGCAGGGCCTCGGGATCGAGCGCGCGAATATTGGCGTGACTGGAGGCGAGTTCCGAGAGTGATGCGAACCGAACGGGATCTGGATCGGTTGCGAGCACCGTCGCGTTGGGATAAAGCGCGGCAAGCTGCCGCGTTTTCGTGCCGCGCCCTGCGCAGAGGTCCACGATCAAACTCGGCTCCTGAAAGAGATGCCGCGCCGCAGAGGCGACGCTCTCCGCGCTCGTGGAGTCCTGCACGCGCCGCGCACCGGTTGGATCGGCGGCCAGCCACTGCAACATCGCTTCGTGCGCGCCGGTCCACACAGCAAAGCCCGCATTCGTGTGTGGCCGCATCCCATCGTCAGACGGCGCATCTCCAGACGGAGTTACGACGATCGGAGGTTCAACGAGCGTGTGCAATGCGCAGGTCACGGCATCATCCCAGCCAAACTGGGCAATCCACTGCAAGAGGAGTTCGCGACCTATCGAGGTTTGTTCTGCGAGGCGCGTGGCGTGTTCTTCGCTGAAAACGGGGCTCTTGAGCCGAATCGCGGCGCCGGATGCAAGCGGGATGAGGTCGCGCCGCTTGCGGTCGAGAACCTCCGGCGCACCGGAGGGAACCTGCTCTGCGATATTGTCAACAATCTTTCGCAGCACCGCATTCACGAAGGCGGCCGCGCCCGGACGCAGCGCGCGCTTCACCCATTCGACGCTGCCATCGACGGCGGCGTGCGGTGGCACGGACATGAACAAGATTTGCGCACTACCACCCACCAGTGCTGCCTGAATTGGTTTTTCGAGAAGGTGCCAACCCTTCGACAAATGCGGGCGAATGCAAGCGGTGATGGTGGTCCAACGACGAACCGCTGCAAGTTCAATCGCGCGCGCGAATGCCGCATCCCGCGCATCGAGTTGCGAGACATCCGGGCCGCCGAGAGGCAGGTCGGGAAAGCGGCGAGCATGCACGAGCAGTCGATCAAGCGCGGCACTTCGGGCATCCATGGGCGTGGGAGCCGCTCGTGACGGTCGCCCCCCATCGCGCGCATCTCGGGAGCGCGGTGGTCGAGCGTACTCTTCTCGAGAGCCATTTCGATCTCGAGACATATGTGCATCCGGGCGTGGCACTTCGATTTAGACCGCCGCCATCGCAAGCTTCGTTGACTTCGACGCGCTGCTTCCACCGCGCTTGCCCGCACCGACAGACTTTCCGGCTGACTTCCGAAGCGCAGCGGCCAAATCCGTGCGCTCCCACGAGAACGTGCCCTTGCCGCCCTCGCCAGGTTCGCGACCGAAGTGGCCGTGTCGCGCAGTAGGAGAGTAAATGGGAGCGCGCAACTTGAGTTGCTCGATAAGACCAAACGGTGTGAGATCGAAGTGATCGCGCACGATCTTGCTCAAGAGCGAGTCATCGACCGTTCCGGTTCCTTGCGTGTCGACGAGTACGGAGACAGGCTCAGCGACACCGATGGCATAGGCGAGTTGAACTTCGCAAACCGCCGCGAGATTTGCGGCGACGATGTTTTTCGCGATATAGCGCGCCATGTACGCCGCGCTGCGATCGACTTTAGATGGATCCTTGCCGCTGAATGCACCGCCGCCATGCCGACCGCGACCTCCATAGGTGTCGACGATGATCTTG
>SXUJ01000142.1 GCA_005790565.1 Planctomycetia bacterium
ACCTTCCACACCGGCGGCGCTGCGGCACGCGATCTCGGCGAAAACGAGTACAAGGCTGCATTCGCCGGATTCGTCACGATTCGTGACTGCAACGAAGTGCCCGTCCCCGGCGGTGCTCCTGGAGAGTTTGTCGTCCTCAAGCGCAACGGTGGCGAACTGTTCATCAAGGACGCGAAGGGTCGCGAGCTCGACAAGCGTAAGGTCGCCTACGGCGCCATCATCAAGGCGAAGAACGGCGACGAAGTGCGTAAGGGCCAACTCCTCGTGGAGTGGGCGCCGCACGCAACCCCCGTGCTTGCGGAGAAGAGTGGTACGGTCCGCTTCAAGGACATTACCGACGGCGTGACTGTGCGCACCGAAGAGAAGAAGGGCGGCGGCATTGAGCTGATCGTGACGGAGCACACGGGTGATCGTCATCCGCAGATCAATGTCGAAGACGCCAACGGCAGCATCCTTGCCTTCCATCACCTTCCCGCGAAGGCACGCATCGAGGTAAAGGACGGCGACACGATCGTCGAGGGACAAATGCTCGCCCGTACGCCGAAGGACACGGCGCGATCCGCCGACATCGTCGGTGGTCTTCCCCGCGTCACGGAGATCTTCGAGGCGCGCATTCCGAAGGATGCGGCAGTGCTCGGCGAAATCCCCGGCCGTGTGGAACTCCACAATGACAAGCGCAAGGGTAAGGTCACGATCCGCGTCATCAGCGATGCCGGCCTCGAGCACGATCACCATGTGGCACAAGGCCGTCAGCTGCTCGTGCACACGGGCGACTACATCAATGCAGGCGATCCGCTCACCGATGGACCCGCGATTCCCGCAGATATCCTGCGCATCAAGGGCGAAGAGGAGCTTTACACCTACCTGCTCGATGGCGTCCAGAAGGTCTATCGCGCGCAGGGCGTGCCGATTTCCGACAAGCACATCGAAGTGATCCTGCGACAGATGTTGTCGAAGGTCAAGGTGAAGTCGCCTGGTGACTCAACATTGCTTCCGAATGATGTCATCGACAAGTTCGTCTTCCGCCAAGTCAACGAGGAACTCACTCGCCGACTCCGCATCGAAGACTCGGGCGGCACAGGCCTCCCAGTTGGCGCGCTTGTGGACCGCGAGGAAATCAAGGAAGCGAACATGCGCGCGGAGGCGGAGGGCAAGTCGGGTTGCAAGACTCGCAAGCCCAAGCCTGCGAGCGGACAGACGCTGCTCTTGGGTATCACCAAGGCAAGCCTCCAGTCTGAGAGCTTCCTCTCTGGTGCGTCTTTCCAAGAGACGACCAAGGTGCTCACGGAGGCTGCGCTCAAGGGCGCCGTCGACAATCTCCTCGGTCTCAAAGAGAACGTGCTCCTCGGTCACCTGATTCCAGCAGGCACCGGATTCGATCCGTACGCGAAGGCGAAGGTCAAGCGACTCGTCGAGGAATCAACCTACGAGGACAGCGACTCGATGTACACCGACGCCGCGGACGAAGCGGAATCTCTCGGCGCAGAGCGGCGCGGCGGTGGCATGACCACTGTGGCCTCGCGATTGGCTGCGGTGACCGCGCAAGGCGGCGAGTTCAATGACGCGGCCGGCGAGTTTGGCATCGAAACGGTGACCGCTTCGCCGACGGACGCATTGCGTGAGAAGAGCGACGCGCCCTTCGCACCCGACGAAGACGCCGAGTAATCCCTGACGACCGGTTCGCTTCGAATCCACGCACGAGGTCCGCGTGGAGAAAACCAGATTCCCTCACCCCACTGGCTCATACCAGTGGGGTTTTTCTTTTGCCCGAGGACTCGATCCGATCCCGCGGCAGCATTTCAACCGGAGGTTCGTGTGATACTGTCACGCTCGTCACGGCGCGCGATCATGCGTCGGTGCCGATGACGCGACGGAAGTACTCCGCGATTCGTTTCCCGTGCCTCCTTGGCAGCCTTCTCGTTGGATTCGGCGCACGCGAGTCCACACAGCCTGCGACCGAGCGTGAATCCACTGCCATGTCAGACCCAACGCCAAACTCGGCCCATCCCGCCCCTTCGGTCTACGCGCAAATCGGCGCCGCCCCCTTCGCAACGCTCGTGGAACTGCACTACCAGCGGATCGACAAAGATCCGCGGGTCCGTGAAATGTTTCCTGCCGACCTTGGACCCCAGAGTGAAGCAGTCCGCAATCTTCGTGAGTTTTTCATTCAGTACTTTGGCGGACCACAAGATTACTCCGCGCGCAAAGGGCATCCCCGACTTCGTGCTCGGCACATGGGATTCAAGATCGATCAAGCCGCGCGCGACGCGTGGCTTGAGCACGCGCTTGCGTCGCTTGATGACAGTGCGGCAATGCACCACATTCCCGCTGCATGCAAGAGGGAGATCGGCGAGTACCTCTTCCGCGTTTCGCAGTTCATGATCAACACGGATTGATCGAATCCGCGGTGCGCGAACGCATCACTCGAGCACGCATCGCAGCGCCTCACGCCACTCCATATACCGATAGGGCAACTCGAGACGCGCGTGAAGGCCTTGCACCTCTTTGTGCGTCGACTCGTAGAGTTGTGACTGCCATGTCTGCGCGCTTGGGTCGCAGAAGAAAATCCTGCATCCAAGCGGTCGTTCGGCATGCGCGCTGCAGAGGCCCCGCGCAAGGTAAGGACAATCGCCGCGTGCCCGTGCGGCGGCAATCTCCGCTTGCGAGATTTCCATGCCATGCAATGCTGAGAGTCGGAGCACCGTGAACGCCGCTTCCAAGCCACTCACATACAGCAGGTGCCCGTGCTGCTCGAAGTTGCAACAACCGCCGGCCGCGAGGCAGAGTGGGCGGGATCGCCGCACCGACGCGTCAATGACCTCGCGCTGTGCGAGAAAAAAATCTCTCACCTCAGCCCGCACCGCTGCAGAGCGCCAAACTTCGGCGAGCGAAGCCATTGAGTCGGAACTTCCGGTGCCCATGGAGTCCCTTATGGATGCGGCGCGGGCGCGGCGCCTTCGTGTCGATCAGTGTCGCGCTGAACATTGATTTGGTGCAGTGAGTACAAAGGCCCACTCCCCATGCCCGGGCAGGGTGTCACGCGCTTGGCCCCAAGCCACGCGCGTTCGCTCTCAAGCATCTCCGACCAGAATGGCCATGTCCTGCACTGGGTGGGACGCGCGTCGTACACGGAACACACCGCTTTGCCAGGAACGCTTTCGCGATCGAGAAAGATGCAATCGAACCCTCGACGACCGCCATCCATGCCGACGGGAATCTCCTGAAGCGACCAACGGTTGCCGAGTCGTCGCGCGAATCGCGCAAGGAACTCTGAAAGTTCAAGTCCAACTTGCGCTGCTAAGCGAAGCGCTTCCGCGTCGGTCATCCACACCGCACCCGGCGGACCCGAGCAACAATTCCCACACGAAGTGCACGCGAAGCGCAATCCATCGGCGTACCACTCGCGTTCGCGATTGACGCCCTCACCGCTCATGACTCGCGGCCTGGTAGTTCAGGTCGCGCTTGCCCCTCTTCACCCCAAGGATCAACCGTCGTTGCATGCACGGTGGCGCGGCGGCGAATGGGCGCAAGGTGCTGCAACTCGGGAGGCCGATCATCGAACGCGACTCGGTCGAACGAGTAAACACTCTCAAAGCCCCATTCGCGTTGATCAAGCAGCGCGTCCGCGAGCAATTCCTCTGCCTGCGCGAGGCTGCCGGCGGTCAACCAGACCGAGATGTACGCCCCCTTCTGCAGATCGCCAGACATGTGCCCGGCAAGCACAATCGCATGCCAGAGCGTCATGCCGAGATGGCGCCCTCCCTCGTCAACATTCGTTTCGGGATCGACATTCAGTTCAAGCATCCAGCGCTCACGGAGGACGAGCAGAAGTTCGTCGAGGTCAGGCGAATGCTCATCGACAATCTCGAGCACTTCCCGCGCTTGTGTCTTCGGATCAAAGGCGTCCTCCTTCTCTGCCTCGGGCGACCAGGTCTCCTCCACTTCACGGAGTCCCATTCCCTCCAACATGGCCGCGACCTCATCCCGCATCTCATCGGGTACGGAAATCAGGAGGCCCTTCCAACTATCGACGAAGACTTCCATGAATGGCTCTTCCGAGTTCGCCCCCGCCCCGATCGAAACATCCTCAAGCAGGAACTCTTCGAACTCGTACCAAGTCCGCAGAAACTCGACGAGGCTCGTGGAACCTTCCTCGGAATTGGTCACATACACATCAACGCTGCGATACGCGTCGCGCGATCCGATCTCCACGACTGCCGTCACCGTCCGCGGAAGCAAATTGAACGCCGCATCGGTGACCGCTCTCAATCGGTCGTGGCTGACGCAGACCTGAAAAAGCCAAGTCGATGGTTCTCGATCGGTTTCCGGAACGGAAGTCAGCACAAATCCCTGAACAGGCTCAGGTAAGTCCGCGCGCTCGACGCCGAGCGGAAGCTGGTAGTCGCCCAGAGCCCGTCGCTCGATGTCTGTCCGCACTCGAAACTCACGCATGCGCCCATCCTAGCGCAGGCACCTCGTCGAAGTCTTCGCGACTCGTCGATTCGAAGCGATCACGGAACCATCACTCACCGAGATATGCCGCCTGCACGCGAGGGTCCGAAAGCAACTCCGCTCCCGTTCCCGAAAGGACCACTCGGCCGGTCTCAAGCACATAGCCTCGGTCGGCAAGTTTGAGCGCCGCGCGCGCGTTTTGTTCGACAAGCAAGATCGTGAGTCCGCGAGCGCGAAGACTCTTCACCGCCTCGAAAATCTTGGCAACCAGAAGCGGCGCGATGCCCATGGAAGGCTCATCCATCATCAGCAGTTTCGGTCGGCTCATGAGCGCGCGACCGATGGCGAGCATTTGCTGCTCCCCTCCACTGAGCGTGCCGCCAAGCTGCGACGAACGCCCCTTGAGAATTTCAAAGAGCGCATAGACCTCTTCAAGATCGCTCTCGATTGCCGCACGATCTGTGCGTGCATAAGCGCCCATGCGCAAGTTCTCAAGCACGGTCATGCGGGGAAAGATCTTGCGCCCTTCAGGGACCTGCACGAGGCCGCGTTTCACGATGGCGTGCGCGGCCACTCCGGCGAGCGATTCGCCCGCAAATCGCACCGCTCCCGATCGGAGGGGAACAATGCCGGAGATACAGGAGAGTGAAGTGGACTTCCCCGCGCCATTGCCTCCGATGAGGGAGACAATCTCACCGGTGTGCACTTGGATCGACACCCCGTGGAGAACTTCGATCGAGCCGTACCCAGCCGTCAGCTCGTGAATCTCCAGTAGCAAGCTATTCGAGGCGCTCATCCGAGTTCTTCCTTGCCGAGGTACGCCTCAATGCACTTGGGATCATTGCGGATCTGCGTCGGCGTGCCCTGCGCGATCTTCTCCCCATGATCGAGCACCGCGATCTTCTCAGAGATGCCCATTACCACGCGCATGTGATGTTCGATGAGCACGACCGTAGTGCCAGTGCCTTGGATCCGGCGAATGAGTTCCATGAGTTCGACGGTCTCGGTTGGATTCATCCCCGCCGCGGGTTCGTCGAGCAAGACAACCGCCGGCCGCGACGCAAGCGCGCGCGCGATTTCGAGTCTTCGCTGATGGCCATACGGTAAGTTCCGTGCGCGGACATCGACGGAGGAACCAAGGCCGACGAACTCGATGAGTCGAGTTGCTTCTTCTCTCGCCTTCTGCCGTTCAAGCGCCGCATTCGGAAGACGAAAGAGCGACGCGAAAAATCCCGCGTGCATGCGCCGGTCCATGCCGACCATCACATTTTCTGCAAGCGACAGTTCGGGGAAGAGTCGGATGTTTTGAAAGGTCCGCGCCACGCCGGACTCCGCGACGATCTCCGGTGTTCGACGCGTACGCGACCAGATCGCCCAACGACCTGCGGCGCCCACAACTCCACCGACGAGCGCGGCCCAACCTCCATGCGCTATCACAAGGGCGCCAGCATCGCCAACTCCCTCAAGCCACGGGAAGGGTTTCAGATAGACATAGTTTTCCGTCACGGCACTCAGCCAGATTTCCTCGACATTCAGGAACACCGCGGCAAGGAACGCGGACGCAATGCCATACAGGAAAATCGACCGCCATGCCCTTGCGTCGAGTGGAACGATCGTCTCACGACCGGCGATCAGCACCCGTCCCGCGCTCGGGTCATACACGCCGGTGATCGCGTTGAAGAGCGTCGTCTTTCCAGCGCCGTTAGGGCCAATCACCGCGGTGATCGAGCCTCCATCGACGGTCAACGAAACATCGGAAACCGCGACAAGCCCACCAAAGCGCATGCTGACGGAGTCCACTTCGATGATCGGCGTCGCGCTCATCAGTGATCCTCCTCTCTCGCGGCGACAATGCCCTTAGGGCGAAAGCGCATCATAAGGACGAGTGCAAGGCCGAACAGCAGATACTTGTAGTTGTCCGGCGCGAGATAAACGCTCGTCGTCGTGCCAATGCCCGCTTGCTGCAGTTTCTGTCCGAGGATCGGAAGCAGGATGGAGTTCATGCCCACCATGACAAGCGCGCCAACGATCACGCCGGTCATGCTCCCAATGCCGCCGACGATGACGATGCACAGCGCGAGAATGGAAATTTGAAAGTCGTAGTTTCCTGGCTCGCCTGTGCTCGAGATGAGACTTGCAAGAAGCGCGCCGCCTAATGCCGCAAGGCCCGCTCCAACCGCCAATGCGGTGAGTTTCACCTTGTCCGGACGGATCGCCATGCATCGTGCGGCGAGTTCATCCTCTCGCACCGCAAACCACTGTCGCCCCACGCGACTGTGCTCAAGGTTACGCACAAGGATGGTGCAGAGAATGAGAATGGCCAGATAGAGGAAGTACCACGACTTCGGCGTATCACTGGCGAAAGTGAGCCCGAAAAACCACGGCGCTGGAAGTGGATTGATGCCCTGCGTGCCCTTGGTGATGGGTTCGAGGTTCTTCAATAGATCCTGCACGATTTCGCCAAACCCGAGTGTTACGATCGCAAGGTAATCCCCGCGCAATCGCAGAGTTGGAGCACCGAGGAAGGCGCCTGCGAGCGCACCGATGCAGAGTGCGGCGAACAGTCCAGGCCAGAATCCAAGCTGGAACGGGTAGATCGTGCAGGTCAGAATCGCAAAGGCGTAGGCACCGATGGCCATGAATGCGGCAATGCCAAGGTGCAGAAGTCCAGTGAAGCCCACAACAACATTGAGTCCGATTCCGACGATCGCGAATCCAAGCACGAACCTTGTGGGCGCGCTGATGCCCAAATCAAACAACAGCTCGATGCAGGGAATCAGAAGCAACGCGCCGAATAGAAGGCACTGTCCACGGGAAAGTAAACCAGCAGGCTTGTAGGTCGCGCGAGAAGTCGTGCCCATCACACTTTCTCCCGTTGCTTAAGCCCAAGTAGTCCGGTTGGACGGAAGATCAGGATCAGGACGAGCAATGAGAAGACCACCACATTCGTCCACTCACTCCCGACATACTGATCGCTCATCGCTCGCACCAGACCGATGAGCAATCCGCCCAACATCGCGCCTGGCAAACTCCCGATGCCACCGAGTACGGCGGCAGTAAATGCGTCCATACCCGCGCGAAACCCCATTTGAAAGGAGACGGTGCTGTTGTAGTTTGCATACAACACGCTCGCCGCACCTCCGAGGAATCCGCCGATCGCAAAGGTCGCCGCGATCACCTTGTTGACATCCACGCCCATCAAACGCGCCGCCGTCGCGTGCTGCGCAGTCGCTCGCATCGCCATGCCAAGCTTGGTGAACTTCACAAAGAGCGTCAGCCCGATCATCAGCGGGATCGTCACGACGAAGATGACGACATCGTTCCAGGTCATCACGACAAATGACTCTTCGCCGAGCAGGTTGACATCGCTGACGAGGTGCGGAAAATCCTTCGGTGCCGCTGCGGCTCCTCCCCCACCGAGCACTTCCATCGGTAGGCCACCCCAGAAGAGGCCGAGATTCACAATGATGAAACTCACCCCAATGGCGGCGACAAGTTGCGAGAGTTTCGATGCTCGACGAAGTGGCTTGTAGGCAAAGTGGTCGATGCAGAGGTTGAGTCCCCCGCAGAATATTCCACACACGACGACAAGCGTGCCGAGCAACCACCAATGGCTTGACTCGCCCATCAACGCGGGGTCCACCAAGCCGCAGTTCATCGCCGCACCCACGAGCGTCAGCGCGAGGAAGCTGCCAAGCATGAACAGATCGCCGTGCGCAAAGTTGATCAGCTCGATGATCCCGTAGACCATCGTGTAACCGAGCGCAATCAACGCGATGATCATGCCATTAGAAAGCCCCAACAGGAGCTGTTGCAGCAAGACATCGCTATCGAACCAATCGAACATGGGCAAAACACTCGCAGGTCAAGGACAGCAGAACTCGGGATGAGGCATTGGGGCAACCCGCCCCTTCCTCAGTTGCCGATGACCTTGACAGTTTCGAAATCGCCGTTCTTCACGGTGTTCACACTCATCACCTTGTTCGTGGTGTCGCCGTTTTCGTCGAAGCTCCAAGTTCCAAGTGCCCCGCTGAACCCCTTCGTGGCAGCGATTTCCTTGAGCACAGCGGAGCGAGAGAGCGAGCCGGCCTGGGCGGCGCGCTCCATCGCCGCGAGCACGACCTTAGCCGCCTCGTAACCATAGGTCGCATACGCCTCCGGCTCCATGCCGTAGAGGCGCTTGTAGTTCTCGTAGAACACCTTGCCTTGGCCACCAAGAAGTTTCGGTTCCACGCCGCCGAAAGTGATGTAGCAACGACCTTCGAGCGCGTTGGTTCCCGCGGCTTTGATGAATGCTTCCTCAAAGCAACCATCGGGAACAATAAGTTTTACATCGACCTTCTGCGCCAACAGATCCTTCGCCAATTGCGCCGCGTTGGTCTGGGTGGTTCCGCCGTAGAAAACAACCTCCGCCTTCGACTGCTTCACCTTGGTGGCGATCGCCTTGTAATTCGCGGCCTTGGTGTCAAGGCCGTCGAACTCGACGACTTCCATTCCGAGCGCTTTCGCACTCTTGTTGAAGACATCGGCAATGCCCTTCCCGTACAACTCCCGATCGTGGAGAATGAATACCTTGGTTGCGTTGAGGGTCTTCGCGAACTCGGCGGCAACAAACCCCTGCACATCGTCGGTGGGCACGACGCGGAAGTAATTGATCGCACCACTAGGTCGGTAGACCATGGGCTCGTTCGCTTCGCCCGTCCCGGGCTTCGTGAGACCGGGATAAGTATTCCCAGGTGAAACCATCGCGAGTCCAGCAGCGTTCAACTTCGGCATCGAGACTTTCGCCGCACCCGAGTTGTAGGTTCCGATGTACGCGACCACCATCGCATCAGCAATGCCCTTGTCCGCGTTGGCCGCCTCGATCGCAGGGTCCCAGTTCCCGCGCTGCGGGCTCGCATCGTCCCAGTCCTCGTAGAGGACTTCGACCCCGTTCACCTTGCCTCCAGCCTCCGTCAGTGCCATGCGAATGCCGTTCACCATCGCGGTGGTCTGCGCGTTGGCGCTTCCCGTGCGAGGAAGGCTCGACACAATCTTGACGCTCGAGGGGAGTAGCGGCGCGGAGGTCTGCGCCTGCACACCGCAAGCGGCGCCTGCGAGGGTGCAAGCGGTGATCGCGGTAGTCAACAGAGTGGAGTGTCGCTGCATGGTCGCTTTCGTTGGATGATGAAGCAGGGATTCGATCGGGTATGCATGCCCAGAATCGGGTACTCGCCGCAGGCGCGATTGGTGAGTCTATCGAAATCCAGGCACGCCATCGACACCTCGCACCGCATCAATTCGTGTTGCTCGGAGCGCCTGGCAAGGTCTGTGTCTGCACAATCTCATCGAGAGCGGCATTCGTGATCGAGCCGGTCTTCGCGAGGTGCTCAACGGCAAGCGACGCGAGGAGGCCGGGGTCTCGGTCGCCAAAGGAAAGCGCGACACGGCGAAGGTCGTCAGCCGCCTGCGCTCGCTTCCGCCCATCCCCAAGGAATTCGGCTGCTGCCTGCGCGATTTTCTCCGGTCCGCCGGAGTACGGGACGAACTCAGGAACGATTTCACGACCGGCGACAATGTTGGGGAGCAGGAGATAAGGCGCCTTGATAAGGAATCGTGCGCCGAGGCGGGAAAGAAGACTCGTACGGTAGACACCGACCATTGGCTTCGCCTGTCGCGCGAGATCAAGACTGACGGTGCCACTCACGGCGAGCGCAAGTTCTGACCAGTCGATTGCGCCTTCGAGGCCGCCAACCTTCACATGCACAGCGCTAGGCAATCGCTCGAACTGATCGCGAAAGAGCCGCGCCGTGGCGTCGGTTGTGCAGACGACGGTGGCGACTGCGCTGCGATGTCGGCCCAACACCAACTCAAACGCTCGCACCAACAGCCGGGCGTTCGCTCGAATCTCGCTCGTGCGTGAGCCGGGGAGCAGCAGGATGCGCGGGCCGCCGGGTGGTAGGCCATCTCGTTCTTGCTTCACCACCTCGAGATCGAGAGGCTTGGAGAGCACAGGATGGCCCACATACTTGGCGACGAAGCCGCGCTCGCGAAACCACCGCTCTTCAAAGGGCAGCAAACACAAGAGTGCGTCGCTTGTCCGCCGAACCATTTTCGCGCGCCAGGCTCCCCACGCCCAAAGTTGCGGGGCGACCAGATTCATCACGCGGGTGCCGCGGAGCTTCAATTGCCCGGAAAGTGGGAGATTCGCGGAGGGCGAATCGACGGCGAGATGCACCACGATCTTTCGATGTTCTCCCCATCGCAGAATCTCCTGATGAATCTTGCGCACCTCAAGCGCACGCGTCGCACCTCGGATGCCCATCACGCCATCGGTGGCAGTGTTTCCCAATAACGTTGCGCCCGCCGCCTCCATGTGGGGTCCTCCCCACGCGACGATCTCCCAGTCCGGGCATCGGCGCTTGAGCGCCTCGATCACCGGCACCGCGTGGAGATCTCCCGAAGGCTCAAACGCGGTGAGAAGAATCAGGCGACGATCGATCGAATCTGTCATGCGATCCGCAGGATACGGGAATTGTGCGCGCTGCGAAGATCCTGAAGGGTCTCCGTCGCAGCGCTCGCCGCCCCCAATCGCGCTACCCTGCTCCCTCTCGATCCTCTTTCCATCAAGTCTGTCCTTCACTCCATTTCCCAATGCTCAAGCGCACTCATCTGTGCGGCTCGCTTCGAACGAGCCATGTCGGTCAAGAAGTCATCGTCTCTGGATGGGTCAATACCTATCGCGATCAGGGAAAGGGGCTGATCTTCTGCGACATGCGCGACCGAGAGGGACTCGTGCAGGTCGTCTTCAACCTCGAAGAGGTTCCGGAGAATGTGATTGCGGCATCGCGCGGTCTGCGTCGTGAGTATGTCGCGAGCATCCGCGGGCGTGTGCGACCGCGCGCCGGCGGCGCGAACCCGAAGCTTGCCACCGGCGAAGTCGAAATCGTTGCCGTGGAGGTTGAGTTGCACAACGCATCCGAACCGCCACCAATCTCCATCGACGAGTACGACGCCGTTAAGACGAACGAAGAGATGCGATTGCGCTATCGATACATTGATTTGCGTCGTCCGCGCATGCAGGAGATTCTTCGTACCCGATCGCACATCACCAAGCTCGCGCGGGACTACTTTCAAGCGAACGGCTTCCTCGAGATTGAAACCCCGCTCCTCATCAAGACGACGCCCGAGGGCGCACGCGATTTCATCGTTCCCAGCCGACTCCACGAAGGTGCTTGGTACGCACTGCCGCAAAGCCCGCAGCTCTTCAAGCAGATCCTGATGGTCGCTGGATGCGATCGATACCTGCAGATTTGCAAGTGTCTACGCGACGAGGATCCGCGCGCTGACCGGCAGGCGGAGTTCACGCAGATCGACCTTGAGATGAGTTTCGTCGAACGCGAAGAGGTCATGGAAATGGTGACCGGATTCGTTCGGTTGCTCTGGAAGGAGCTCTTCCAGTACGACATCGGGACGCTCGCTCGCATCACCTATGCCGAGTCGATGGAGCGGTACGGCATTGATCGCCCTGATACGCGCTACGGGCTCGAGATCCGCGATGTCTCCGCGATCGCTGCGAAGACAGAGTTCGCCGTCTTCAAGGATGCGCTCGGGCTTGACCGCCGTGGCAAAAAGGGCGTCGTGAAGGCGATTCGCGTGCCTGCGCCGAATGAGAAGCTCACGCGCAAGGTGCTCGACGGGTATAGCGAGTTTGCGAAGGGCTTCAAGGCGGGCGGCATTCCGTTCACCAAGCTTGGCGCGAATGGCTTCGAAACCGGCGTTGCGAAGTTCGTCGAACCAGTGAAGGCTGCACTCATCGAGGCGCTCGGGCTCGTGCAAGGCGATGTCGTCCTGTTCGCCGCCGATCACTGGGACATCGCAACGAAGGTCCTCGGCGAGTTACGGCAAAAGGTTGCCCACGATCTCGCAATCATTCCCGAAGGTCGGTGGAACTTCGTCTGGGTGGTTGACTTCCCGATGTTCGAATACGACGAGGAAGGTAAGCGCTGGGTGGCACTGCACCATCCATTCACGAGTCCAAATCCAGACCAGTTTTCGATCCTGGATTCCGATCCAGGTGCGTGCCTCAGTGCCGGATACGACCTCGTCCTCAACGGGAGCGAAGTCGCGGGCGGCTCGATTCGTATTCACAACACGCAGGTGCAAGATCGAGTCTTCGACCTCATTGGACTCTCGAAGGCAGAAGCATCGATGAAGTTCGGATTCCTCCTCGACGCGTTGAAGTACGGAGCGCCTCCCCATGGCGGTATCGCGTTTGGCCTCGACCGCCTTGTGATGCATGTCGTCGGCTCCGACAACATTCGGGATGTCATCGCGTTCCCCAAAACGCAGAGCGGCATGGACTTGATGATCGGTGCACCCGGTCCGGCGGATCAGTCACAACTGGATGAAGTCCATGTGAAGAGCACTGCTGAGGTTCCCGTCGGTGGCTGACCACCGAAGGATCCAGACTGCGCTCATTCTCCTCGCGCTCGCGCTAGGCATTGTGGTTGGGGAACTGTTGTTTCGCAGTCAAGGCGCGCTTCCAGCGGAGTCCGCCTGGATGTTCACGGGAAATCTACTGCTGCTGCGACCGCTGCAGATGATCGTGATTCCGATGGTCATCGTCGCCGTGGTCCATGGCATCGCGTCCATCGGTGATCCCAAACAACTCGGAAGACTGGGACTGCTCGTGGCAGGCTTCTACCTCGGCTGCATGTTGTGCGCGGCCACGCTCGGCACAGTCCTTGTCGAAACGATTCGCCCGGGCGACGGAGTTCCGGCAGAAGTCAGCGCCCAGTTACTCGCGGGCGGCGAAACCGCATACCAAAGTGACGCCGCACGCCTCGCGACCTTGACGGCTAACGAATCCACCGGTGTTCTCGGCGCATTCAAGAGCATCCTCCAACAACTGCTGCCGAAGTCGCCCATCGGCGAAGCGGCTGCAGGCAACACCATCGGCGTCATCGTGTTCTCGATCCTGCTTGGCCTAGGCCTCGCATCCGGCGGGGCTCGCGCGCAGCGCGCGAGAGAGGTTGTGGAAGGACTCTTTCACGCGATGCTCTGCGTGATCCAGTGGCTTCTTTGGATGATGCCAATCGGCCTGTTCTGCTTCCTCGTCGGCATCGTGGGCCGAGTGGGACTCGCAAGCGTCGCTGGGCCGGTTGGTGCCTACATGCTGACGGTGCTGCTCGGACTCGCGATCCATGGATTCCTCGTCCTTCCGCTGCTGACCTGCTTCTTTGCTCGAACGAACGGGTGGTCATTCATGTGGAATGTGCGAAGGGCGCTGTTCACTGGGTTCGCGACGAGCTCTTCGAACGCCACGCTTCCGGTCACCGTGCGCGAATGCACCGGCGCCGGAGGCTGCTCCAGCCGCGCGACGAACTTCGTCATTCCACTGGGCGCAACGCTGAACCTCGACGGGACCGCGCTCTACGAAGCGGTTGCTGCACTCTTCCTTTTTCAGTTGTGTGGAGTCGATCTGACGACGACTGACCTCGTCATCGCGGTGTTGACTGCAACGCTTGCTGCAATTGGGGCAGCGGGAATTCCATCCGCAGGACTTGTCACCCTCGTCATCGTCGTCACGGCGGTGAACGCAAGCCTCGAAGGGAGAGGCGTGGCACGAATTCCGGTCACGGCGATCGGCATCATTATCGGCGTCGATCGATTGCTCGACATGGCGCGAACCACCGTCAATGTCTGGGGTGATTGCGTGGGCGCAAAGATCGTGACGCGCCTCGAACGCACGCCGTGAAGCATCGCTAGTGCAAATCGTGGGAGGCGAGGTAACGCTCGCAATCGATCGCGGCTTGGCAGCCCATGCCCGCCGCGCTCACCGCTTGTCGGTAGTGCGCGTCCGCGACATCGCCGGCCGCGAACACTCCAGTGAGATTCGTTTCGCTGGATCGGGTTCGCAGGTGGATGTACCCCTTTTCGTCCAGTTCGACCCCACTATCCTTGAGAAACTTCGTCGCGGGAGAGTGCCCGATCGCAACGAACAGCCCCGCGACGCTCACCGTCGATCGAGCCTTCGTGACAGTGTTCTCAATCTCAATCGACTCAATCTTGTGCTCGCCCTTCACATCCACCACCGTTGTGTTCCAGAGCACCTCGACCTTCGGATGCGCGAGCACCCGAGCTTGCATCGCGCGCGAGGCGCGAAAACTGTCGCGGCGGTGAATGATGTACACCTTCGACGCAAACTTCGTGAGGTAACTCGCCTCTTCCATCGCGGTATCGCCGCCTCCCACAACCGCGAGCACCTTGTTGCGGTACACCGGAAGCGCGCCATCGCACACCGCACACGCGCTCACACCACCACCGCTCTGCGCGAGGCGAAGTTCGTTGGGGCAGCCAATCCAGTTCGCTGTTGCACCGGTAGCGATGATGACGCTATGGGTTTCGACCACCTTCCCATCGCAAAGAGTCAAGCGCATTGGCTTCGCGTAAAAATCACACTGCACGACATCGTTGTCGAGAATGCGTGTTTCGAATCGCACCGCCTGCTCGCGAAACTTATCCATCATCTCGGGGCCGGAAACACCATGCGGAAACCCCGGATAGTTTTCGACTTCCGTGGTCAGCATGAGTTGACCACCCGGAAGCACCGGCGCGGGAGTTGATGCGGGAATGCCAATGATGGCCAACGGGTTTAGGTTCGCACGAGCGGCATAAATCGCGGCGGTCCACCCAGCGGGTCCCGAACCGATGATCACAACCCTCTCGGTCGATCCCGCGGTCGCAGTCACTGCCCTACTCCCGCACTTCGCGCGGGCGACTCCCCTTCGCCGTCGCCACGGGAGAGCGCGCGAAGCGCCGGCCAGAGGACGAAGTCATCGGCAGCGCCACCGGCCGCGTGCTTGGAGTATCCACTTGGTTCGTGGTCATCATTCCGCGCAAAGAGGATGCAACCCTTCACTTCCACGCGACCAAACTCACTGTCGACAAACTTGGGGGAAGGAAGCGCGCGATAGATCAAGTGGCCATACTTCGCGTCGTAGGGGTCAAAGTCGAAACGCTTTGGAATGTAGACGGCGTATGCCTTCTCAACATCGTTGGGCCAATCTCCAAACTGACTTCGATAGGAGCACAGACCGGCCGCAAGCACGGTGCCGTTCTGCTCCGCCACGACTCGCCGACGCAACGCGAAGAGGGACTCGATGTCCTTCACCGCAAGCGCAACGGCCGCGTAGCGCACGATGTTGAGCCGCGACATCTCCGTCGGCACGCCCATGATCGGGTCGTACTGTCGAAGGCGCCACCGACGCCACCAGTTGTCGTAGATGCCTTTCAACTTCGCCTCGGAAGCGTCGAGCGATCCGTGCACTCCGGCAATCATTTCCCAATGCTTGCTCGAACCAAACTGCGTCAGCGGCTCGTCGAGCGATTGCAATTGACTGAAGACCGCAGCGAATCTCTGAAGGTCGGGCTGGCCCTCGGAATCGAAAACCTCCGCGATCAAAGCCTCGGCGACGATGCGATCCCCCTCGGGCATTTCAAGTCGCTTCAATCGTTCGTTGTCCGCGGCCTTGAGATAGGAATACTCCTTCGTCGCAAGTTTGCGAGTCAGGTCGCCGGAGAGCTTGGTGTGGTAACGCCAGAGGATGTCGCGGTGGACACTCAGACTGTCGGCAAGCAAGGTCATGGCGGCGACCTTCTCTGCGAACATGGCACAGTCGCAGGCCTGTCGAAGGACGCGCAAGTGCGCGATGCCCACGCTAAACGCTGAGTCAAACTCGCCCGCTTCACAGGATCGGTACATGTCCGCAACGACCAGTGCGCTCATCGTGCGGAGCGCTTGGAGATACGGAAACGAAACCTTACGAAGTTCGCCATCCGTGCCCACAAGGGCAACGAGTCCGTGCTCGACGAAGCGAGGGTCCACGCCTTCAGTGCCGTACGGAACGCCGAGCACCTGTGCGTTCTGCACTTCACCAATCACCTTCAGGAATGCTTGGTTGGACGATGCCCACTTCGACACCGCGTCCCAATCGTCCATCCCGGGCCAAATCGTCGTGAGGTTGAAGTCATCACTGATGGGCTGTGGCGAGGGTGTGACATCGAGGTACGCCTCGAACAACTTGGGAGCGCTCTTCCCCGCTGCGGCCACGCGCGAATTGGGCTCATTCAGTTTCGCGAGCACCGCTGCAACATCTGTTTCGGTCGCCGACGCGGGCGCTGCAACGAGCAGCCCAAGGAGAGTGGCCGAGCGAAGCCGTCGCGTCACTGCGGAGATGGTTGGATGGAGGTTCACAAGCATGGGGCAGTAGATCCAGAAGTCAAGAGAACTTGGTCGGCACGATGGATTCGCGCACGCTGATGGACATACCAATGTATCGCGATCGCGGCTCCCGTACACTCCCAACCCTCTTTCGCATCCCGCCGCATTCAGGAACACTTCGCCCTTGAGTAAGCCCCCCCGCCTTCCCGAAAAAGTGAACATTCTTCTCCTCGGCACAGGAGGGCGCGAGCACGCGCTGGCTTGGAAACTCAAGCAAAGCCCGCGAATGGGTACCCTTTGGGTCGAAGCACACGCGAATGCGGGAATGCTTGACATTGGCAAGGCCTGCCCCGAACCAACGAGTGGCGATGTCTTCCGCCTTTCGCAATGGTGCGATCGAGAAAGTATCCACCTCGTCGTGATTGGACCAGAGCAGCCACTCGCCGAGGGACTCGCCACCAAGCTCGCCGCGCCGCATCGCCAAGTCTTCGGTCCCTCAAAAGACGCAGCACGATTGGAGTGGGACAAGGCGTTTGCGAAGCAGGTCATGCGTCACGGCAGCGTGCCCACGGCGGACAGCAAGGTCTTCACCGACATCGAACAAGCAAGAACATTCGCCCTCACTCGCACCGATGGGTGCGTGGTGAAAGCAACCGGACTCTGCGCGGGGAAGGGCGTGATCGTGTGCAGTAACGCAACCGAAGCGCTCGCTGCCATTGATCTGTGCCTTGGCAAGAAGGCGTTTGGTGACGCGGGGACCACCATTCTCATTGAAGAAAAACTCTCCGGCACGGAAATGAGCGTGATCGCACTGACGGACGGTCGCTCCTTCACGATTCTCGATCCCGCGCAAGACCACAAGCGTGTCGGCGATGGCGACACCGGGCCCAACACCGGTGGGATGGGCGCATTCAGTCCCACCGCGACCACGACAAAGGAACTGTTACATCTCATCCATCGCGATGTGTTCATTCCAACGATCGACGCGATGAAACGATTGGAGATCCCGTTTCGTGGAGTGCTCTATGCCGGAATCATGCTGACGCCCGCGGGTCCAAAGGTGTTGGAGTTCAACACTCGGTTTGGAGATCCAGAAACACAGGCCACGATCGCCCGCCTCAAGAGTGACCTCATTTCTCTGCTGTGGGCGACGACGACCGGAACCCTTGCAGATGTCGATGTGGAGTTTGACTCGCGCGCCGCGTGTTGCACCATGGTTTGTTCGAAGGGATATCCCGGCACTTTCGCAAAGGGGCTTCCAATCACGGGTCTCGGTGAAGCTCGAGCAATCGAGCGCGGACCGCGCGAGGATGTCGTGCTCTTCCATTCCGCCACGGCACGAGGGAAGGGCAACGAAGTGCTCACAAACGGGGGGCGCGTGATTGGCGTGACCGCACTCGCAGGCACCATCGCCCGGGCGGCTGAACTCTCCCGACTCGCAGCGGAAAAGATCCGATTCGAAGGCGCGTTCTATCGCACCGACATCGGCCGCTGAGAAGCGCTGTCTCGGCCGACATCGGCGGGGCTTGCGTTTTTCGCATAGGCGAAATCCTTGCTGATTATTTTGCGTCTTCGTGCTCCCATTCGAAAACAGATGGCGTATATTCTCGGATGATCGCAGCCCTGCCACGATCCGTGGGAGCGCTTCGCTATTCGTCTGCGTGCCACTTGCTTGCGAAGTGACTGTCTGAAAATTCGCCGACCCGTTCGATCCTCGATCGTCGACGTCAATCTTAGGAGTTCAGCTGCATGTCTTCCTTTCTTCCGAACCCGCGCTCGCTCGCAACGATCTCTCGCTTCTGCCGCGTCTCCATCGCGAACGCTTCGCTTGCGCTGGTCGCCGCATTTGGTGTGGGCATCGAAGCGGCGAAGGCCGCGCCAACGCCGCGTCCGATTCCCCCTGCGAGCACGAACGGTGGTGGCGTCGATGAACTGGGACTTGGGCCACGCGTTCGCGCACGGAAAAAGTTGGTCGAAGAGATCGTGCTTCCTCGTCACGGCGTGACCGGCGAGTTACTTCCGCTGACGGGCAAGCTCATCGTGAAGTTCAACGACGAACTCGGAGCTCGTGCGCCGATCGCGGATGGAAGCGAAGTCGCTTCTCTCACGGGCGCAGACATGCAAGTCGTGACGGAGATCCTCGCGCAGCACAAGGGCACGGTTCGGCAGTGGATCAATAAGAGTCCTGCCCGTTTGCGAGCCCTTGAGGCACGCGCGGAGGATTACAGCGGTCGCCATCAACCCGATCTCGCGAGCATTGTGGAGGTGGACAACATTCCGGCTGACCGACTGCTCGACGCGGCTCGCGCATTCCAAGCGCTCGAAATCGTGGAGTGGACGAGTATCGACCCGCTCCCCGCGGTTCATCAACAGGGCTGTGATCCGATGAACCCGGTTACCTGCAATGAACCAAACATTGCTTGCCCCGATCCGCGTTTCTTCAACTGCAACCCAGATCCCGGTGGGCAGAATCCGATCTACGGATGCGCCGACGCACAATGCTGTAACTTCGTGGGGACGATAGACCCGACCTGTACCGACGATGCTTCCGCACGCGGATGGGACTTTCTCTGCGCAGCAATCGCGAACCTCCAGTGCATCGGGCAGATCTACGATCCATCCTCCAATCCGCAGTTGACTGGGTACCAGCGATACGACGCGTGCTTCACCTCGTATCTGCTGCGCGCTGAAACCCCCGATCCGGCGTGCAACGGGGGCGGCGGTTGGAGTTGCCCTGAGCCTCAGATTCCGGCGAACCCGCCAGGCTATTTCCCGGGCTCCGCTTCGATCATCGGACCCGCCTGGAGCGCCCCTGGTGTTCCAGCTGATCCGCTCGCATGGCCATCGTGGATTATCAATAACGTCCAGCAAGGGCCGTGCTTCGAAGCCCACGGTGGGGCAGGGTGCAGCCAGCCAACGTGCTGCGCGGCGGTTTGCACTCTCGACCCGACCTGCTGCAACGGGCAGAGTGGCTGGGATGCCTCGTGTGTCACGCTCGCACTTTCCGCGCAGGCATGCGTCGGAAACGCGGTCGCTGGACCAACGCCCGATACCTATGTGCCGTTCCCAGCGACGGGCGCACTGCAGGGCGGGGCGCAGTTCTACCTCACGAATCGGGTTGTGCCGGAGCCCGGATTCGCCGACCCAGCGAACAACATTTGGGCGGGAATCACGAGTTTCAATGGCCGCGGCTTCGACCTCACAGGTCTGGCGACTTGGCAGCAGCAGTTCTCCGATTACTACCAAGGCGGCACTCCTGCCATTCTCTATGGCGAGAGCGTCAAGGTTGCGGTGATTGAGTTTGCTGCCTTTGTGAAGCATGAAGAGTTTGTCCGATCGGGACTTCCATCCGATCCCGCCGATCCAGCGCTTTGGGCCAATGTCGAATCGGGCCCCAGCTATGCAACCCCACGCGTCATTCCAGAGGCTGGCCAGACGATCGTCCTGATCCCGGATAACGAGCCACAACACGGTACTGCCACGCTCGGCGAGATCGTCGCGGGTGAGAACCAGTTCGGCGTGACCGGCATCGCGAAGAATGCGCAGGGATACTTCTTCCCCATCGTGAGCGCCGAGGAAGGCGGCCGCTCCCAGAACGCACTCACGAGTTGCTGGGAGGTTTTCGGTGCAGGAGATGTCGTCAACAACTCATGGGGCTATCCGGGCATCGGCCCGATGGATCGTCTAGAGCCTCTCGCGACTTTGGTTCGCCTCGGTTCCGACCTCGGCATCACGCAGTGTTGCTCGGCGGGCAACGACGGTATGGCGATCGCTGACGCGCCGTTCGATACCGGCGCGATCATCGTCGGTGCGAGCGGTGCGGGCGGTGAGTATCACCCACCAGGACAGTGCTGCTTCCAGAGCTACGTTCGCCAGTCATTTAGTAACTACACAAACCCCGATGCCGAGAATGGCGATGTGCACTGTTTCGGCTGGGGCACAGCGGTTTGCACGACTGGCTATGGCGCGTTGTTCCAAGGCGCCAATTCTCCAACAGGAATTGACGCGAACGAAGACAACATGCTTCGCACGTACACCACGACTTTCAACGGAACGAGCTCCGCGGCTCCGACGGTGGCTGGCATGGTGACGATTCTGCAAGGCTGGTCGAAACAACTCTATGGCATGCCGATCACGCCTGAGCAGATGCGTTCGTCTCTCACAGGAGCACCACAATGCGATGTGAGCCGTTCGATCGAAGCCGAAGGTGCCAACATTGGAGATTTTTGCTGCCAGACGCCCGATGGATGCATTCCCGATGATTGCGATTGCTTCTTCAAGGTGATCAACAACTTCCCCGCGCCCATCGCGAGCGCCTACTCGATTCTTTCGAGTGGCTTCTTCGACGGCGACCAGATGGGGTTTGAGATTCTGACCGGAACGGGAACCCCACCCATCACCAACTTCAAGATCCGCGCACAAGACCTTAACTATAACAAGGTCTTGTCAACGCGCATGACGCAAGGCGATCGCGTTGAGGGGTTCACCTACCTTGGAACTGGTTGGACAACGGATGTCCGCTGCCGGGCACCCAACACGGTGCAAGACGCCGGCAATATCTATGACCTCCGCCTCGACATCGTCGCGCGCACGACCCGGACGCCCGTGATGCTACTTGCGTACATGTACGACCATGTCAACCGTCGCAACAAGTACATTGGGAATCAGGTGCTTGGAACAGCGGACAGCACGATGAACTTCACCGTTCCTGGTTACCTCGGGTACGACAACTATGTCGGCCCGGACAACGAGTTTGTGGTGCGCATCTATACGCTCGGTCTTGGCAATGTGAAGCAGTATGCCACTTGGTACGACCTCATCAATCTCTCGATCAATGATCCGCTGATCCCCGTTCCTTGATCGATCCCTCTACCCAAATGTGCCGCCCCGCAGCAGTTCGCTGCGGGGCGGCTTTCATTCCATCCCGCCGCGAGGTAGCTCAAAGTTTCAGTAGATTCTGAAATTGCAAATCCAAGCCCACCGATGCGTGCTATCGTCTTCCTTCCATGCCCGCGCCACTCGCCGCCCTTTCCGCGCCCTCCGCGCCTCAGGTCGCGATCGATGAAGAGTTGATCGGAGCGCAGGATCGCTTCATTGCATTATGGGGCGAGATGGGAACCCGTTGGGGTGTCCAGCGCGCAATGGCAGAAGTACACGCCCTGCTCTTCATCGCAGGCGAGCCACTGGCCGCGGAAGAGATCATGACACGATTGGGAATCTCGCGCGGAAGTGCATCGACCTGCGTGCGCCAACTCGCCGACTGGCGACTCGTGCAGTGCGTCAAGGTGCGTGGTGATCGGCGCGACTTTCACCAGGCCGAGCAGGATGTTTGGAAGCTCTTCATCACGATCCTTCGTGCGCGGAAGCGGCGGGAGTTCGATCCCCTCCTCGAACAGTTGGCCTCTTGCCGTCCCACGAAGTCCTCGACTCGAAAATCCGAAGCACAAGCCAACGCCCGGGCATCGCACGACAAGCGCATCGCTGAACTCCTGCAACTTTTGAAAGTCTTCGAATCGCTCTCCAATGCAATCTCCAAGTCGGAGAAGGGATTCGAGCGCGCCGTCAAGACTCTTGGCAAAGTACTGGGAGCAGTCTCGCGATGAGCGCACTCTCTTCAGGCGGCAGAGTCGCGGCCTCGCCGAGCACCACCGCGCTCCTCGTGGCGAAATGGCCTCTTGTTGGATCAACGCTCTGCGTGCATGTTTCGTGCCTAGAGTTCGATGATGCCACTGGGACGGGCGAGGTGTGCTTACGAATCGAACACAACACGAATGCCGGAGTTTCAACACGCATCCCTGTGCTGCGCTGGAGCGTCGAGCGCGCAGCGGATTGGCAGGAATCGCGGCTTCTCGGTTGCGAGATCGATGGGCAAAGCGTGCGAATGGAGTTGCTTGAATACAACACTTCCGCCGGCGCGCAGCGAGTGCTGCTCACGAACCTCCCCTCCATCTTGGGTCTCCTAGGCGGGACCTATGGTCAACCGGTGGTTCACTCAGCAGCGAGCGGTCAGTGAAAATACTTGGCGGGGGTCTTTCGGATCTTTTCCATCACGACAATCGTGTTGGTAGGCGTTCGAATCTGGTTGATGACCTGCGCATGGAGCGCGTGCAGCCGCGCCTTGGCGTCCATGACTTCCTCCGCAGCTCTGTCGCCCTTGATCGCCAGAAGCACACCGCCGATGCGAAGGTACGGAACGGCCAACTGCGCGAGTGGGCCGAAAGCTCCAACCGCGCGCGCAACCACCACATCGAGCACCTCGCCAATGCCATTCTGGCTCGTGGTCTCCGCCCTCGCTTGTAACACCGTCACATTGGGCAAGCCGAGATGTTCGACGACCGCCGTCAGAAAGTGCGCCTTCTTCGTCGTTGCCTCCACGAGCGTCCACTCGATGTCGCTCCGGCAGATCGCGAGCGGAATCCCTGGCAAGCCACCTCCCGATCCAAGGTCCATGGCACGCGCCACTTCGAGCGCGTCGAGTGGCGCAAGCAGGCTCAGTGAATCAAGCACATGGCGATTCCACGCGTCCTCTCTGGTGATGGCAGTCAGGTTGAATCGCGCGTTTGTCGCGAACAGAAGTCCGAGATATCGCTCAAGAAGTTGCAGTTCACGCTCTTCGAGTTCGATGCCCTGCGCCTGTAGCTGCGCGAGAGTTGCGGCATCTCTCGCAATCGGTTCGGGCGCGGGCGAAAACTGAAGCCATTCGGAGAGTTCTTGCGCCCGCGCGCGCAGGCGTTCTGCTTCTGAATCAGGACTCGGTTCGCGTGGGCCGCGCGCGTTCTCCCCGCGCACCATCGGCCGAGCGGACTTCTGCGAGTGGCCGTGAGGAAAATGAAAGTCACTCATCGAATCGATCTTTCTCACCACTCCCAACGCGGTGGAATCCAAGCGAGAACAGTACACCTGTCATGATCCATGATGCTACGAGGCTCGAGCCACCATAACTCACAAATGGAAGAGTCACCCCAGTAATCGGGAGGATTCCAATCGTCATTCCGGTGTTCACGAAGGTCTGCGCAAAGAGAATGGAGCCAATGCCGACTGCAACAAGCTTCGAAAACCCATCCCGAGCACTGGCCGCCACGAGCAGCGCGCCCGCGGCGTACATCGACATCAGGACCCAGACCAACGCGCCACCAAGTAACCCGTACCGGCAGCACACCACAGCGAACACCATGTCGTTGTGCTCCTCAGGCAGCGCATTCAGTTTGACGAGTGCCTTGGCATGCGATGCTTCGTTGCCGAAGACACCGCCGCTTCCCACCAACCGCATGGCCCGCCAGCCCTGAAATCCGATGTCGTTCTCGAACCGCGTGTCGCCCCTCACCTGCGCAACAATGGCATCGATTCTCGCCTGCTGATAGGGCTTGAGGACGGAGAAGTACGCGACTGGAACGAGGCATGCGGTCAATCCCACCGCCACTGCGATGTGTCCCAATCGTGCACCGGATGCGAGAAGAATTCCAAGGAGCGTGGGGCCAAAGAGGAGCGCGCTGCCAAGGTCTGGTTCAAGCACGATCAATCCAACCGGTACGAGAAAGAGCAAGAGCGGCACGACGAGGTTTCGCAATCGTCGGGGGCTCTGCCGAATCGAGAGCCATTGCGAAAGGCATAAGATGAATGCGATCTTTGCAAGTTCGCTCGGCTGCAAATCGAATGCGCCGAGCGCGATCCACGCGCGAGCACCGTTGCGGGGCGTCACGAGGGATGCCGGCGCAATCGGAAGCAGGACAAAGACCAAGAGCGCGATCACGATCGCGCACAGCGCCCAACATGCAACGCGCAGGAACCTCGGATGCGGCACGATCGCGAGGGCCCCTGCCACGAGCCCAACAAAGAGAAAGATCCCCTGTCTCGCCGCGAGTTCCGGTCGGGTCAGTGCGATCGCTTGGATCCCAATGACGCTCATGCCCGCGGCAGCGATTACAGAAAGCCACGCGAAGGTGGCGAAGCTATGGCGTTTCTTTCCAAGTTCGCTCGTGCCCCGAAAGAGTGATGCGGGTCCGATGCCGAGCGTCACCGCCGACCTCCATCAGCGTCCGACAACGCCCCTGCGCGGCGAAGATATCCCTCCGCGTCGAGCGCGCGAAAAACTTGCGCCGCAACTGGGCCGGCAACTTTGCCGCCCGATCCTCCGTGCTCAAGGATCACCGCGACGGCGTACTTCGGCTTCTCCCCGCGAGGGGCGACGAGTCCAACGAACCATGCGTGATCCGTTCGCACGTGAAGGTCAGTGTCACCATCCGCGTCATTGTCGAGCGCGAGCAGAGAAGCAGTCGCGGTCCCGGTCTTTCCCCAGACACTCAATCCCGGTATGTCGAACAACGGCTCTTTCACGCCGTTTTCCAGCGTGACATGATGGCCCGTGCCATACGACTCACGGACGGATTGACGCAGTCCCTCAAGCGCCGCGTCAACGGCCCACGGAGGAAGTCGCAGATCATCACCACTCGGAACCTCCGATCGAAGCAAGACGGTGGGCGGGATGGAGACGCCGCCGCGGGCGATCGTCGCGAACGCGTTTGCCGCTTGCAGGGGCGTCCAAGTCATCGCGCCCTGCCCGATACCGAGCAGCACTGGGCTCGTTCGATCGCGTTTCGATTTCCAACTCGCAATCATTGACGAGTCTGGAAGCGAACCAGCGGCAACCCCGCTCCACACGCTCGCCCCATTCTCCATCACTCGTTCCACCGCGCAGTCGAGCGCGTGTGCCTGACCGAGTCCGAATGCACGCATCCACCCCACGAATCGCTCCGGCCCGAGGCGCTGCGCAAGTGTGTAGAAATAGATGTTACAGCTTCGCGCGAGTGCCTCCGACGCGAGCAGCGCTCCGTGCACACTGTCGCGTCCTTGCGCGGGACGGTAGATCCAGCATCGCACGCTCTCGGTGGCTTCTTCGAAAAAGTGTCCCCTACATTCAATGGCCTCATCCGCATGGACAAGGCCATCCGCCGCCGCAGCGACAAAAACTAGCGGTTTGAGGATGGAGCCCGGGGGATACGCACCCTCGAAGGGACGGAAAACTTGTGGACTTTCGGCATTCCGCTGCAGCGCATCCATCGCACGACCTTGCGCAAGGGTTGGACTGCTTCCTGCGGCGAGCACTTCACCGCGTTCAATGTCAAGAATGACAAACGCTCCATTCAACTTCCACCCGACCGGAAGCGGGCCAGCGCGCGGCGAACCCTCCGGCTCCCAGCCGCGTTGCCACTGTTGGATTTCAGCGAGACCCGACTTCTCATCAAAGAGCGCCTGCACGCGCGCTTGCAATCGGATGTCGATCGAGAGCGTCAGGTCAGCGCCCGCCACTGGGTCGAGGCGAGATTCTGTTCCGCGCTCAAGATCTCGTTCGACCACGCCACGCAAGCCTCGCAAGTGATCTTCCGCGCGCCGTTCCATGCCGCTTGAACCGATGATGTCGCGATCGGCGCGATATCCGCCCAAGTCCACGATCTCACGCGAGCCTTCCGCGAAGAGTCGGCGCCGCGCGAGATCCTCTGGAAAAACCTGCGTGCGCGTACTCCCGAGGAGGTGATCAAGAACGCCATGCAATTCGACTTGGATGGGCGAGTCCCTCCGCGCCGGCGCAACAAAGTCCTTTCGAGCAAGGTCGAACACCACATGCTCCCAGGGTCGGACGCGCTCACTCGCTGCGTGCACCGAGACTGTCTTGGGAAACGCATCACTCAATCGTTGAAACGCAAACGCGACCTCATCACCGACATCGGTGAGAATCACATGCGACTCACGCTGGGCCGCGACCAACTCTTGCTCAAGTCCATCAATCCGAGCATCCGCGCCGTAACGGCGAATCGCCGCATCTCGCAGGGAATCGCGTCGGGTGAGGGCCTGCCGCTCAGCGCGCGCGACGATTTCATCAAAGCGGCGTTCCAACTCGCTGCGGCTGATTCCTCCTGCATTCGCGAGCGCCGCGTAGATCTGCGTCTCGAGCGTCTCCTCCCACGCGTCAAGTCGCTGAAGCACCGCCGAAGTGCGCCGCTCGGGGCTCATCTCCATCCACGCCGGTCGACCAAGCTCCTGCAACGCCTGGGCTCGTGCGCGATTCACCGCCCATCGGCCGGTGATCGCGTCGTAGTCAACCAACACATTCCAACTTGCGCGATCACGCACCAGGACTTCGCCGCGTCGATCAAAGATGGTGCCGCGAGATGCCGGGAGCAGTCGACGGGTCGTCAGAAACCGTGCGGTTTCCTGTGCATGCACGGCATGCTCGAGGAACGCCAATCGAAAGAGCTGCGCTCCAAGCAACAGCAGCATGACGCACCCAACGCTCCCTAGGAGGAGCAGTCGTCGCTGGAATCGATCGAGGAGTTGAGTCCCAACTGAGGACATGCGAGAAACCACGCGTGAAAACACGCCCAAAGCACAAGGACACTTGGAGAACGCATCATAGGAAAAACGCGTGCGCGGCGATTCACCGCATCTTGATCGATGCCAATGCGAGCATTCCGAAAATCGCGCAGATCACCCAGAATCGAGTCACGACTTGAGTCTCGGTCCAACCGCGTTTTTGAAAGGTGTGATGAATAGGTGTCATGAGGAAGAGCCGCCGCCCCTTCGTCAAGCGGAAGTAGCCCAGCTGCAGCATGACACTTCCGGCTTCCATCACAAACACTCCGCCCACGATCAAGAGGAGTGCCTCCTGTCGAATCGCGACCGCGATGAACCCGAGCAAGGCGCCCAGCGGCAGCGATCCTGTGTCCCCCATGAAAACACTCGCGGGGTTGCAGTTGAACCAGAGGAAACCCATGCATGCGCCCGCCATCGCTCCCGCGACCACCATGAGCTCGGACGCCCCTGGCACATGCGGCACCATGAGGAACGATGCCGCTTCGCGTGAGGATGACATGAAGCACAACACCATCATCACGAAACTCGCGACGGTCATGGTTCCGGCAGACAGGCCATCAAGGCCATCCGTGAGATTGACTGCATTCGAGAAGCCGACGATCCAGATCGAACCAAGCGCCGTGAATCCGGCAAGGCCAAGGACGATCACGGAGGGATTCAGGCTCGCCCCCTCAAATGCGCTCCGCGTCGCGAGCTCATAAGTGCGCTGAAAAGGGAGATTGAGCGATACCGCAGCAGGGTTGGTGTCCCCCTGTGAGGTGTAATACAGCCCTGCCGCGATCAGGATCGCGCCTCCGAACTGGTACGCAAGTTTCTCGATCGAGCGCAATCCGTGACGGGACTTTGTCGGCCGCCGGCTCTCTTGGAGTTTGAGCCAATCATCAAAGAGGCCAATGCCTCCAAACCACCCCAGCGTGAACAGCGTCCACAGGATGTACTTGCTGTGCACAACATCCGCGAGCAGGACCGTTGAGCCGAGAATCGCACCCACGATGACAATGCCGCCCATGGTGGGTGTGCCACGCTTTCCCTCCGAAAGCGTGTCAATGATCGCATCATCAAACTGCGGGTTGTCACCAATCTTGCAGCGACGCAACCACGCAATCGTGCGCGGACCGACGAGCAAGACGTAGGTGAACGCAAACAGCACGGATGCAAATGCTCGGAACTCCAACTGCGTGAACACTTGAATCACACGGTAGAGCCCGATCGAGTCGAGCCAGGATTGATACTCCTGCGTCAGAAAATACAGCACGAAGTGGAGGTCCTTGGAACGGGTTCAGTGGTTGCCTTGGTTCATCGGAATTCCGCGAGGAAACGCTCCATTCTCGCGCCCCTCGACCCCTTCACCAATACATGCGTCCCTGGCGTTGCGTGACTGAGCGCGGCGTCCATCGCGTCGCTTCCAAACTCCGCGAAAGCCATTGCCGCGCCGCGGCCACCCCCGTGTTGATAGGCGTCTTTGACTTCCGTCGCGAACGGGCCAACCGCAATGATTGCGTCGAGAGAGGTCGCCGCTGCTTCCTTCCCGATTTCGCGATGAAGCTGCGCGGCATCAGAGCCGAGCTCTCGCATCTCGCCGAGGAGCGCGACGCGGCGCGATGCGTTGACGGTGAGTTCCGCGAAGGTGCGGAGCGCGGCGAGCATGGCATCAGGATTTGCGTTGTAAGTGTCGTTGAAAAAGGTCACCCCACGGTGCTCTTCCCGCACGAAGCGCATCTCCGACGGTACCACCGACGCGATGCCGCGAATCGCATCGTCCAGATCAACGCCGAGCGCCAGCGCTGCAGCCAATGCCGATGCGGCATTGCGCGCGTTGTGTTCCCCAGGCAGGGCGCAATCAAACTCCACACGCCGGTCCTTGCTGCCTTGAGGTAGGCTCGCCGCACTCACCCGTATGGAGAGCCGCTGCGAGCCTGCGCTCGACGGACGGCGCTCGATCAGTCGGACATCGGCGCGATCACAACCGCCGAATCGGATCTGCCGGATGCCGCGATGGGCAAGGCCAATCCCCTCAATCGCATCCGAAAGCGGGCCAGCTTCACTGGGCATAACCGCGCAGCCCATGGCGGGGAGCGCAAGAAAGATCGATGCCTTTTCCTTCGCAACCGCTTCGAGCGAACCCATGCCCTCAAGGTGCGCTCGACCCGCCATGGTCACGACCGCAACACGAGGCGACACGAGTTGCGCGAGTGGCAGAATCTCGCCAGGGTGATTCATTCCTATCTCCGCCACGAGAAAACGGTGCGTGCGCCGCGCCGAAAGTAGCGTGAGGGGTACGCCGATGTCATTGTTGAAACTCTTCAGGCTCACGACAGTCTCGCCCCGCATGGCACATGCGGCTTCGATCAGTCGTCGTGTCGTGGTCTTCCCCGCGCTGCCCGTCACCGCAGAGACGGTGAGCGCCGACAGACTCTTCCGCCAAGCGGAGGCGATTTTCGCCAATGCGGTGCGCGTGTTGTCGACGCGCAGGACGGGACCATAGCCACCATCTCGATCGCTCCAGCTTCGATCAATGACAGCTCCAACTGCACCCTTCGCGAAGGCGTCCGCGAGATAGGCATGGCCGTCGAATCGATCACCGCGAAGTGCGATGAAGAGTTTCCTCTCCATCCACTCTCGCGTATCGGTCGCAATGCCCGTCGCATCGACTGACGGCCAACTTGACCAAGCGCCTCCGACCGCTTCCGCCATTTCGACTCGCGAAAGAAACTCCCCAACCCCGTCGCTCATCGAGGAGCTCCATTGGCGCGTTGCCGCAGCGCTTCTGCTGCCTGCTTGCGGTCATCGAACGAGAACTTCTGCGAGCCGATGATCTGGTAATCCTCGTGCCCCTTCCCCGCAATCAATACCACATCGCCTTCGCGCGCCATCGAAACCGCATACGCGATTGCCTTCGAGCGATCGACTTCGATCACCACGCGCGCGAGCGAGTCACTTGGAACTCCCTCCTTGACTTCCGCGATGATCGTCTGTGGATCCTCTGTCCGTGGATTGTCACTGGTGATGACGACATCGTCTGCGCCCTCACATGCAACCTTCGCCATGCGAGGGCGCTTGGATTTGTCGCGATCACCACCGCAACCAAACACGACGCGCAAACGACCGCCCGGCGCGAGCGTCTCGCGCAGCGTCCGGAGGACATTGGCAAGTGCATCGTCTGAGTGCGCGTAGTCCACAAGCACGCTAAACCCCGCACTGCCGGTTGCAATGGGTTGCAGTCTTCCGGGAGGAGCTTCGCAGTGCGCAAGGACCGCGAGCGCCTCGTGCAACGGAACGCCCACGCTGATCGCCGCGGCCAGCGCTTGAAGTGCGTTCATCGCGTTATGACGACCGACCAGCGGTAGTCGAATGGGATACTCCTGTCCTGCTCCCCACGGCAATCCACGCAGCGTCACGTCCATGCCGCTGGCGTTCATCGATCGAATCTCCGCAGAAAACTCAGCGCTCCGATCGAGCAGACTCGTGCGCCAAACGCTCGCGCCCCGCGTGCGAGTTGCATCGATCATGGTGGACGCGTGCGGATCATCCGCATTGATGATCGCGATGCCGTCGACACGAAGCATCGAGAAGAGCACCGCCTTGGCTTGCGCGTAATGCTCCATCGAACCGTGGTAATCAAGGTGATCACCGGTGAGATTCGTGAAGATCGCGGTTCGGAACGGGATCGCACCAACTCGGCGTTGCACGAGCGAGTGACTCGAAACTTCCATCGCGACCGCCGCACAACCATTGTCGAGCATTCTCGCAAAGAGATTCGACAGTTCGAACGCTGGCGGTGTCGTAAGACTCGATGGCCTCCGCACCAACCCGTCATGCGTTTCCACCGTCCCAATCAAGCCACACCGGCGAGTGCCCTTCGTCAGCAACTGTTGCAAGAGGTAACTCGTGGTTGTCTTGCCATTCGTTCCCGTCACGCCGACCACATGCAACGCCTTGGCTGGATGACCATGGAATCGCTCCGCGATGACCCCCGCAGCCGCGGCTGGATCTGCGACGAACGCAACCGCAATCTCCTGAGGCAGCCCGTCAGGAATGGACGCCCCTTCCGCCATCACGATGGCTGCCGCACCAGCTGCAACCGCCTGCGCGGCGTACTCGCAACCATCCGCCTTCGTCCCCACGCGAGCGAGAAACAAGCACTTCGGTTTCGCAAGCCGAGAGTCCTCGCAGAGGCTCCAAATCTCAGGATCCACGGTGGTCGGCGTTACAGACGAGGCGAGATCAGCGATCAGTTTCGAAAAGCGCATCGGAAGAAGTACTCAGTCGTGATCGATCGGAAGCGGATCAGCCACGCGGCCACGCGCCCAATCCTTCAAGCGAGGCAACACCTGTCGCTGAATCGCAATCTTCCCGCACGCTGCGGCAGGAATTGCGAGGAGCATGCCGTAGACACCGGCAATCGAGCCTCCCGCGAGAATTGCGACGACAATCGTCACTGGGTCGAGATTCGTCGCCTTGCCAGCGATGATGGGCGTGAGGATGTAGCCCTCGATGGACTGCACGATGACGAAGACGATGATCGGCCAGAGCGCAATTGCGAGGAGTCCCATGCGCTGCTCCGGCGGGAGCTCGTATTGCGAAATGAGCAGCGTGCCGATGGCGAGCGGAACGCCAATTCCCCCCAAGTACGGAACGATCGAGAGTGCGCCAGTGAGTGCGCCAAGTGCGATCGCGTAGGGAACGCCGCAGAAGTGCCATCCAATACCAAAGCCGATTCCCATCAGGACACAGATCACAATTCTTCCGCGCACAAACCCTGCGACCGCGCGATCCATGTCTGCCACAACGCTCAGCACCGCGTCCTTCTTCTCGTCGGGTATCAGTTCGCGCGCGAAAGCAAGCACGCGCGGAAACGACACACTGAAGAACCAGAAGTAGAACGGAATGAGAAAGGTCACAAGGCTGATGCGGAAGACCGCGAGCGCGAACGCAAGCATCTGGCTCACATTCGTGCCGAGCAGTGAAACCCAAGGAATCTCAATGGTCGCGAGGCCGACCGCGATTTCTTCGGCGATTGCAGGGCCTGCGCTTGGTGGAATCGGATCAGCCGTCGTTGGTACTGCGCCGGCCTCGATCGGCGGCGCGTCATTCGATGCCGAAGCCGCGCCGGTGAGCGGATGACCCAGGCGCTCGAGTAGGTCCTTCGCGCTCTGCTGATACTCCGGTGGAAGTCCATCGATCGCGCTTGCGAGCGCGCTGTCATAGCGACCACTCTGCGCGCTCTCTAGCAGTTCCACTCCCTGCCCCACCACGAGGGGAACGCCGATCGCGAGCACGACTGCAAGGACGAGCCCACTCACGAGCATGATCAGACTGACCGCGACCGGCCGCGACACAAACCGAAAGGTGCAGAGATACCGCACGATTGGTTCCATCAGATACGCCAAGGCAAGTGCAACGAGCAGCGGAACCGTGACCGTCCGCATTTGGTAACCCAAGGACAAGATCGAAAACACGACCGCTACGACAAGAATGTCGCGGATGCCCTGGATCTGCCAGAGGTGCAACTTATGAAGATTCGGTGCGGCGCCTTGCGTTGCGCTCGGGTTCGAGGCGCTCGCGGAAGGACGATTCGCACTCGGATCGGAATCAGTTTGTTCGGGAGTCGCCATCCTTGGAGCTCCAAATCAGCAGATTGCATAACAGCCAGTGACGGGCGCCATCCCGACCCCTGCATCCTACTCAACTTGCGCCGTCTGGGCGGAGCAGAGGCGCGATGCCTCCCGCATGCTGGGGGAGAGGGTGCAACGGGCCTCAACCGCGGCCGATGGAATTGGTCAGTTCACGCTGAGAAAATGCCTCGTCGAACTCGAAAACGCTGGCAAAATCCTCAAGGCAATCGCGCTCGTTTCGGCTCATCAGCCCAGCCTCGATCAGGGTGTACACCATTGTCCCAAAGTCCATCGTTCGATCGACCCCCCAGTGCCGCAGGACAACCGGAGCGAGGAACCCGTAGCGGCTGATCGCGAGGTCCCGGAGCCCGAAGCAGAGTTGCTGACCAGAGATGTGGCCGCCGCGAAAGGGCTCGCTGCTACTCGCGGCGCTCGTCTGGGAAAGTCGATGCACCGTGTGCTGCAAACCCTGCTGCAGGAACTCATAGGCTTCCAATGGGTAAGGTCCACGCGAGCGGAGGAAGTCGTGAAATTCGTCTCGTTCGAGGCTCATGGGGGAGTACGAATCCTATCGACCCGACGCACCGGTTTCCCGCAACCGGAGGACTTCTCGAAGCAAGACGCGCAATTCCTGCGCGAGTTTCCACGCAAGCACGGGGGCGGACGCTACACTCGCGCCGTTCAAGGAATTGCTGCCGTTTGCCTTCGAACAGCGCATCATGGGAGACTTCTCGCAAACTCCCCTAAGTTTCACTTGGGTTTCGATCATGGAGCGATCGAAGCACGCGCTTTCAAAAATTCAACAGCAGCTCAAGGCATTACCCATGCGCTTCGACCTCATCGTCCTCGGCACCTCAACACTCGCACTCACCACGCTCACCGGCTGCATTCCACAAACGCAGTACGACGACCTGATGACGAACAATCGCAGCCTCAAGCAGCAAGTCGCGCAGTTGCAAGGTGAGCTGGATACTTCGACAGCAAACGAGGAACTGTTGCGAAAACAGCTCGCCGAAGCAGCTGCTGACCTATTGAAGGCAAAGACACTCGCCGGCGCAAGCGACGCAGACATCCAAGCGCTGACGGACCGTTACAACGCATTGCTCGGCCAAGTGAACGCGCTCGATGTGCTGCCGTCCGATGTGTCCGCGGCACTCGAAGAAATCGCCGCGAGCAGCGGCGGACTGCTCACCTTTGACAAGGCGAAGGGCATGCTGCGCTTCTCGAGCGATGTGACATTTGATTCCGGTTCTGCACAACTCACCGACAAGGCGAAGGGAGTGCTCGCGCAAGTTGCGACGGTCCTCAATGGAAGTTCTGCGACCAGCCTCGAGGTTCAAGTCGTTGGACACACCGACAATGTTGGCATTCGCCGCGCCGCTACCGCCGCCGCACACCCAACCAACATGCACCTCTCAGCGCACCGCGCGATCTCAGTCCGCGAGGCGCTCGTCGCCGACGGCGTTGGCGCGAGCCGATTCATGGTCGCCGGCTACGGCGAGTTCCGCCCGGTCAGTGAAAACACGGCGAAGGGTTCACAGGCGAACCGCCGCGTCGAGCTCTACCTGAAGCCATCGACCGATTCGGGAACAACCGCCACCGCCGCGAAGACCACGGAATCAGCGACCACCGCGCCGACTCCCGTGGCAACGACGACCGACGATGACAATGTGAAGTGAGCGACGAACTCGCGCGATTCCTCAGCGAATCGTCCTCAGAAAGGTCCACCACGACGCCGCGGTAACGCGGCGTTGTGCGTTTGGTTGAAGCCTCTTCGGGGATGCTCGTGCAAGTCGTTTCGGCGCCTTGAAGTCCGTGAATTCGACTGTTTCTGAGTTGAATCGACGAACTTTCGGGACCCTCGCGGCATAAGCGTTCGCCAACTCTTCGCGCCAACAACTCGGAAACTCGTTTGGAGATTCGCCGTTCTGATCTAGACTCAAACAAATCTGCTCGACTGGGCACTCCTCGTGCGCAGCCGAGATTCTTGCTTTGCTGGTCTGCAACCCTTTCTGGAGATTGATCAAAGATGCGACACGCTCTTCACGCTTGTCTTTATGTGGCGACAGGCCTCGCTTTCGCCAACTCCTCCTTCGCCCAAGTCACGCTCCATGAAGTTCGCGCGGATCAGCCGGGCTCTGATACTGAGGAATACATCGAACTGAAGGGGTTGGCCGCCACCTCCCTCAAGGGGTACAGCCTCGTCATCGTGGGTGATGATGATGCGCAACTGCCTCCCGCCCAGAACGGGTCGATCGAACAGGTGATTGCGCTTGGCGGCACCATCCCCGCGAGCGGCTACTTCGTCGTCGGAAAGGCAAGCCTCATGCTTGCGACTCCGAATCTCATTGCGCCTCTCGCGATCGAAAACACAGACAACGTCACGATTTTCCTTGTGCAAGGATTCACAGGCGCAGTCGGTGATGATCTCGATACAAACGATGACGGCACACTCGACGCATTCCCGTGGACGAATCTCACCGACAGCATGTCGATGTGGAACGGACTCGCGGACGGTGTGGTCGATGACTTCATCTATTCGCTCAATCGCGTTGGTCCAGATGCTGGATTTGTCCCCTACGCTGCGTGGAAGTGCGAACTTAGCTCGCAATGGAATGTAGGAACGCAAGACGCCTACGCGCAAATAGATTCGCCTGGCGGAGCCAATGGTCTCTGCGAACCAGAGCCCGTCGTCATCAACGAAATCCGCATTGATCACCCAGGCACGGACACGGACGAATACTTCGAATTGAAGGGCGCTCCAGGCTCGTCGCTCGCCGGGCTGACTTACATCGTCATCGGCGACGGCTCGACTGCCGCGACCAAGAACGGCGTGATCGAGTGTGTTGTGCCGCTCGGCGCCTACACGATTCCTGGCGACGGATTCATTTCGGTGTCGAAGGTCGCGACCTTGGTGTTCGCCGGCAGCGTCGATGTTGGTCCGGTTGCTGCGATCAACTTCGAGAACAGCGATAATGTCACCCATCTCTTGGTGTCGGGCTTCACGGGCACCCTTCTACAAGACCTCGATACCAACGAGGATGGCGTACTTGACATCACGCCATGGACGAGCGTCGTCGACTCCGTCGCACTCGTGAAGCCAAACACGGGCGTTCCAGCAGCTGGTGATGAGTGGTGGTACTCGACGACAACCGTTGGGCCTGACACGACCTTCGTCGCGAGCCACGCGTATCGATGCTCGCCCGCAGGAACATGGAAGATTGGTCCATTCGATGGGGCTGGCCTCGGTCGCGATTCTGCCGGCGATGCCAACGACATCTGCACAGCGTGTGGGCCAGGCACCGGCAGTTGCTTCGTCGCCGTTCTTACCCCCGGCTGCGCTGATTCGGATTGCTGCAATGCAGTCTGCGTCGTCAACCCAGTCTGCTGCGACACGATGTGGGACGCATCCTGCGTCACCACTGCGCAAACAGCCTGCATCAACGGTGCCCCCGCACCAGTCTTGCAGATCGCTGAGTTGCGCGTCTCCGATCCAAGCGCGACCGATCTGAATGAGTATGTCGAGCTGAGTGGCGCACCCGGCGCGTCGCTCAATGGCGTCACGCTGGTGGTGATCGCATCGCAGAGCGCGGGCGTCAATCAAGGAAAGATCGAAGCAACAGTCAGCATGAACGGACTCTCGATTGCGAAGGATGGCCGCATCCTGATTACCGAGGCCTCGTTCTCTATCGACGCCGTCCCCGATGCGCTTCGCTTCCTCTCATTCAATGACTCTGGCACGAAGAACTACTACCTTGTCTACAACTTCACCGGAATCGTGGGCGACGACCTCGACACGAATGACGACTGCACCTTCGACACAACGCCTTGGCAGAGCGTCATCGATTCAGTCGCGCTGCTCGACAATGAAGTGAACTGCACGTACGCGGCCGTGAGCGTTGGTCCGGACGGGACGAATCTCGCGCCGCACTTCTTCCGCTGTGCAGATGGTTCACCGCGCATGGGTCACTACGATCCGTTTGATGTCACTGGGTACGACACGCCCGGCCTCGCGCCTGGTTCGGTCTGCCCAGCAATCGGTTCGTGCGGTGTGCCCAACAAGACGGATTGCCGCGTTGCCGTGGCAACCCCCGGCTGCTCGGATGCGATCTGCTGCGACAGTGTTTGCGCGGGCGACCCGCTCTGCTGCGAGGTTGCGTGGGATCAGGCGTGCGCTGATCGCGCCAATTGCGCGTGCTATCCAGACGCGCTTCCCGCCGAAGTGCGGATCAACGAGATCCGAACTGATGACCTTGCCCTTGTCTCTGATCAACAGGAGTATTTCGAATTGGCCGGTGCACCTGGCACGAGCCTTTCGGGTTTCACCTATGTGGTCATCGGTGACGGCGTTGCGGTGCAAGGCTCGGGCGTGATCGAGTGCTATGTTGACCTTAACTGCACCGAGATTCCTGCAAGCGGCTACTTCGTCGCAGGTACCACGACATTCACCCTTTCCGCCGCGAACCTCGTCAGCCCCTACATCCTCTTTGAGAACAGTGACAATGTCACGCACATGTTGGTGTACGGATTCACCGGCACCATTGGCATGGACCTCGATGTTGATGATGACGGCGGACTCGACTTCACCCCCTGGAGCCATCTGGTCGACTCCGTTTCCCTCCTCGAATCGGCTGCGGTTCCTCCAGTGGGAACCGAATGGGCCTATAGCCTGAACCGTGTAGGCCCTGACACTTCCGGCACCACTCCCTCGGTCCCATTCCAATTGAGTTACTGCTCGACCACCTCCCTGTGGGCGATCGGTCTGCAAGACCCAGCCGCGGTTGGAACGCTTGACACACCGGGCGCTGTGAGTCTCGCTTGCGACAAGACGGCCAATCCATGCGTCACGGACTTCAACGCTGACGGCGTCACCGACGCTGCTGACTTGGCGTCGCTCCTGAACGGATGGGATTCTGCCGGCGCAACCGATCTCGACGGCAACGGCACCACCGATGCCGCTGACCTCGCGACGGTGCTCAACGCGTGGGGCGCCTGTCCGTAAGTCGAATCTCCATCCACTCCGCTGACTCATCGCAACACCCTCGGACTCTTCCGAGGGTGTTGTGCTTATTTGCTACGCTTGCGCGCGATCCATGGCGCTCGCACTCGCTCGACTCTCTTCGCTCGGTCTCAGCGTCCGCTTGTTCTTTGACCGCATCGGCCGGTTCTCGCGATTTGCTGGACGCACTTTCGCGCTCATCGCGACGCATCCTTCCGCGTGGATGCATTGGCGCAACATCGGACCCCTGCTGTATTCCGTCGGCGCCTCGAGCGTCATCGTGGTCAGCGTCACCGGCGCTTTCATTGGCATGATCCTCGCGCTCGAAGGGTACGACCAGTTCGCCGCGCTCGGACAAGAAGCACAGATGGGCGGGGTCATCGCCGCGGCGGTGGTGAAACAAATTGGCCCGGTGCTCGCTGCGGTGATGCTCGCCGGTCGCGTCGGCGGCGCACTCGCTGCCGAACTCGGCACGATGAATGTCACCGAACAACTCGATGCCATGCGTGCCATGAGCGCTGATCCGATCAAGACGCTCGTCGTACCGCGAGTGGTCGCGTGCGTGGTGATGACGCCCATCCTCACGATCTACTCCGATCTCTTGGGAATTCTTGGAAGTTTCGGCATCATTTGCGGTCTCTACGGCGTCACGCGCGCGGACTACTGGTACTCCACCACGCAGTTCCTGAGCGGTTGGGATCCACTCAATGGGGTACTCAAGAGCCTCGCATTCGGCCTGGCGATCGGACTCATCAGTTGCTACCGAGGATTCCGCTGCGAAGGCGGCGCCGCTGGAGTCGGGCGCGCATCCACCCAGAGCTTTGTCGCAAGCTTTTTGACGATCATCGTCATCAATCTGCTCCTTGCACAGTTCCTGCAGTCGCTACAACGGTGGATCGATCCTGAAACCGTTCGCACCCTCGCGAGTTAGAACCCAGTCACGCTTGGCTCTCGGAGGAATCCGCATGCTTGAACCCCGCATTCGCACTCACACGCTCGCATCGCTCGCGGTACTGCTCGCGGTATCGACTTCGCTCGCGCAGAGCAGCGACCCGCTGCAAACGAGTCCAGGAACTCCGCCGGTCTCGACGACTGACGAGAACGCGCCCGTCGTGCTCCTGAGGAAGTCGCCGAGGGTTTCCGAGGTTGAGTTTGAAGTGCTGGTGGGATCACTGGGAATGGTGAACCAGAACGGTTCCGTGTTCTGGCGACTCGGTCCGACCACCTTTTCCATGCCGCTCATTCAAAAGGGAACGAGCGCGGATCTCGACGCAAGCTTCGGAGGCGCACGAGTGTGGATTGAAGGCAAGGAGCTTCCGTCCGAGAAACTTTCCATCGTCATGCAACCTGCGATTTCGGGTGCCACGCGCATCGAAGTCGGCATGCCAAGCGTGAATTGCTCGAACATCCGCGTGAATGTCCGCGCGCGCATGCAGCTGTGGAAGATCGAAATCGATGAGGCGGCCGCTCGCAAGATCGCGTGGCCACGAGAGTGGCCGGAGTCGACACGCCCCTTTCTCGCCGAAGATGAGTTCATTCATCCATCCGACCCGCTCATTACGGCATTCGTTGCGAAAACAACGAAGGGAAATCTCCGCGCAGTCACGCCCTACGACGCGGCCAAAGAACTCGTCCTCGCAACGCTCAAGTCACTCAAGGGTTACTCCGCGCAATACAGTTTGCGTGGGTGGAACGGTTCGATCCGTGGGCTGAACTTCGGTGGAACATTCTCCAATGCTGCCATGCTCGGAAGTGGAACCGCGATCGATGCTGCACTCTCTTGCGTTGCAGTCCTGCGCAACGCAGGCATTCCGGCGCGCGTCGTCTACGGTGGCACGCGAGAAAATGGCGCGATCCGAGGCGGCGAGCGCTCGAGTAGCACGACCTACATCTCGTGGTGCGAGTTCTATCTCCCAACGGCTGGATGGATCCCATTCGACCCAGCGTTCCTCAAGAGCCGAGTGAACGGCACGATGGATCTCTCCAAGCCGTGGAAGGGATTTGGCAATCTTGACTGGCTCGACGAGTGGGTCCCCTACTCCTATGCCCCGATTCCTCGGGGAAGCAACTGCGCCGATTGGCCCGCGCTGTGGGGTTGGAGCGGACCGAGTGTTGGATGGACGCCTCAAAACATGGTCAACAACAATCCGCAGAGCGCCATTACTCATGTCACACTTCGGTTCGCGAGTCGCGGTCACGGCAAAGTCAATCAAGAGCCCGCTCCGCGATTGCCCTGACGAGTGCACCGACTCGATTGCGCTCAGCGTCGCCGTCGAATCGGGCGCTTCCCGCCAATGATGACCCGTTGATTGTCGCGTGCGCCAATGACTGTCTGAGAGCTCGTCGCGTGCCCGCCGATGATCGTGCCAGCGATCGTGCCCTCGGCGAGAATCCCCGAGAGGGTCAGCGATGCCGAGAGCGTCGCAGCGTCATGCGCACCGACGAGATAGCGCTGGCGAATGGCGATGGATTCACCAAACGCCGGAAGCGCGGCCTGTTCCTGCTGCTTTCGTCGGGAACTCGGTTCCAACTCGGCGACTGCGATGATCGCACGAAGCTCCGCTGCACGGCGCGGCACGGTGCGAAGGTCTGCTGGTCCAGGGAGCGCACTCGCGAATGCCACGCCATCCGCGGCAAGGCTCACCGCCTTTACGCCAGCTTCTACACCCAACATGCCTCCATCATCATCCGCGTCGAGGACGAGCTGGATTCGCCCATCAAAGGCAGAGCCAGGCGCAACGGCCCCCGGCAACGGAAACTCAAGCGTCGCATCGAACAGAATCTGCTGCGCGCTTTGATTGCGCACTGTGCACGATCCCGCGACATCGATTCGGCGAGTGCCGTTGCGATTCGCCGCCATCGGAGGAATGGCGAATTCCCACTCGAGTCGCGCGCCCAAGGACGGCGCCGTCGTGCCGCGCCACTTCCAACCTCCGTCGGCGGTGGACTCTCCTTGGCAGACCGATTCCACCACGAGTCCATTCGGCGTCCGCACGACGATCTTCATCGGTGGAACGGCCATCGGTGGCACGGTCGCCGCGGGCGTGACTCCAAGCATGGCATTGAGGATGAGTGCGAGCATGAGAAGTCGCCGTCCTTCAATGTCCCATGCAATCCCGCCTCGCGAGCGTCGAGATGACGCGCGAACGAAATGCCGACGACTGCGCAGGAGGGTCGTAGGGGTTATGCCAGCGCGACGAAATCAGAGGCGGGCGATCAACGCATCGGCAAAGGAAACTGTCCCGAGCTTGCCTCCGATGTCGGCGGTGCTTTCGCCAGCCGCGAGTGCGCCGTCGTAGGCATTGCGAATGCGCGCTGCAGCCGAGGCAAAGCGCGCGTCGCCTCGGGACTGCGTCATCCAGTTGAGCATCATCACTCCAGACATGCTGAGCGCGAGCGGAGTGGCAATGCCCTTCCCCGCGATGTCAGGCGCGGAACCGTGCACCGCCTCAAAGACCGCGCCCTTCTCACCGATGTTCGATCCGGGGGTGACGCCGAGTCCACCCACCAGGCCCGCGCAGAGATCGCTCATGATGTCGCCGTAGAGATTCTCCGCGAGGATTACATCGAAGCGGCTCGGGTCTTGCACCATGCGCATGCACGCGGCGTCGATGATGAGCTCTTCGTAGCCAACCTCTGGAAACTCCGCATCGTGCACTTCGCGCGCGCATCGAATGAACATGCCGTCGGTGAGTTTCATGATGTTCGCCTTGTGGAACACGCTCACCTTCTTTCGGCCGCGTTCGCGTGCGTAGCGAAAGGCAAACCTCGCAATTCGCTTCGACGCGGCCTCGGTCGTGAGCTTGATGCTCGTCGCAACCTCCGGCGTAAGCTGATTCTCGATGCCCACATAAAGGCCCTCGGTGTTCTCGCGCACAATCACAAGATCCA
>SXUJ01000143.1 GCA_005790565.1 Planctomycetia bacterium
CAGGGGGTGCCGCGCGCCGAAGACACGGCGCGTCGCCGGGGTCGCCGCGCGCCGACGAAACGGCGCGTCTACTGGGTTGCCGCGCGCCGAAGCAACGGCGCGTCTCCTGCCCAGATCAGTTTCAGCCGGCGCTCGCGCGCAGCTGAGCGTCTTGTCTGAAGTCAGTCTGCATTGTTTGGTCTCTGTGTAGGGTTGGCTGCAAAGAAGGTCGCTCCATACCGTCCAGCAGGGCGTGGAGCACCGAGAGGCAGTCGAACCACCTTCTTGAAGGTCCTGCTGGTAATTGGAGTTTGCACTATGCATGTTCGATGGCGCGGTCTTGAACTTCCGTCTCGAGTCGTCAAGGACTCGAAGAGCTACACGCAAAACTTTGGCCGGTTCATCATTGAGCCGTTCGAGCCAGGTTTCGGCACGACCATTGGCAACAGCCTTCGGCGCGTCCTTCTCTCCTCGATTGAAGGTGCTGCGATCACCAAGGTGCGCATCACTGGAATCGATCACGAGTTTTCCTCGCTCCCAGGTGTGCTCGAAGATGTCACCGACATCATCTTGAACATCAAGGGCGTCATCGTTTCGATGTCCGGTGATGCCGAGACGAAGACGCTTCGTCTCGAGGCCACTGGACCAGGCGATGTGACCGCGGATCTGATTGAGTGCGATACCACCGTCGAGATTCATAACCCGGAGAAGGTCATCGCGACCCTCACGGACAAGGTCGACTTCGGCGTGGAGTTCACGGTTGCGCGCGGTCGTGGATACATGCCTGCAAGCGAGCAGTTCTCTAAGGGTGAGCAGTGCATCGGCGAGATTGAGATTGATGCGATCTTCTCGCCTGTGCAGCGCGTCCGATTCCACTGCGAAGATACCCGCGTCGGTCAGAAGACAACCTACCAGCGTCTTGTGCTCGACATCTGGACCAACGGCACGGTCTCTCCGGAGATGGCACTCGTTGAGGCAAGCAAGATTCTGCGCAAGCACCTCAATCCGTTCGTCCAGTTTGAGGACATTGGGTCCTCGATTGTCTCTGAGGATGTGGCGACTAAAACGGCGACCGATGTCGAGTTCATTCGCAAGCTGCAAATGTCAGTGAACGAGCTCTCGCTTTCTGTTCGCGCCAGCAACTGCCTTGAAACCGCCCGCATCGCAACGATCGCGGAATTGGTTTGTCGCACCGAAGACGACCTCCTTGGGGTTCGCAGCTTCGGAAAGACTTCGCTCAAGGAAGTCGAGTCGCAACTCGCGCTCATCGGCCTGCATCTGGGTATGCAAATCCCAGAGGGCGTTCTTCCATCCTGAATTCACCCGCGAACGATGGTTCGCGGTTCGTACTGTGTTTGACTTGAATGACTCCTTGAATGACTCTATGCCGTCGTGGACGGCATCCAACGCCTGAGGTAATCAACATGCGGCATCGTGTATTCGGTAGGCAACTCTGTGTGAAAGAAGATCACCGTCGCGCGATGTTGCGCAATCTGGCGGCTGGACTTTTCGAGCACGGGCAGATCGAGACGACTTTCGCGAAGGCGAAGGCTGTGCAGCCATTCGTCGAGAAACTCATCACGCTTGCGAAGGGTTCAACCGGGCTCAACACCCGTCGGCGCATCACCGCGACACTTACGGATCGCAAGATTCACGCGTGGGTGGCGGATCCGAGCGTGCCCGAGTCGAAGCGAACCAATCCCTTCTTTGAGATTGCGTCGGCGGATGGCATCGAGTTCAACCGCTATGGCGAGCTTCGCAAGGCCCCGCGCCTTGTGCAGCATATTCTCACCAAGGTCGCGCCACTCTTTGAGGGTCGCGCGGGCGGGTACACGCGCATCGTGAAGCTCGACAAGCATCGACTTGGCGACGGCACTGATCTCGTCCTCCTGCAACTTGTCGGAAAGGAAGACGGCCCACAAGTTAGTGGTCGCCGATCCAATCGGCGCCGATCCGCCGATCGTCGCACCGCGTACGCGGCTGAACTTCGAAAGAAGGGGAGTGCGGCGCCAGCTGCGGAGCCGACGAGCGCTGAGTGACTTCGTGGGCGAGCGATTGCCCTCCATGCAGAGTTTTCGCCCGCCGGAGTCTCGAACTCCGGCGGGTTCTTTTTCGAGGTGAGCGCACGAAGGTGCTCCGATACACTCACTCCATGCTTGCTGAAATCGAAGCGAAGGAACGCGCCGCGCTCGACGCACTGTCTGCTCTCGCGGACGCGAGCGCGCTCGACACATGGAAGTCAACCTTCCTCGGACCGCAGGGTGCTCTGCGTGAATTCATGCAGGGGTTGAAGGGCGTCGCGAAAGAGTTGAAACCAGCCGTGGGTGCTCGGCTGAATCAGTGCAAGAGCACTCTCGAGTCCGCGTACGAAGCGCGACGCCGCTCGCTCCCAGAAGTTGCGGCGGGTCCGTCGATCGATGTCACAGAGCCAGGCGTCGAGGTTCCGCAAGGTTGTCGCCATGTCATCGCCAAGACGATCGAAGAGATCGTCGATGTCTTCGCGCGGATGGGGTTTGCGATTGCTGATGGCCCGGAACTTGAGGACGAATGGCACAACTTCAATGCGCTGAACATTCCAGCAGGCCATCCCGCGCGAGGTCCTGCCGACAACTTTTACCTCGGCGGAGCGGCGGCGGGGAAGCTGCTCCTTCGTACCCAAACCTCCACGGTACAGATTCGCGCGATGGAATCACAGAAGCCGCCGCTGAAGGTGATTGCGATCGGTCGGGTCTATCGTCCAGACACCCATGACGCAACGCACTATTCGATGTTCCACCAAGTCGAAGGTCTCTGCATCGATCGTGGCGTGTCGATGGTTGACCTCAAGACCACGCTCGTGCAGTTTGCGAAATCGTTCTTCGGTCCGGAGGCAGAGGTTCGCATGCGACCGAGCTTCTTCCCATTCACCGAGCCTTCCGCTGAACTTGATATGAAGATGCGGATCAAGGGCGAGTGGAAGTGGGTGGAGCTCGGGGGCTGTGGCATGGTTGATCCCAATGTCTTGACCGCGGTTGGTATTGATCCCGAGGTTTGGACCGGCTTCGCGTTCGGGCTTGGGATCGAGCGCGTCGCGATGCGCCGCTACGGCATCACCGACATCCGACTGCTCTTCGAAAACGACGCGCGATTCCTGCGCCAGTTCGCGTAGCAGCGCGTTTGCACTTTCTACTCCCCTCGACGCGGCTGGCCTGGCGCAGCGGGCGGTTTTTGGCGTGGTCCGCGTGCCTCCTTGGGCATCGCGCGTGTGGGGAGGTTTCCCCATTCGAATGAAGCGTGTGCGCAATCACCGCAGTCTTGTCGGCGAATCTCCGAATCTGCGTTCATCGCCATTGTCTTTCGCACTTTTCAGCCTTGGAGTTCCCGATCATGACCGCACCGACCCAATCCCATAGACCTCTCACCAGATGGCATCATCGAATAGGCGCCAGGCTCGCCATCGTCGTCGCTTTCGTCATTGCGCTTGTTGCGGTTGTCCTCGGATATGGGAGTTATGCCGTTGGGCAATCGTCGTTGATTGCCGCGCAGCGCGAAGCTCTTCATGCAACCCTTGAATCGCGCGCCGCGAGCGTCGCGGCGTGGGCGCAGTCCATGAGTGCGCAGGTCGAGTCCATGGCTTCGGAGCCCACGACTGTCACCGCGATTGAGCGGTTGACTGAAGGATTTCATGAGCCAGCCAAGGATGCCCCTGCCGCGCGCGCTGAGCTCATTGCGCATCATGAGCGAGAACTTGCAAAGCGCTTCCGCGACGGTGGCGCTGAATGGAATGGTGCGGCCACGATTCTTCCGAAGCTCGATCGCGCCGCGGAGTTGCAAGCGGAGTACATCTGCCGAAACCCACACCCGATCGGATCGAAGCTGATGCTCGATGGCGGCGCTGAAGGGACTCTCTACGGCATGGCGCATGCCGCATTGCACCCACGATTTCACGCGGTGCTTGACAAATTCAAGTACTACGACATCTTCCTGATCAACACCGATGGAACGGTTGTCTACACCTGTTTCAAAGAGACGGATTTCGCGACCAATCTCTTCGATGGAGCATGGGCGAAGTCGTCGCTTGGTGTCACGGTTCGCGCTGCGCTGAACGCGACGAGCCCGCAAGCGGTCGCGAGTGACTTTGCGCCCTACGCGCCGAGCTATGGTGCTGCAGCAGGATTCATCGCCGCTCCCGTCTTCAAGGATGGTGTCGTGATTGGCGCGCTCGCAGCCCAGGTTCCGATTGATCAGATCGACGCAGTCTGCAATCTCGCCGCCGGACTTGGGGAAGGCGGAGAATGTGTGCTTGTCGGATCGGATCGGTTCCTTCGCAATAACACGCGGCTCTCCGAGGAATCAAGCGTGCTCAAGGCGCGCCGAGAAAACGCTGCGGTCGATGCTGCGTTTTCCGGAAAACCAGACACTTGCAGTTACGAGTCCAACGGCACTCGGTTCTTCGCGGCGGCGATGCCATTTGAGTATCTCGGGCACTCATGGGCGATGCTCGCCGAGGTCGACGAAGCCGAAGTGCTCGCGCCCGTAAAACAACTCGCGGTCGCGAATGTGTCGATCGGTGCAATCGCCGTGATCGTCGTGACCACGGCCTTCCTTGCCATCGGCCGCTGGGTCTCGAGGCGAGCGAACACGATGGTCGCTGGGCTCGGCCGTTTGGAGAGCGGGGATCTCAGCGCTCGCGCAGAACTTTCAGGGAACGATGAACTCGCCGCCATCGGCGGTGCGTTCGATCGCTTCGTCACCGCGCTTGGTGACTCCATCGGTGTCGTTCGGACGAGTGCAAGTGAGATTCAGTCCGGTGTCGGCGCGCTCACAGGGACGAGTCAAGGACTCGCTGATGTTGCCTCAGGGCAAGCCGCGACGCTTGAGGAAATGACCGCGTCCGTGACGGAGTTGACCCAAAGAACGCAGGATGGAGCCAAGCGAGCCGAACACGCGGCGCGGATGGCGGGGCAGGGACTCACGGCCGCTGAGGGTGCGGGCGCTTCGATGACGCGCATGAGTGAGGCCCTCTACGAGATCGAAAAGAGTTCGAAGGAGATTAGTCAGATCATCCGAGCGATTGATGAGATTGCATTTCAGACCAACCTGCTCGCGCTGAATGCGGAGGTGGAAGCTGCGCGGGCAGGTGATGCAGGTCGCGGATTCGCCGTGGTTGCACAAGAGGTCCGCGCGCTCGCGACTCGATCAGGAGAGGCGGCACGAACGACCGCAGATCTCGTCGAGGCGAGCAATGAACGCGTGAAGCGCGGGGTTGGCATCGGCGCGGAGGTTGGAACCGCGCTCGAGCAAATCGTCTTGGCCGCGAAGGATGTCGCAAAGACCGTCGAATCGATGGCCAGTGAGCAGCGAGAGCAGGCCTGCGGAATCCAACAGATCGATCGCGCGATTACAGATGTGAGTAACCGAACGCAGCAGACGGCGGGGCAATCGCAGGAAGTTGCCGCGGGTGCGCAGCAAGCGGCGAGCGAAGTGAGTGCGCTCCGGCAGGCGCTCGCGAGGTTCTCTGGCTAACAATCTGACTCTGCGAAAATCAACCAGCGGGGCGCGCAACGACTTGTTGCTCGCCCCGCTGTTCATGATGCTTCGGCGCGTTCCGGAAACTCAAGTCGTGTACTCGGCGTTGAGCCGGACATACTCTTCCGTGAGACCTGAAGTGAGAAACGCATCGGCGTTCGTGTCGCCCTCGCTCCCAGTGGTGGCGCCGAGGTCAAGCAGCATCTCGACATGGGGGCCGTTGAAGGCAGCACGCACCGCGTCAGCATCGCACACGAGCGGCTGCCCGTGCGCAAAGATCTCGATCCCGCCCACGAAGAGTCGCAACTCCGAAGGATCAAACCGAACGCCCGCGCGACCAGCCGCCGCGACAATGCGCCCCCAGTTTGGATCTCCGCCGGTTATCGCGCAGCGGACGAGCAGGCTCTGTGCAACCGTCTTCGCGACCGTTGTCGCTTCTTCTCGCGTCCTCGCGCCTTGCACACGCACCGACATCGATCGGGTGAATCCTTCCCCATCGGTGACGATCATGCGCGCGAGTTCCTCGCAGACCGCGCTCATCGCCTCCTGCAAGATCGCGGGATCGACGCGAGGACCCTGTCCGGAGGCAAACGCGAACAACGAGTCGTTGGTCGATGTGTCGCCATCCACGCTGATGCGATGGAAGGACTTGTCCGCTGCGACGCGAAGCATGCGGTCGAGTTCAGGCGCCGTGAGTTGTGCGTCGGTCATCAGGACCGAAATCATGGTTGCCATGTTCGGATGAATCATGCCCGCGCCTTTGGCGACCCCGCTCACGCGAACGATTTGTTCGCCAACACGAATCTCTCGTACCGACATCTTCGGCCGCGTGTCGGTAGTCATGATCGCCCGCGCATAAGGTTCGAGCGAGGATTCAGCAGATGCGCGTGGCGCTTGGTTTGCCATCGACTCAAGGAGCGGCAGAATGCGTGGCATAGGCAACTGCGTCCCGATGACGCCCGTGGAATTCACGAGCACACTGAGCGCATCGACGCCGAGCGCTTTCGCCGTGCATTCCACGCACTCCACCGCGTTACTCGCGCCGAGCGTGCCTGTTGCGGCATTGGCGCAGCCAGCATTGAGAAGCAGCGCAGTGGCGTGACCGCGAGAGTCCTTCAGATGTTGGCGCGAGAGGTGAATCGGCGCGGCGCAGAACAGATTGGTCGTAAAAAGCGCGGCGGCAGTCGCGCCCTCAGGCATATAGAGGAGCGCGAGGTCGTCACGCCCCGGCTTTTTGATGGATGCACCCGCGGTGGCAGACTGAAATCCCCGGGGGAAGCACAGCGCCGTCACTTGCCATTCTCTTTCGTCGCGGCGACATCCAAGACCATCGCGATCTCATCGCAGGCGTGATTCTTGGGGCACTTCGCGCAGTCCTTGAGCACCTTCTCGGGAAGGCTATTGACGCTGACCTGCCGGAAGCCTGACTTCTCAAAGAACTTCGGGGCGCGGGTGAGGACGAAGACCTTTGGAATGTGCAGCCGGCTCGTCCAGTCGACGAAGAAGGCCATCAATTTCTGACCGATGCCATGCCCCATCGCGTCGGGACTCACGCCGAGCGAGCGGATCTCCGCGAGCTGTGGCGTGTAGACCCACAGCGCACCACATCCCACGACCTTTCCGTCACGCACCGCAACGCCAAACTCGTTGATGCACTCGAGAATGTCTTCGCGTGAGCGTGGGAGATTCTCGCCTTCATTCGCCCAGTGCTCGACAAGCGCGACGATTCCATCGAGGTCGTCCACGCGAGCACCTCGAACGCGCACGCCGCCGGCGGGCGTATTGAGTCGTCGCATGCCCATCTTCGCCGACCGGCCGCCGAGGATTTCGGCGACGCGATTGGGAGCCGTTCCTCCCGCGACATCACGCTTGCGAAGCGCGCTATCCACCGTGAGCGAGGCGTACACATCACTGCCGATGTTGGGATTGCTCTTGAGCATTTGCTCGACCGTCATCCCCTCCAGCGGCTTTGATTCTTGGATCGCGTCACGCACGATCCGGCCTGCGGCATGATGCGCATCGCGGAACGGAACACCTTTGCGCACGAGGTAGTCCGCGAGTTCGGTCGCGTTGGAGTATCCGCCAATGGCGGCCGCGAGCGCTCGTTCATGATGCACCGTCATTCCCTCAATGACGCGCACGAGCATCTGCAGGGAGATCGACAAGTGCTCCATCGCATCAAAGAGTGGCTCTTTGTCCTCTTGGAGATCCTTGTTGTAGGCGAGAGGCAGACCCTTGATCGTCGTGAGCATCGCGACAAGATTGCCGATGTGTCGGCCAGTCTTCCCCCGAATGAGTTCAAGCGCGTCGGGGTTCTTTTTCTGCGGCATCAAACTTGACCCGCTCGTGACAGCATCGCTCAGTTCGATGAATCCTGCTTCGCTTGTCGTGTAAAAGATGATGTCTTCCGCGAGTCGTGAGAGATGCACGGCGCACAACGCACATGCCGAGAGGCTCTCCACGACGAAGTCTCGATCGCTGACAGCGTCGAGCGAGTTCGAACTTGCGGAATGAAAACCGAGGCTCTCCGCGAGAGCCACGCGGTCGATCGGATACGCGGTGCCCGCGAGTGCGCCCGAACCAAGTGGACAGACGAGCGTGCGTCGCTCGGCGTCCGCGAATCGATCCGCATCTCGGCTGAGCATTTCGACATATGCCAAGCACCAGTGCGCGAAGAGAATCGGCTGCGCGCGTTGCATGTGCGTGAAACCCGGAAACGGAGTGGCCTTCTCGCGCTCCGCAATTCGAAGGAGCGCATCGATCGCGCCTTCGATCTCACTTCGACGAGCTTGCAGCGCGCGCGCGGTCCAGAGCCGTAGATCGGTCGCCACCTGATCGTTGCGCGAGCGACCCGTATGGAGCTTTTTTCCCAAGTCGCCAACGCGCGCCACAAGTTCTCGCTCGACCCAGGAGTGCACATCTTCATCATCTGCGTTGACAAGGGCGTCTGGCTGCTCGACCGCATAGCGACGGACTTCTTCGAGCGCGACCAGGATGCGCGCGAGTTCGTCGGCCTGCAACACGCCCGCCCTCGCGAGCGCCTTGGCCCAACCAACCGAGCCTGCGAGGTCATCCTCGACCAATGCGCGATCAAACGGGAGTGAGTCGTTGAATCGGCGGAAGAGTGGATCTTGATCAGCGAGAAATCGACCAGCGTAAAGCGTGCTCATCGTGGGTCTCCGATGCTGCGGTCAGTGTGTCGCGTCGAGGGCCTGCATCGATTGCAGTGCGCGAATGCGGCTCGGCAACGCGAAGAGACGGATGAAGCCCGTCGCATCTGCATGGTCGTAGACCGCGTCCCTGCCGAAGGTCGCGAAGGAGTGACTGAAGAGCGAGTGCGGGCTGCGTCGGCGTGCCGTCTGCGCGCTTCCCTTGAAAACCCGAACCACCACGTCACCTGTCATGACCTGCGACATAGAGAAGAAGGCCGCCCACATGGCTTCGCGCAGTGGGGAGTACCAGGTGCCGTTGTAAATGATTTTCGCGAAATCGAGCGCGAGCTTCTCTCGATAGTGCAGCGTCTCACGGTCATACACGAGTTGTTCGAGTCCTCGGAAGGCCTCGGTGAGAATGGTGCCGCCCGGCGTCTCATAAACCCCTCGACTCTTCATGCCGACGAGGCGGTTTTCGCAGATGTCGACGCGACCCACGCCGTGTCGACCGCCGATTGCGTTCAGCGTGTTCATGAGTGCGACGCTCGTGAGTGGCTTCCCGTCGACCGCGATCGGACGGCCCTTGTCGAACGACACAAGGATGTCTTGGAACTGATCAGGTGCCTCTTGCGGAGAAACGGTCAGCATCCACACATCCTCCGGCGGTGCGTTCCACGGATCCTCGAGTGCGCCGCCCTCATGCGAGATGTGCCAGATGTTTGCGTCGCGCGAGTAGATCTTTTCAGCACTCGCGGCGCAGGGGATGTTGCGCGTCTTGAGGTATCCGAGCATTGCTTCTCGACTTTTGAGCTCAAAGTTCGGAAGGCGCCATGGCGCGATCACGCTGAGTTGCGGGGCGAGTGCCGCGTAGGTCGATTCGAAACGGACCTGATCGTTCCCCTTGCCGGTGCAGCCGTGCGCCAGCGCATCGCATCCTGTGGTCAGCGCCGCTTCGACCTGAGCCTTGGCGATGATTGGTCGCGCGATGCTGGTTCCCATGAGGTATCGCCCCTCGTAGACGGCGCCCGAAAGCGCCATGGGAAATGCAAACTCCTCCAGGAACTCCCGCTTCAGATCCACGACGATGCAACTGGACGCGCCCGATTGCTTCGCCTTGGCTTCGATGCCTTCGAGTTCTCGATCGCCTTGACCGACATCGGCGACGGCAGCCACAACTTCGCAGTCGTAGTTTTCGCGCAGCCAGGGAATGATGCAAGAGGTGTCGAGGCCACCGGAGTATGCGATGCAGATTTTTTGAGGATTGGTCACAGGAGGGGCTTTCTAGAGATCGGACGAGAGACGAGAGGTTTGCGTTGGATCGGGCAATTGCTCAGCGAACGCCGAGCAATTGGAGGAGGAGCGCGTTCTGGGCGTGCATTCGGTTTTCGGCTTGATCGAAAACGACAGAGGCGGGAGAGTCGATGACGCTGTCGATGACTTCCTCGCCGCGGTGCGCTGGGAGACAGTGCAGGAAAATAGCATTTTTCCCTGCGAGTTTGAGCGTTGCTTCGTTGACCTGAAACGGTCGCATCGACTCACGCTTGGCGGCGCTGTCGTTTTCCCCCATTGAAATCCACGCGTCCGTGTAGACCGCGTCGGAGGTCGCGATGTGCTTGACATCGCTCGTGTATTCGATTTGCGCGCCCGTGGTTCGCGAGAGTTCACTGGTTCGTGCCATCCATGCAGGGAGCGGGCGGCAATCCTCCGGGGTGGCGACCACCATCCGTCCGCCGAAGATCGCTGTGAGTTGCATGAGGCTATTGCAAACATTGTTCCCATCGCCCAGCCACGCGAGGCGCATGGATGAGAGGTCAATGCCATGCTCTTCTAGCGTGAGCGCGTCGGCAAGAATCTGGCATGGGTGATGCGCGTCACAGAGCGCGTTCACGATTGGGACCTTTGTCGAGCGGTGCAATTCGATGAGCGTTTGGTGCCCAAGCACGCGACCGATCAACGCATCGGCCCATCGCTCCAGATTGCGCCCGTAGTCGGCGATGCTCTCGCGCTGTCCGATCGGGGAGGATTGATGATCGAGGTAGACACACGCGCCGCCAAGTTTGGCGATGCCAACCTCAAGGCTGACTCGCGTTCGGAGCGAAGCCTTTTCGAAGAGGAGCACGACCGCGCGCTGCTTCAGGGCAGAGGCAAATGGCGTGTAATCGCGCTTGAGTTCCTTTGCGAGATCGAGCGTCGCGCGAATCTCCGTGCGAGAAAGATCCGCGAGCGTCAGGACGCTGCGACGCGCGAGTGAGGAAGGAGGAGAAACAGAAAGCGTAGACATGGTGTTGAAACTCGGGTCGAAGAGTGCCGGCCGTGGTTAGGCGTGGAGCGCGGTGCCTTGCCTGATGCTCGTGCCCACGCAAGAGTAGAGCGGCCCGTGCGCTTTCCAACTTGCGATGCGCACCGGACAGTCCGCTGCATTGGCCGCGTCATGCGCAGCGCGCAGCTTGGCCGTCATGCCGCCGTGCACGATGCCATCCGCGATCAGGGATTCGATACCGCGCGCATCAAGTTCCGGAATCACACGATTCGACGCGTCGAGTACCCCAGCGACATCCGTGAGTAGCAGGAGTTCACTCGCTTGCGTGATGCGCGCAATCGCGCTTGCGGCGTCGTCCGCGTTCACATTGAGCGGAGTTCCATCACGGTCGATCCCGATACTGTTGAGGACGGGAAGGAATCCCCCGTGGAGGAGCGTGCGGAGAACGCTCGCGTCGCCATCAATGATTTCGCCGACGAGCCCTGCGTCGAATGGAAATCGAGTCGTGACTTGACAGTGGCAGAGTCCACCGTCACCAAGCGAGAGTCCAACTGCCCGTCCGCCGAGCATGTGGAGCAGTCCGAGCAACCGTTGGTGCACGCTTCCGGCAAGAACGCTCACGAGGTCATCGATGTGGGCGGCGGGCGTGAGGCGGATGCCATCGCGTTTTTCGCTCTCGATGCCGAGGCGCGCGAACTGCCGATCGACGGCGGCACCTCCCCCGTGCACGAGGACAACACCAAGCCCGCCGCGCGCGCGAATCTCTTCGTGCAAGGCGATGATTGCAGTGAAAGTGCCGTGAAACGCGGCAGAATTGTCGAGCAGGGCGCCTCCGACCTTCACGATTGTCAGTGTGTTTTTCACGCGAGGCATGCTCCCTCCCATGCTCTCTCCCTCGCGGTGGCCGCGGCGAGGATGCCGAGCGTTGGCTGGAATCCGCAGCGCAGATTGAATGCCTGGACTGCTTGACCGGCGGCTCCCTTAAGGAGATTGTCAAGCGCGCTCTCGATGATGAGGTGGCCTCCCTCGACCGAGAGACCGATGTCGCAATAGTTGGTGCGCTCAACAGACGCGATTGCTGGCCATTGCCCGCTTGGAAGGACGCGAACGAATGCACTTTCCCCGTAGTGACGGAGGAGGCATTCGCGAACGGCCTTCTCGGAGACCCCCTCGCGCAGGAAGAGGTGAATGGTCGACAGAATTCCGCGATCGAAACAACCGAGGTGCGGCGTGAACACCGTCGAAATGCGCGCGTGCTCCATCATCTCCGGACGGTGACGGTGTTTCCATACGCCGTAGGCCTGCATGCTTACTTCGCAGAAGAGCGTCTTGAGCTCTGCTTTGCGTCCGGCGCCTGAAACTCCCGAAGTGCTGTCGACGATCGCGCCTCGATCGAGATCGATGAGCCCGGCGTCCACGAGCGGTCGGGTGGGAAGAATGAAGGAGGTCGGATAGCACCCGGGAATCGCGAGCAGATTTGATTGCGTGATCAGGGAGCCGGCGATTTCCGGAAGCGCATAAACCGCTTCCCGAAGCAGCTGCGGATGCTCGTGCTTGAAGCCATACGCGCGCTCGAAAACACTCGCGTCAGACAGGCGGAACGCCGCGCTGAGATCGACGACGAGCACGCTGTGTGCGAGCAGTGCCGGGACAATTGCGTGGCTTATCTCGTGCGGCGTGGCGAGAAACACCGCATCCACTTCGCTCGTGGCGAGCGTGGTCGCGTCGAGTGGTTGTACGGGTAACTCAGTCCGGCCGCGGAGCCGAGGAAAGAGATCGGCGAGGCCTTGCGATGGCTCGTCTCCGCGTCGCGCCGAACCGTACACCGCGCACAGTTCCACGAAGGGGTGACCGAGAAGAAGGTCGCAGAGTTCACATCCGGCGTAACCGGTTGCACCCGCCACAGCGACGCGAAGCGGGCGCTGCGCAGAAGTGCGCGATGCAATAGTCGGGATGAGTGGCGAGGTGTCCATGGAGCTTGGGGCCGGTCTAGCTGATGTCTGCGATGGCGCGCAATCGCTTGGCGATGCGCTGCGCTGCCGCTTCGCTTCGCGCGGCGATGAAGATCGTGTCGTCCCCCGCAATAGTGCCGAGCGCGCCTTCGAGTTGTCCCGCGTCGATTTCGATCGCGAGTGCATTTCCGTGTCCACTCGGGGTGTGCAAGACAACGAGCGTTCCGCCCACATCGACACCAACGAGTTCGCGGCGGATCGCAGCATGCAGTCTCGAGTCGGAACTCAGCGCGCTTCCGTCCGCAGCGGGCAACCGATACCCATCGCGGCCTCGGAGAACGCCAATCTCGCGCAAGTCCCGCGAAAGCGTGGATTGTGTGGCTTCGATCCCTTCGTCGCGCAATCGAACCTGCAACTCCTGCTGGTTGCGAAGTTCGTCGCCCGCGACGAGCTTTCGAATGATGGATTGGCGACGGACTTTCATCGGAGCGGGAGTGAGGGAGCGGGGCGCGGTGACGGAGAGATTGCGTGAGGAGGCTGGATGGACAACGCTTCAGCGGCATTGGTGGTTAGCGAATGTGCTGAGGAATGCATTATTATGCAATTGATTGCATAAAAGTCAAGCCACAGATGGCGAAACTCCGCGCTCGGCCGCTCCAGCGGAGCTCGCGGGTCGATCTTGCGCTCTCCGTCGCTCGGGTCGAGGCGCGAGGCTGAAAATCTTTTCTGGTTTTCGATCCGAAAAAAGGTCGGGTTTGATTGCTTTGCGTATGAATCGGAGTAGAAGTGAAGACGGCACAGGGGCAGTGCCTGAATCGACCTATCAGAAATGGTCGGCTCGGAGTGATCAGATGGCTAGTGTGATCCGGCGGAAGCAGCGAATCGATCGGTTTGTCGATCTCGCTCGCGTGTATCGGGGCTGGAACAAGTCGGAGACATTCGAAGCGCTTGGGCGCGAGTCTGGCAAGGTGACCCCTGAGAGCGGGAATCCAAAGCTCGACTTGGTTGCTCGATTGGCGGATGCGCTCGACTGGGGCATCGGCGATGTCGCCGAAAGCGTCTGGCAGGCGGAGCCCGTCGGTGACGAGGAGTCCGCGCGACCGTTTGCCGAACTCGATCAAGAGGCGCAGTCGCTCCACCGCATGGGCGAGTATCAGAAGCTCCTGAGCGTCGCCGCTCGCATGCGAAAATGCGCGCGTTCCTCGATGGAACGAGCGATTGTGGCAAATCGATTGGCGGGCGCGTACGACGGGCTCGGTCGATATGTCCGAACACTCGCCTGCGTGCAAGAGGGACTCGCGGAGTCCGCGCTGCCTCGTGATCTTCGCCTCATGTTGCTTGTGAATCTCGCGAACGCGCACTATTCCCTGTGGAATCTCCATGAAGCCCGTGCCATCGCGGGGGACATTCTCGATCGATTCGAACACTTCGCACCCATGGGTCGCCTGCAGCGCGTTGCCCGAGCATTCGCTCGTAGCGTTCGTGGAAATGCACAGCGCCGATTGCTTTGGAATGCGGATGAACCGTTTGAATTCTCCGTCGATGTCGCGAGCACTGATCTTCGCAGGGCACAACGCGAGTACGAGAGTCTTGCGCTCGAGTTTGGCGATTCGCAGTACCAAGCGATTGCCAACACCTGTCGCGGGGCGATTCTTGAGCTTGATGCGGCGGCGGGGAGACTCGATGAGGAGACTGCGATCTCAGAGATTCTGGGCGCACTCGACCAAGTCGTGGATGTGGAAGCGTTCCCTAAAGGCGATCTGCTTGAGAGTTGGGGCTGGTGGTCGATCTACGGATGTAATGTGGCATTGCGATCCGCGAACACGGCTGCATTCGGGCGCGAGTTGGCGATCCTGACGAACAAAGCGGCAGAAATCGCTGATCGCCTCGACAACTGGGCGATGCGCGAGCGCGCGTTCACCATGGAGCACTTCCGCCGCGAGCGTGCGAGTGAAGATGGATTGGGCGAAGAACCAATGACGCTTGATCCAGACGACATTCGCGTGTTGGCTGGTGCGATGGGTCGCTTCCCGCTCTTCCGTCCAACCGGATGGGCGATCTTGGAGCGTGCTGGCGCGTTGACCGCAGAGGTGTAATCCGATGGCACCTCGCTTGCGCACTTGATCGAATGCCGCATCTTGGCGCGAGCGGGCTGCCTTAGACATTCAAACGATTCAAAGAGAGGACCAGTTTCCAAAATGAAAAATCAAATCATGCAACCGGAATTTGCTCGACGCCTCGTGCCTTCGCGGCGATCGGGAGTTCTGACCAGTCTGTTGGCGGTGTTCACGCTCTCGCTCATCCTTGCGGCGCGCGCGCACGCGGAGGGCTTGTGGTGTCCACGGGACTTTAGGGTCTTCAAGACCTGGCTCGTCACGAAGGACGACGCAACCCCGCAAGAGCGGTTTGTTGCCGACTACTTGATGAAGAACCCAGTGCCACTCATGTGGTCACACTCGATGCAGGAAATCATCCGCACGATGTACACCGATTGGCAGGGAGGCGGCAGCGAGTCTGCGGACTGAGTGAGTCAGGCGTCCAGGGAAATCAACGAGGGCTCCACATCGGTTGACGATGTGGAGCCCACTTTTCGTCTCGCACGGCAAGTCCGCTTCGCAGACTTTGTTCGCTCGATGCTTACTCGTCGCCGTCTTCGTCGTCATGATCCATTTCTTCGATCATGTCGGGGACACTCGGAAGAATGGGCTTGCCTTCGGCGATCATCTTCCGCTTCCACGCCTCGATTTTCTGCCGTTCCGGCACCATGACCATGGTGAGGCGGCGACCATTCAGGCGGGGGGACATTTCGATTTTCGCGAGGTCAGAGAGCGCGGTGATGATGTCATCCATGCGGTCCTCTCCGCGGTGACGGTGCGCCATTTCTCGACCGCGGAAGTTCTGGACGATTTGCACGCGATGGCCTTCGATGAGGAATCGGCGTGCTTGCGCGACGCGAATCTCCACATCATGCGGATCGATCTTCATGGATCGCCCGAGCCGGACTTCTTTCATCTCCGAGACTTTGTTCCGCGCCTTGTTTGCACGCTCTTTCTTTGAGCTCTCATACTTGAAGCGACCGAAGTCCATCATCTTCACGACGGGCGGTCTGCTGTCTGCTGCGATCTCAACCAGATCGAGACCCTTCTCGTGCGCGAGTCGTCGCGCTTCATCGAGTTCGATCACACCGATCATTTCCCCGTCGGCATCGATGAGGCGGATGGGGGTGATGCGAATTCGGTCATTGACGCGAGGACCGTAATCGCGCGAATCGGTGCGTTGTCCTCCGGATGGTCTGCGTGGCGGATAGATAAGAGCGTTCCTTTTGTAAGAGCAAGCAATCGTGAGTCAGACGAAGAATCGAGGGTGCGCCACGCCGCGCAGCGACGGAGGCGACACGCGTGCGGTGCAGCGGGTGGCGGGGTGGCGAAGCGGGTATGGAAAAATGGCAACTCGCGTCCCGCGTGGGGACTGCGCGCGCGTCATGCCCATGGCAACCACGGGAACTCGTCCGGCAGGGACGGGGATCATGAAGAGTTGCGCGCAGGGGAGTTGATCATCGACCCCACAAACATAGCATCAAATCGGAGGCGGGGGAAGCGCGTGATCGAGTCTTCATCGGCGGTTTTGGCGGGAATCACGGGGATCACCCATCCACCGAGAGGGGTTTACGGTGCCACGGGGTTCGTCCGGCAGTGATTTTCCCCGATCTTTGGTCTCTCGGAAAGCTGCGCTGAGTTTGGCCTTGCATCCACACCGGCTTCGTCTCTGAGAGCGAAGTGCGCCAACAGGCAGGTCCTCGCACGACGGGGACGACCTGTGCATTGAAGCGGACTCAGCGCACTGAAGCGGCGGCTTGTGTCAGGAGACGCAATGGAGAGCCGGTGTGCGGTTCGCCCTCGCCGAAGCAGCCCTTCACGAGGGAGCTTTGCTCAACGCCGACTGCACTGTGCCCGACGCGCCACTGAGAAGTCGCTGTTCGAACTCCCTCGCAATGCCATCGACGAATGCACTGAAAGGCATTTCACCAAGATTCGCTTCGACGCCTCGCGCACGGACACTGACCACGCGATTCTCAGCATCTCGCGGCCCGACGACGGCCATGTAGGGGATCTTCGCGTCTGCCGCGACTTTGATCTTGGCTTGCACCCGATCGTTGGCGTGATCGACGCTCGCACGGATCCCCCTCGACTTCAGCGCCGCGAGTAACTCGTTCGCATAGTCAGCGCTCTTCTCCGAGATTGGGAGCACACGAACTTGTTCCGGAGAGAGCCAGAGCGGGAACGCGCCCGCAAAGTGCTCAATCAACACACCGACAAATCGCTCCATCGAGCCAAAGGGTGCGCGATGAATCATCACGGGGCGATGCGACTTGTTGTCCGCGCCCACATAACTTAGGTCGAATCGAATCGGCAAGTTGTAATCCACTTGCACCGTTCCGAGTTGCCAACTTCGGCCGATGACATCCTTCACCACAAAGTCGATTTTCGGCCCGTAGAACGCGGCTTCCCCTGGCTCTTCACTGTAGGGAACGCCGAGCGTAGCAGCAGCATTTCGGCACGCGGCCTCCGCCTTATCCCAATTCGCGCTCTCCCCAACATACTTCTGGCTATCCGGATCGCGTAGGCCCACGCGCACGCGATACTCCTCGATGCCGAGCGTGGCAAAGATGAGTTTGACGATCGAGAGGCATCCCAAGACTTCCTCGTCGATTTGGTCTTCGCGAACAAAGAGGTGCGCGTCATCCTGCGTGAATCCGCGGACGCGAGTCATGCCGCCGATTTCGCCAGACTGTTCCCAACGATAGACGGTGCCGAACTCGGCGAGTCGCACGGGGAGATCGCGATAGCTCCGAGGTTCACTCGCGTAGATGCGAATGTGGTGCGGGCAGTTCATTGGCTTCAGCATGTAGCCATCGATTTCGCCTGCGGCCATGCGATTGGAGAGCTCGCCACAGGTGCAGCCTTCCTCGGCGAGCTTCGCCATCGCATCATGTTCGATGATGGGCGGATACTGGCTCTCGCGGTAGTAGGGGAAGTGGCCACTCGTGCGATAAAGCTCAAGCTTGCCGATGTGCGGCGTAAACACCTGAAAATAGCCCTGTCGGCGCAGTTCGCTGCCAATGAAGGACTGCAACTCGTTGCGAACGATGCCACCGTTGGGCGTCCAAAGCACCAGCCCTTGACCAACCATTTCGTCGATGTGAAAGAGCTTCAACTGCTTTCCGAGCACCCGGTGGTCGCGCTTCTTGGCCTCCTCGGACTGCTTGGTGAACGCCGCGAGTTCCTCCTTCGTTGCAAACGCGGTGCCGTAGACGCGCGTCAGGCGATCGGACTTCTCGTCGCCCTTCCAATAGCTTGACGCCAGCGAGAGCACCTTGAAGGCACCGATCCTTCCAGTCGCGGGAAGGTGAGGTCCCCGGCAGAGATCCTCCCAGTCCTTTCCCGGAACTCCGGTGGCGTACCACGAGAGTTCCGCCGAACCGGCCTCGACCGCGCGCTGCGCGTTGTCGAGTTTGTACTTTGACCCCTCCCGCGTGAGTTTGGCAAGCCCCTCCGCGATCGGCAGATTGACTCGTGTAAAGGCGCGGTTTTCTTCGATGATCCTGCCCATTTCTGCTTCGACGCGAGCGAAGTCATCCGTCGACATGATCATTCCGTCAGGGAACGCCATGTCGTAGTAAAAATTTGTCTCGAGTGGCGGACCGTAGACCAACTGCACACCTGGGAAGAGTCGCGTGATCGCCTCGGCCATCACATGCGCGCAGGAGTGGCGCAGGAGATACAACGACTCAGCGCTCACGGTGCCGTCACGATTCTTCGGAGTCACGATTTCAAGTGCGCTGTCAGCGTGGATGCGATGCGTCAGGTCAACGAGTTCCCCATTCACCTTCGCGCCAAGCGCTGCCTTTGCGAGACCGGCGCCAATGGACGCTGCCACTTCACCCGCGGTCGGGGCCGTTTCGAATTCTTTCGTGGTTCCGTCTTTGAGAGTAATGCGCACCATGGGGGGGGCAAGTGTATAGGCGTCCCCATCGTGGCGGGAGCCTAGAACAGCGGTCGTTGATTGGGAAGTTCCGGCGGCTCGTCGAGCAAATGCCTGATTTCGTCGGCGAATTCCTCAAGGCTTCGGAAGCCGTGATACTCGCTCGCGAATCGCACATACGCAATCTTGTCGAGGGCGCGGAGCTTCATCGCCACTCGCTTGCCGACTTCATCGCTTCTCACTTCGCGATCAAACTCCGCGTGCAGCTCATCATCGACTTCCTGCGCGAGATGCAACTTCGCCGCCTCTGAAACGGGTCGTTTGCCGCACGCTGCCTGAATGCCGCGCATGATGTTCTCGATCTCGAAGGGGACGCACGCTCCATCTCGCTTCACGACCATGAGGCGCGCAGTCCGTTCGAGGCGCTCGTAGGTTGTAAACCGTTTCGCGCAGCGATTGCACTCCCGACGACGACGAACCGCCGTGCCGTCATCCGACGGTCGACTGTCAATCACCTTGTCATCGTCTTCCTTGCAAGCAGGACACTGCATCGGGAGTCCTCGTTGAGTGCGGCTAACCCTTGATGATCGGATCGATGGCCTCGAAGTAAACACGCAGGTGGGCGTCGCCTGCAGCATCAAAGTGCTCGACCTTGATTGGAATGTCGCGTTCTTCGGTGATTTCGAACGCAAAGGCGTCGTCGGTGATGCCGCTTTCGCCCGCTCGTTGGAAGTGGTCGAGCACGACGCGTCCATCGAAGCGAACGCGGGCTGCATCACAGGTTTCGAGGTGGATCCGGTACTTGCCTGGAATGAAGTGAAGCGTCGTCTCGGCAGTCATGCCAAAGCCATCGACCGGCAGCGTGAGCTTCTGCACATCTGGGTCATTGACGGCGGATTGCGGCGCACGGGCGCCGTATTCGAACAGTAACTCACGGAGCACAAACTCAAGCTCTTGCGCATCGGCGAGGGCGTCAAACGCAGCCCCGTCCTTTGCCGGATCCACGCTGCCATTCGCGCCTTGCAGCGCGAAGAATTTGGTCCGCCATTCTGCGGGGGCGAGGAGGTCGAGATAACGAACCTTGACCTTGTTCACCGCGCGAATCTGCACAAGGTAGGGCGTGACGAATCCGACGGGATCAGCCGCGACTTCCGCGCCGCGATCGTCGCGAGCCATACCGATAAACAGCGGTCCTCGGCCGAGGACATCGGCGCCGACCATCTTGGGAAATCCGTGCAGTCCATATTGCGCGCGACTCTGCGACTGATTCAATCGGACGATGATCGGGCGATCCCATGCGTAGGGACCGCGTTCGAGCATGACGATGCGATCACGGCCGCGCAGTGCATCGCGAAGCCCAACGGCCTTGCGCTCACCAGGGAGACTCGCGAGGAGCGCGTCAACCTCGGTGGTCGGAGGCGCGATGGACGCGAGTCCCTTGTCGTGCTGTTGCGTCTGCGACGCTTGCTCCTCAACGATTTCCACAGCGCACTCTCTGAATCGATTGCTATCGAGCACGGTATCGGTCGCGCCAATCAGCACGATTGCCGCATCCTCCTTCGTGAATGCGTTGGACTGAATGCGATTGCCCTTCGCCTCGCTTCCATTTGCTCTGGTCCAGGGCAGCTTGGCGAGCGTCGCATCGTCGTCCATCCAAATCGCGATGCCTTGTGGATCGAGTGAGAATTGGTTGTCCTCAATATGGGCACCTTGCGCATGCTCCATGGCAATTCCGCCGCGTTCGCGGCCATGACCCGCGCCCCCGTTTCCCTCAAAGGTGTTTGATGCCACAAGTGTGTTGCGAGAGTAGCCGCCCCAGATTCCGCAGAAACCATTGCCTTCGAAGCGGTTTCGGAGGATCTGATTCCCGAAACTAAAAGTCAGTTCAAGGCCGTGCGCCGACGCGAACGAGAGGTCGTTTGCGACGATGCGATTGTCGTTGCAACCTCGTCCGCGATACCACGCAAGCGGGTCGCTGTCTTCGTTGGTTGCGGGGGGCGGAGCCTCGCCCAGCGCCTCGCGACCAGCAAACGCGAAGATGCCATCGCCCGAGTGAGTGCAACTATTCAGTGCAATGACATTGTCCGAGCACTGCTCAAACATGAGGATTCCCGCGGAGTCTTGACCGCGCGCGTAGACCGCATTGGAGTAGCCTCGAATGCAGAAGTCAAAGCTATTGCGCGCGATTTGATTCCGATTCGAGCGCCAAAGCGCGAGCCCCCACCCCGAGAGGAAGGAGCAGTCGTTGTCGTAGATCTTTGAGTCATTCACGCGAGAAAGCAGCAAACCGTTCTGCGTGCGATGGTTCGTGACGCGGCGGATCGTTACCCCGTTTGCGTTGGAGATGGACACGCCCGCGCCGTGTTGATTGGCCCACTCTCCAGCATCATTCTGATGCGGGAACAGCCAGTCGGCACCGTGTTCTTTCCACGGTTTGGATTGCAGGACTTGCGCGTAGTTGTCGCTTGTGTCGAAGTCTTCGAGAACGAGCCCATCACAAGCACTGCCCTGGATTCCAATCTTGAAGCCCTTCACTCTGCCGTTGCGGAGCGTCACATTCTTCCCAGTGACAACGATCCCAATGCCAGACAGGCGGTCGCTTGGGAGGGCGCTCCCGAGCAGTGTGCCGCCGCCGAAATCGACGGTGATTGGCCTTCCCTCAGGGTCGCCCTGGATTTGGACGACGCCGTTGCCATCGAAATCTGTGAGGACGCCAACGATCGGTGTCGCCGCGCAACTAGTTGTGAGAATCGTATTGTCCGACTCGATAATGACTGCGTTGCTCTTCCCACCCTGCGCGAGAGCGGTCGCTGGAAGGGTGGCAAGGGCAGTGCCCAACATCGCGGACGCCCGCGTGATCAAGCTCCTTCGGCCGAAGAGGCGAGTCGGAAGGATGCGGAACGATTCGTGCAACATAGGAACTCCGGCGTCACCAGCGGGTAATGGCGTGATGACAGGTGTAGGGAATCGCCGCGCTGAGGTTTCGTTGGCGATTCGAGGTTCGACGATGCATCGCGCAGGCGAGCACAAGGGGTAGGAGGATGGAGGCTCACGGCAGCCGGTGGCGACCGCTCAGACTTCCTCAATCTCGGTCACCTTTTTCTCGGCAAGCTCGTCCACGCGTTCGCAGTACTTCTTCGTCATCTCGTCGATCTCCTCCTTGGACTTCTTCGCAGCGTCTTCGGGGATCGCATTCTTCTTATCGGCGACGAGATGTTCAATGGCCTTGTTGCAGTCGCGGCGCTCGTTGCGAATCGCGACCTTTGACTCCTCTGCAAGCTTCTTGACCTGCACCACGAGTTGCTTGCGGCGGTCGGAGGATGGCGCGGGGACGCTCACTCGAATCGCATTGCCTTCCACCTGCGCCCGCGCTCCTACTCCTGCCGCCTCAATCGCCTTTACGACTTCGGTCTTACAACCCGGGTCGAATGGTTTCACCATGAGTTGGGTCGCGTCGGCGACATTGATCATGGCGAGCTCGCGGAGGTCAGTGTGCGATCCGTAGTAGTCCACCTTCACATACTCAAGCAGCGCAACGGTCGCGCGACCAGTGCGCATGCCGCGGAGTTCCTTCTGCAGGTAGTCCGTGGTTTTTTGCATGCGGTCGTCGGTTTCAAGGATGAGAGTGTCGATGTCCATGAGGAGGAGGAGGAGACCGCGCCGTCGCGGATGCTGTCGCGCGAGACCCCAGCGCTGCAGTAGGAAGTCGTGGTGTGTTCAGGACTTCGTGACGAGGGTTCCGATGCGTTCACCGCTCACAACCCGCTTGATGTTCCCCGCAACGCGGTAATCAAAGACGCAAACGGGAAGGTCGTGTTCCATGCACATCGTGAGCGCGGTGAGATCCATGACCCCAAGTTTCTGCTCGATCGCCGACGCAAAGGTCAAGCGATCGAATCGAGTTGCTTGCGGATTCACCTTGGGGTCTGCCGAGTAAATGCCGTCGACTTTGGTCGCCTTCAATAGCATGCTCGCGTTGAGTTCAATCGCGCGGAGAGATGCACAAGTGTCAGTCGTAAAGAAGGGATTGCCAGTGCCCGCCACGAGCACGACAACGCGCCCCTTCTCGAGGTGCCGGACGGCGCGCGCACGAATGAACGGTTCTGCGACGGATGGAACATTGATCGCGCTCATCACTCTCGCTGGCCGTCCGAGTTCTTCGATCACTTCCTTCAGTGCCATTCCATTCATCACGGTCGCGAGCATGCCCATGTAGTCAGCGGTCGATTGATGAATGATGCCGCTGGCGGCAAGCTTCGCGCCTCGAACGATGTTTCCACCCCCGACGACGACGGCGATTTCACCCCCGAGTTCCGCTGCGGCATAGATTTCTTTCGCGATGACTGTCAACTCCTCCGTGCTGATGCCGAGTTGGCCAGGTTGCGCGAGACTCTCGCCAGAGATCTTGAGGAGGATGCGGTTCTTGGGGCGGCTCATCGGCATAGGGAGAACTCGTCGGAGCGAAGGGGCGCGGTGGCGTCGTATTCTCTGCGAAATCTAGTTTTTTTGCATGGAGGCTGCGCGCACAGCGTGGGCGATCTCGTAGAAACTGACGAGAGTACCCCGACGGGGTCCGTGTCGCGCAAATTCAGCAGGAACTTCATGCTCGGTCCGGCAAGTCCAACCCGCGATACTGGTGCTGCTTCCGCGATGGCTCAGTCGCACGCGAGAGCGCAAAACATCCGCGCATTGGGTGATCACAAACGGTACAGCCGCGAGTACTGGTTGCATCTCCTGCTGTTCGCGTTCGCGATCTCGCTCACGCTCCACATTTGTGTGATGCTCTCGCTTTGGTGGTATCGGCAGCCGGCAGTCGATGCGCGGCGATTTGAAACCCCGGTCGAAATGAACCTTGCCGATGCGCAAGAAGCGATCACGCCGGACGAGCAGGTTGAATTACCTGATCCTTCCCCGCTCGCCGCGGGCGAGATCATGCCCGATCCCGATGAGATTCCGGCGCTGAGTTCCGAACTCGCAAGTGCTGATCCAACGCAAGACAGCTTCGGCATGACGCAAGCGCCAGGACCGGGGGGCATCGTTGGTCCTGGTGGTGCCGGTCAAGGGATCGGCGTCGGAAGTGGTCGAGGCGGCGGGGGGACGAGTTTCTTTGGCGTGGGTGGCCGCGGGACGAGATTCGCGTTTATCGTCGATGTCTCCGGCTCCATGCAAATGGACGACCGATTCGTGGTTGCCATGAACGAACTGAAGCGATCGATTGCTGCGCTCCCTGATTTTACGAGTTTTTATGTCGTGCTCTACTCCGATGACAAGCGCATTCCGGATTGGGAGGAGAGTTGGATTCGTGCGTCGAAGGGCAACATCCTTCGCATGAAGAAGTGGATCGAAGAGCAATCTCCGGGAGGCGGAACCTATCCGATGACCTCGTTCGAACGGGTGTATGAACTTCCTGCGTCGCCCGATGTCATCTTCTTTCTGACAGACGGCGAGATTCCGGGTGATGGGACGGCCGAGATCACTCGTCTCAACCATAAGCAGCGTCGCGCCTCGATCATCAACACGATCTGCTTTGGATCGGAGACCGGTCGAGCGGGGCTCGAACAGATTGCCCGCGAAAACGAAGGTGTTTTTCGCTTCGTCCCGGTGACCGGAGGCGTTCGCATCACAATCCCCGCATCGCCATGATCATGCTTTATGTTTGACTTTCGCTCTTCGCAAATCTCGCTGTGCGCGCACACTGCAATCAGTGTGATCTACGCGTGCGCGCCGATGGCGGCCGCGGATGTACGGGTTGCCTTACGCGATGGTGGCACGGTGTTTGAGGGCGCGAGCGCGGTCGTTGACGACTCTGGCATTCGAGTGAAGGGCGCAGACGGGATCGATCAGGTTGCTTCATGGGATCAAGTCCGGACGGTTTCCGGTTCGACGGCGCCCGAGAGCATCGACGCGCAATTGAAACTCGGCGAGTTGCTCTGGCGTGCGCGAACAAGGGTCTTGCGCGGCGACTATGAACTTGCGGAGCCGCTCTTGCACGAAGCGTGGCGATCTTTGCGCGAACCCCGTCAGCACGAACTTGGATACCTCGCCGCGGAAGGACTCTTGCGTTGCGCGCTTGCGCGAGGCGATTCGGTAGGCGCCCTTGAGCCGTGGATCCATATGGTTGCGATGCATGCGGCAGGACGCGCGCCGTTGGCGCCTCCGTTTTCTTCCCTCGGCCCCATCCTTGATGCAGGCACGCTCTTTTCGCGCGAGATCGCACCCTTTGCAACACCAGAAATCGCCGCTCGCGCGGCGCAGGTTCTTGAGACGCGGGTTGGTGCGGTGGCGGGAGGACCGTCGACCGTCGATCGATTCGCACGACTCCTTCGAGGTGCGCCCGAGCATGTGCAGCCCACGGCTGGCGCCTCAGTCGCGGAACAATTGCTCGCGAGCTTGGAAGAACTAGCGCTGGCGGAAACGGAACGCGACCGCGCGCGCCTTGCCGAGGGTTTCTTCGCGCTCGCGTGCAAAGCCGGCGGGGGCGAGGCGCCTCGCTTTCTCCTCGCATGGAGTTCGATGGTGCTCGGGCGCTCTCTTGTGGCACAAACTGCTCCTACGGCACAGGAGATCGGCGTCCTTGAACTGCTCACGGCTGCGGTCATCGAAGGCGAATCTGCACTCGGTCGACTCGCGCTCTCCGAGGCTGCGGCCGCGTGCCGGGCGCGGGGTGATTCGAAGAGCGCAGCGATCATCGAACGGATCCATGCGGAAAACGATTTGAGCGTGCCCATCCTTGGTGCAGCGCAAAGTTCATCGAAGGCGCACGCCGCGGCACAGGTTGCGGCTGCACCCTCAGACGGTTCTCGATTGAAAGGTAACGAAACTCCATGACGCATTTTCTCCTCCAAGCAGCCGCAAGTTCCACCAGCCCTTCGAACACGAGTAGTTCCGCGCTCAAGTTCATCACGGGCGGTGGAGTCATTGGCTACATCATCGTGCTCCTCTCGATCGTGGCGCTCGCGTTCGTGATCATTCATTTCGTGCAGATTCGCGCAAGCGTGCAACTACCAAGAGATCGCATCAACGCCGTCAAGGAGTTGCTTGCGCGCGGGCAGTTTGAGCAAGCATTGCAGTACGCGCAGTTGCCGGCCAACGACTGCTACTTTTTGCGCATCCTCGCGCCGGGCCTCAAGCGATTCATCGCGTCGCCGTTCGGCGCGTTCGAAATGAAGAGTGCCCTCGAAGAGAGTGGATTGGAACAGACGGCACGCCTCTATCGCACGATGGATGTGATTGGCGTCATCGGTTCCGTCGGTCCATTGCTTGGACTGCTCGGGACTGTGCAGGGCATGATTGGCGCATTCGAAACGGTTGCGTCGAGCGCCGCGCATGACTCGACCTACTATGAGGCGCTTGCGTACAACATCGCGATTGCGCTCATCACAACCTTCCAAGGTCTGGTGGTCGCGATCCCTTGCGTTTCGCTCTACAGCTTCTTCCGAAATCGCGTCGATCGTCTCGCAGGCGATGCGGCAGCGGAAATGGAAGAGGTTGTCGCGATCATCGAGAACAGCAGCAAGACCAAGTTGGCGCGCGTCTGAACGCTGGTCGTAGAGAAGTTTCTCGCATGCGTTTTTTCCCTCGCAATAGCAGCTCTCGCGCCGCAGTCGTCGACATGACGCCACTGATCGATATTGTGTTTCAACTGCTTATCTTCTTTCTCGTGACTGGCCAAGCGGCCCAACAAGCGCGCACGGAGTTGGCACTGCCAAAGGAACCAGGCCGCGAAGTCAACACGACCGAGCAGGCGGGTGTCGTGCTGAATGTGCTTGCCGATGGCAGCATCATCGTGAACGAGAACGCAGTTTCACTCGAACGCGTTGGCGAACTCGTCGCCGAGGCGGCTGCGCAAACGGAAGGTGGCGTGACCAAGCTCCGACCGCTCGTTCGGGCAGATCGTGGCGCACGCACCGATGTCCTCAACAGCGTTCTCGAACGCCTTTCGCAGGCCGGCGTGGTCGCCGTGCGCGTCGCGACGGAGGGAGCATCGAAATGAGATTTCGTCGAGCAGGAAGCGAGCGTGACCGCAAGCCGGAGATCAATCTCGCAGCGATGATTGATGCGACTTTCCTGCTCTTGGGTTACTTCTTGTTTACGCAGTCAGCGGCGTCGCGCGAAGCGCAACTTGATCCGCAGCTCGCAACGCAACAGGGGAGTAACAAGCGATCCGATCTTGAGCCGCAGAATGTTGATGTACTTGAGGAAAACGGCGAGCGGGTCTACCGCGTGGGTGGTGCCACCTACGCCGACAAGGCATCACTCACCGAGGCGCTGCGGGCGTTGAATCCGGACGACAGCCTCTTCGTGCGGGTTCGAGATGGGGTGGACTTTGGATTTGCCGCTGCGGCGGTGCAGGCCGCGCATGATGCCGGATACAAGAATGTGACCTACGTGCCATTTCGTTGAATGAAACAAGATGAGCGGACATGCGCATGCAACTCTTCGTCGTACCACCGCCCTGCTGGGCGTTGTGTTCGGACTTTGCATCGCGCCTGCGCACGCGGACGAAGTCGCTGATTGGCTTGAAGCGCGCGGCCTCGATGGGCTTCTCGCGACCCGGCTGGAGTTGATCGCTCGAGATTCGACTGGCGAAGATCTCAAGCGGGTGCGCGAGCGATTGGTCGCGACTTACGCCCGCTTACTCGATCTCTCGGTCCGGGGCGCAGAGCGGGACGCGCTCATCGCGCGCGCAGAGGGAGCGCTTCGGGAGCGATCGGGATTCGCGTCGGACCTCCTCGACCTCGCCATCGCACGCGCGCGATATCGCACCGCGGCGGAAATCGCGGAGGACATGCGGGCGGCCGTGCGATTGCCGGCGGACGCGACTTCGCACGCCATGGCGCAACTCGCGGCGGTGCTCCCAGTGCTTGAGACATTGCAAACGCAGTCGCTCAAGCGAGCGCAGGATCTTGACCGACGCATCGATTCACTTGTGGGACTCACGCAGGATCTCGCACGGTCAGACATCACGCGCGCCGAACAAATCGCCACGGAGTGTCGCTTTCTTCGCGCATGGGCGATGCTCTACAAAGGACTCCTCGGGGAGACGACCGCGGAGTCCGAAGCCGCCTCACAACTCTTCATGGAGATTGCAGGCGCACGCAGTGGTCGCCTTGAGCCGAGTGAGGTCTCCCTTGACTTGCGCACAGAGGAGTCCTTCGCGTCGACGATCCTTGGAATCGGACTCGCCAAGGCGGAAACCCAGGGCTTTGGCGAAGCGTCGAGGTGGCTGAACTTGCTGGAGGTGCCGCAGGCCTTTGAGGGGATTCGAGCGCGCCTTGATGGGTGGCGTCTCGCCGCAGCCATCCGCGCGAAGGACTGGGTTGCGGCGAGGAGAATATTGAAGACACTCGGCGCCCAGCACGCCGTCGAAACGGCTTGGTTTCGTGTGGCTGCGGCGGGTGGGCTTCGTGCGGTGATCGCGGGCGCAGACGGAGGAGCGGCTCTCGGTCTTGCGCAAGAGGCGATCGCGCATCTCGCCACGCGGCGCGAACTCGCGCAGGTGCGAGACCTCGTGGAGCAGTTTGATGGGCGAGGAGTGGAAGGCGATGGATTCGTCGCTCGGTATGTCGCGTCGCTTTCGCTCTACGATGCAGCGCGAGCGTGCGATGAGGCACTTGTGCTCGCGATGGAGAGTGCGAGATCGCGTGGAACAAGCGTCGACACGGCGATGAGTGAGAACTCGGGGCGCGTGCATCGTGACGCGCTCAAGAGCCTCGACGCGGCGCTCGCAGCAAAGGATGTGGAGCAGTATCCGGATGCGCGCGACGGGTGTCGCCTCATGCGTGCGTATTGCCTTCGTGGGGCGCGCGACCTTCGCGGCGCATCCGCCGCGTTTGACGAACTGGCGAGCACGCTGACGGGGGAGCGAGGCGAAGACGCAGCGTGGGCCGCGATTGCCTGCCTTGATGAACTTTCTCGCACTGTGCAAGGTCCGGAGCGAACAGCGCTCGACGCACAAATCGACGCCATGAGTGAGGGTTTCCTCCGACGATTTCCAGCCTCGATGCGCGTCATTGAACTCTTCGTGCGGCGCGTGCAAGCGGATCCTCTTCCCGATGCAGCCGACATCGAGAAGTTGCTCTCCGTGCCGAGCACAGAACCATCATTCGAGACTTCGCGACGGGCGGCGCTTGCTGGGCTTTACCGCAGTTTCCGTGCCTCCAAGGATGTGCCTGAGCGGACAATCCTTGGCCGCCGATACATCGGCGTCTTGATGACCCTTCCAGAGGATCTCCGCGCGCAAGGACTTCCGTCGGGCAGTGTTGGCATTGCGCGCCAAGCGCTTGAAGTTGCGCTGTCGCCAGAGGTCGCCGATACCTCTCTCGCTTCGCAACTTCTCGGCGCGATTGATGCGGCAATCGCGCGCGGGGAGTTCGAACTGTCGGAGGCGCGCCTCGAACTCGCTTACCGACGCTTGCAGTTGGCCATCACTCAGAATCAGTGGGAGTTGGTGGACAGCGGATTGTCGGAGTTCGAAAGACCCGACGCCGATCCGATGTGGGCGGATGCTGCACTTCGTCTTGCGATGCGTGGCGCGGAGTTGGCGCGGCGCGCAACGGCGAAGGACGATCCCCGTCGCAGCGCGTTCGTCGCGACGAGTGTGCGCGCAGGGGATGCGTTGATCGCGCGAGACGGCGGTCTCGAAAAGGCGGTCAAGTCCACGGCACACCTAGCGGTCCTTCGTGCGCTGCTTGATGCGCGACGCGAGATGGTCCTCTCGAGTGCATCGCCGGAGGAAGCGAAGCAGGGGCTCAAGATCGCGCTCGCACTGCTTGGCGCAGGGACTCGCGAGGCCGGGGTGCTGCAAAGCGCAGCGTTCTTCGCGGAATCAAGCGGAGAGTATGAAGTCGCGATCGAACAACTCAAGGCGCTCGTTGCGGGGGTGCCTTCCCGCACGGAACCGTGGTTTCGCGCGAAGTACGACCTCGCTCGTGTGCTGTTGCGTATTGATCCCGTGCGTAGTCTCGCGGTGCTTGCGCAACACCGCAAATTGCACCCCGATCTTGGACCGCCGGCGTGGAAGGCGAAGTTTGAGGCGTTAGAAGTTGAGGCGAGGCAAAAGCAGGGCGCGGTGGCGGGAGGGGCGTCATGAGCCTTGCTTCTATCGAGCGGTTCATCGCGATCGGGAAGGACAAGAGCGCGCGAGGAGTCTTGGGACTCGGCGCGGGCACGCTGAGCTTTGGCATAGTGGAAGCGGCACTTGCCCGTCGGATCGAAAAGGTGCGCAGCCATCCTCTGTCGGATTCTCCCGAGGCCGCGCGTGCGATCGGGCACTTAGAAGCACTCGCGCGCGAACTGGAGCTCGAGATTTCGCTCGTGGGCGAACCGAGTGCCGCGCCCGTACACCCGCTTGCGAAACAGCGCATCGAGGCGCCTTCGCCGCAAGGATCGCTCGCCCACACGCCCGTGCGACCGAGGGGTGGAGTGACCGAGGAGCAATTGACGGAGTTCGACCGCGTCGTGTTGACGATTCTCGTCGCGGGCGGCGGCTGGAATCCGAGGACCGCTGCGCAACTTGCCGCACTCAGTGCCGAACATGGCGTGAGCAGTGAGGGCTTGCACCTCGTGGTGGCGGGGCTCGCGAAGTTTATGCGGGACGGCGGCGCTGCCGCGCTCCGCAAGGATCTCGGTTCGGTCGGTGTTTCTGCCGAACAACTCCACGCGCATCATGTGCGCAAGGCAAGCGCGGCGGAAGCAGCAGTGGATCGCATCACCAGTTCGATTGGTGACGAAATGCGTGGCCGTTCGCCATGGTCTGCGTTGCGGCTGACCGCATTTTTTGGAACGGTTGCCGTGGGAATCACGCTCGCGATTGTTTGGATGATCGTGCGTGGCGCCACGACGCAGGAAGAGATGATCATCGCCCCAACGCCGCGAGTGCTTGCAGAATCCGCGTCCACGCAGCGCGAGAGAACCGCAGCGGATCTTGCGCAGAAGTTCTCGCCTCCGGATACCAACATCGAGGCCCTCGCAGCGCCCGCCAAATTCGCACGCGCGCCAGGATTTGCGTCGAGTCCCACGCCCGCGCAAACCCTACTCCTCTCCAATCAGTGGCCGGACTTTCTTACATCGCTCGATGAACTTGCGCGCAAGTTGAAAACCAATCGAGGTCGCCTCGAAGGCTCCAACGCCGCTGAACTCGCAAGTTGCGCACGCTTGGCTGGCGAGTCGTGGGCGGTTTCGGGTGCATTTCGCGCCGAGTTCGTCACGGGCGTGGTGCAGCTCGCGCGCGCAGTCCACGGGGATGAGAGTGCGCGTGCGCTGTTGCTGGCGTTGCACGGAATTCCGGCGTCCTCGGCCGGCGCAGATCGCGTGCCACTGTGGAAAGAAGTCTGGCAGGCAGCGTTCGCCGCGGGATTGACGGCAGAACTGTTGGGTGATCCGGAAGTAGGTGGCGAAGTTGCAGCCGCGGCGCGCGAGTCGTTGCGTCGCGAGGGCATCACGAGCTTGGCGAATGCAGGAAGCAATCGATTTGGAGTCGCCGCTATCTCCAGTCTCACCCGTGATGCAGTCGCGCTCGCGGATGGAACGGACTCAGGCAGTGCATCAGTCACCCTTGATGATTGGTCCCGCTGGCTTGAAGCGGTCGACGCAGCGGGTTCGACTGCGAAGCTCCGTGAGGCGGCGCGGCTCGCAGCGATGGAAGCGCTCTTACATAGCGCGGCACCGATTGACTTGCAGAACACCGCGAGTGATGCGCTCGGCCGACTCATGACGGATATTGATTGGTCGAACCGTGGTGTGAGTGGTGATCAAGCGCGTACGGCGTTTGGCGCGTGGTTTGCAAACCCTTCGATTCTTGCGACGCGATTGTGGGTGCTCACGAGCATGCTCGACCGCAATCATCGCATCGGATGGTTTTCTCCTGAAATGGTGCTTCCGGTGGACGCGAATGTGAACCGGCGCGATGCGGCACTGCAGCGGATTCTTGCGGCATGGCCAAAGTCGGTCGGTGGTGTCGAGGGAGAGATGCTCGCGTTTGCAGGCGTCACTGTGGAATTGCTGCGAAGCACCAACACAGAACTCTCAGCACATGCCGCAAGGCCGCAGGATGACATCGAAGCGCTCGCCATCGCGAACGGCGCATTGCAATCCGTGCTCGCGGTTCGACTTCTTGAGGCGGGGAAATCCACGCAGGCGAATGCGGCGCTCGAAAGCGCCACCGATGCGCTCAAGTTTGATCGAAGTGCATTGGAAGCGCCGTTTTCGGGCGACGGCGGATTGCGGCCGTCGGGCATCAAGGATGGCGAGTGGGCAACAGAGTTCGCGCAACCAGGTCTGAATGCCGAATCGCGGCAGAGGCTCATCGCCTCGCTTCGCGCGCTTCCTGCGGCGGGCGATCTTGGACCACGCGACGCGGAGGTCCTCGCGCGCGAATCCTTCCAAGGAAACGCGGCGGACATTCGCCGAGAGGCGCAGGGCGCAATCGCGGACAAGTTCGCGAGCGGAAGAACCGTGCTGCTCGCGGTGCTTGACGCGCTGACGGAGTCGAAGCCCCGTGAGGAATTCGCGGGCTTTCTGGCGGCGTTGTTGAATCGTGAATTCACTGGACGCGACTGGATACCAATTGCGCGCGCGGCGCTCGTGGATCGCATCCTCTCGCTCGAGTCGAGCCGCGAGGCGGCGGTGGATCGACTCGCGGCGCGAGTGGCGGCGAGTGCCGTGAGCTTGACCGCGCAGTACGCCCCAAACTCCGCGCCCACGGATCTTGCGCCGAGCATGGATACCTCCATTGCCATGTTGGCCACCGCGTTGCGCGCCAATGCCGAAGAACGATTCCTCTCTGAGCCGTTTCCTGCTTCGCCTGGAGAACTCGACCGACTGCGGATCGCACGACGCGGCCTTGCGGATGGAGCAATGCAACGCGCGGTTGCGGATGCGGCTTCATTGCTTGAGCACGCGACGGCAATCGAAGCGGCGCGCCGACCGCAGTCGATCTCCGCGCTTCGCGAGATTCTTGCGGAAACGATGCTTGCGCGAAGTCAAGCGCAGAGCGCATCGGCGCAACTTGCGATCACGCTGTGCGCGCTCGCGCGCGTGTCGATGGTCAATGTTGAGTCTGAGGCAGTGGATCGGGAGGATGCAGCGTGACGCGATGTTCATGGCTATGCGAAGCGGTTCTTGCGGTCGCGCTTGGTGTCGTGCTTGCTCCAAGCCTGAACGCGCAGACGCAGCTAGTACCAGCGGCTCCGCCGTCAGAGCGGCCCACGTCGAAGTGGGACGCACGACTTCGGGCCCTCGATCCGACTCGTCCGATGGACTATTTCCTGCTCGGTGAGGAGGTCGTCGACGCTGCGCAGAGCGATGCCGAGCGGCAACTCGCGCGAGAACTCTTCGGACTCGCGGGCGCGCTCGATCGGGAGAGGTTGGGTCGAA
>SXUJ01000144.1 GCA_005790565.1 Planctomycetia bacterium
GAATGACTGACTGACCGGCTGACTGCCTCAAGTTCGAACCCCAGCAAATCCTGGCCGCCCGAGGTGACCAGCACACTCGGAGACCCTCGCGTGCCTCGAACGGCGGAGGCACCCATTGAACTTCAGGCTTCGAAACACCTCCATGGCGTTTTCCCCGCATGAATCGCTCAACGGCAGCGGTGCACTAACGAACCAACATACCGAACATCAACCTTCTTTTTGTTCGGTTGATGTTTGGATAGTACCACATCGTCCCGTCCCATGTGACAACCCCTACAAAAAGCCGAACAAAATTTCGCAATCCGTGCTCCCCGGCGTGCGCCATGCACGGACAAGTCACAAATGGCCGCCACCGATTGGCGGCTAAATGCTTACTGAGATTGTGGTTGCGTATCGATCAGTAGTTCGGCGTCGGCGCGCGGAACCGCGAGATGTCGACCGAACGAAAATACTCGATCGTGCGGGCAAGCCCATCTCGGAGCGGTATCACTGGTTCCCAGCCGAGCACTGATTTCGCGAGCGTGATGTCGGGTCGACGCTGCAGTGGATCATCTTGGGGGAGCGGGCGCGCACGAACAATCTTCGATTTGCTCCCAGACAACTCCACCACTAGTTCCGCCAGCTGAAGAATCGTGAACTCCGTTGGGTTCCCAAGATTGATTGGGCCAATCACGCCCTTGGGGGCTTCCATGAATTTCAGGAAACCATCAATGAGATCGTCGCGGTAACAGAAAGAACGCGTTTGCGTCCCCTCCCCATAGATGGTGATCGCTTCACCAAGCAGCGCTTGCCGAATGAAATTGCTCACCACGCGCCCATCGAACGGGTGCATACGCGGGCCGTAGGTATTGAAGATTCGAACGACTCGAATATCGAGACCGTTCTGCCGGTTGTAATCAAAGAAAAGCGTTTCCGCGGCGCGCTTTCCCTCGTCATAACAGGCGCGCGGACCGATCGGATTCACATTCCCTCGATAACTCTCCGGCTGGGGATGCACATCAGGATCGCCATACACCTCGCTTGTCGATGCGTGAAAAATCTTCGCGCGCACACGCTTGGCAAGACCGAGCATGTTGATCGCGCCGAGGACGCTGGTCTTCATCGTCTTGATCGGGTTGTACTGATAGTGCCCCGGCGCCGCTGGGCAGGCGAGATTGTAGATCTCGTCGACCTCAAGCATGATCGGTTCAGTCACATCGTGCCGGATGAACTCGAAATTCTTGAGTCCGAGCAAGTGCTCAATGTTCGATTTTTGGCTAGTGAACAGGTTGTCGAGACAGATGACATCGTGCCCCGACGCAACGAGGCGATCGCAAAGATGCGAGCCGAGAAATCCGGCGCCGCCGGTCACGAGAATGCGCTTGACCATAGAGAGGAAGTGTATCGGCACATGCGCGCCCCTCCCTTGCAGTGAATCATGCGTTTGCGGGCATTGCATGAATGCCGCACCATGCAGGCATGACTCGCCCTGTGCCCCCGCTCAAAAAAGCTCGCATCGTCATCGGCACGATGACCGGAACGAGCCTCGACGGAGACATCGATGTCGCCGCTGTCCGCGTGAATGAACATGGCGCCGCCCTGCGCGTGCAGTTCCTCGCAGGAGTTTCGCATTCGCTGGGCAACCTCGTCGACAACTTGCGGCGCGCAGCGGAGCAGTGCTCCATGTCCGCAAGAGAATTCGCGGGACTTTCGCAGCACTTCGGGCAGGCGCATGCAACGGCCATTCAATCACTCTGCGCCCGCGAAGGCCTCACACCCGACCTCATCGTGCTGCACGGGCAAACCGTTTTTCACGCGCCTCCGCTGTCCTGGCAACTCATCAACCCATGGCCGGTCGCATGTTCACTCCAGTGCCGTGTCCGCTTTGATCTTCGCGCTGCCAATCTCGCCTCGGGTGGCGAAGGCGCACCCATCACGCCGCTGGCCGATCACTTCCTCTTCGGAGGCCGCGCGAAGCAAACCGCCGTACTCAATCTTGGTGGATTCGCCAACGCGACGCTCCTCGCGCCCGACACGCCACGCGCGCTCGCGCCCTCTCTCCCTCGCGTGCGCGGCTTTGATGTCTGTGCGTGTAACCACCTGCTCAATCGCGTCGCGAGAGATCGACTTGGCAGAAACTTCGATGAGAACGGGAACGCGGCGCTCGCGGGTGCGTGCAACGAAACCGCGCTCGACGCAATGCTTCGTGCGATGCGCGCTCCACCGCAAGCAGGCATCAGCGCGCGGCGATCACTCGGAACCGGCGATGAGTCAGCGCGAACTGTCCAAATGACTGCGCATCTCTCGCCACAGGATGCATGCCGTACCGTCACGGAAGCGATCGCGCGATTGATCCTTTCGACGCTTCGAGAAGCTGGCTTGCGCGACGAAGACACACTCCTTCTCGCGGGCGGTTCCACTCGACATCAAGCGCTCGTACGGGCGATGCAGTGCGCGCGAGTAGGAACGACGACCGACACGATGGATTCGCACGGCGTGCCCGTCGGCATGCGCGAGGCTGCCGGCATGGCAGTGCTCGGCGCACTCGCCGACGACGGCGTGTCCTATTGCGTCGAAGAGATCGTCGGTCGTCGCTCCCGAGTCCTCGACAGCGCGTGTATCGATGCCCTACAACTTCCAGACCAAGCCGAGCCCGTGCAACCGTGATGCGTGAACGCGCGTTGCCGAGATCTCCACACGATCGACGCGCGCAAACGAGAGAGGCCTACCCTGCCCCGCCTTCGATGGACTCCGAGAAGACCTCGATTCAAGCACCGACCATGACACGCGCCACACCAGAAATATTGATCGTCGAGGATGAAGCGGAGATTGCGGAACTCCTCGAGTTTCACGCGCAACGCGAAGGCATGCATGCGCGCATCTGCCCCAGCGGAAAACTCGCGCTTGACGCGATTCGCCGACAGCCCCCCGACCTTCTCGTGCTTGACCTCATGCTGCCCGACCTCGGCGGACTTGAAGTGTGCCGGCGACTCAAGCAATGCGACGAAACTCGAAACATTCCGATCGTCATAGTGACTGCCAAGGGCGAGGAATCTGACATCGTCGCGGGACTTGAACTCGGAGCGGATGACTATGTGACGAAGCCGTTTAGCCCTCGAGTGTTGATGGCGAGGCTCAAGAGTGTGCTGCGGCGCAACACCGAGGAAGTTCCGAAGGAGCAAGGCGATCGCCTGCGCCTTCTCGGGGGCGCACTCGTAGTCGATGCCGATCGACACGAAATCCTCGTCGATGGCAGTAAGGTCGACCTCACACTCACGGAGTTTGGAATTCTGCAGTACCTCGCGAGTCGAAAGGGATTCGTACGGACTCGCCATCAGATCATCTCCTCGGTCCATGGTAAGCACACGGCGCTCTCAACCCGCACTGTGGATGTTCACGTCACCGCGCTCCGGCGCAAGCTCCTGCACCTCGCGGACTGCGTGGAAACCGTCCGTGGCGTCGGATATCGATTCGCCGAAACGCGCTCGGATGAGCAGTGATTGGAGGAGCGGCACGCAACACGCCGCGATACGCTGACGCAGAATGCACGGAGTAAGCGCGCACATTCTCGCCGAATCTTCGCTCGGGTGGTTCGTCGCAGTGCTCGTCGCGGTCTCGTGCGCGGCGTACGCATTTGTGAAGCAGCGACAACTCTCGCGACTGCGAAGCGCGCTTGATCGGGGGGAGCTTGAGGCACTCGAAGTCGGCGTCGGTGCGATCCACGATCTTCAACACGCCATCCTCCGAGAGATTCGTGAATCCCAACGACGCGCCGCCATCGCGCTCTCTCAAGTCGAAGAGATGGACACGACGCTTCGCGCAACCTCTATTGCCGTCATCGCCTTGGATGTGCAGCAACGCGTGCTGCGAGTCAATCCAGCCGCGGAACGTCTCCTCGGCTCGGCGGAAGCACGGTCGCGCGGCAGGCTCCTACAAGAAGTTGTCCGCGCGCCCGCGCTGAACGCATTCGTTGACGAAGCACTCGCGACCGGCGGGAGAGCCGCGGCGCAACTTGAGTTGCCCGGACAGGATGGCGCGCAAGACACGATGATGTTTGCGGCGTCGAGCGAACCGCTCGAGATGCCTGAAGGACGCGCGGGCATCGTCCTGAGTCTGGTGGATATCACGCGTGCGCGCAAACTCGAAACCATGCGAAGCGAGTTCGCTGCAAATGTCAGCCATGAACTTCGCACGCCGATCACCACAATTCGTGGATTCGTCGACACGCTCGCACAACTCGGTCGCACGGATCTCGACCGTTCGGAGCGCTACCTCGCCATTGTGCAACGCAATGTCGCTCGACTCTCCGCAATCGTCGAGGACATCCTCATGCTCTCACTCCTTGAGGACCCCGCGCGCCACGCAGCCCTCGACACCAAGCCCCTGCCCCTCCTCGAGATCATGCGAGAATGTGCGGAAGACCTCGCGCATGCGGCTGAACTTCGCAGGGTGACGCTCGCTCTCCTCGGGCAGCACGAGGTGTGCGCCGTCGTGAATCAATCGCTCGCCATCCAAGCGGTGACGAATCTCCTCTCGAACGCCATTCGGCACGCGCCGGAGCAGTCCACGGTCACACTGCGATGCATCACGGGTAACGGCGAAGCGGGCATCGAGGTCATTGATCGGGGCGCGGGCATTCCTTCGCGACACCTCGAGCGAATCTTCGAACGCTTCTACCGTGTGGATCGGGCACGGCACCGTGAAACTGGGGGGACAGGGCTCGGGCTCGCGATCGTCAAACACATCGCACAGGCACATGGCGGGCGGGTTGAGGCACACAGCCAAGTCGGAGAGGGATCCACCTTCCGGATCTGGTTTCCGACGCAGATTCCCGCAATGCAATCGAATCTGAACACGAACTAAACACAGCGGCGTCAAGGTACGCACATTGAGCGAGTCGCAGATCGTCCCTTGCAACTTTCGAGAGTACTCCGAGAACCACCTATGCATCCCCTGTTCCGTATTCCGTTCACCCTCGTCCTCCTCGGCTCCCTGCCAATGCTCGTCGCAGCGCAGCAGGACTCCGAGATCAAGCGAGTGAAAGGCACGATCAAAGTCGACGGATCGAGCACGGTGTATCCCATCACTGAAGCGGTCGCCGAAGAGTTCCGGAAGGTCGCGCCGCGGGTGCAGCCGAGTGTTGGTATCTCCGGAACCGGTGGCGGATTCAAGCGATTCCAATCGGGAGAAATCGACATCAGTGATGCATCGAGACCTATCAAGAAATCCGAGTCCGATGCGTGCGCGAAAGCTGGTATCGAGTTCCACGAAGTACCGGTTGCCTTCGATGGGCTCTCTATCGTCGTTCATCCGAAGAACACCTTCGCGGACAAACTTTCAGTCGAAGAACTGAAGCGCATCTTCAGCGCCGATAGCGCGGCGAAGACCTGGAAGGATGTGCGAAGCGATTGGCCAGCGACACCGTTAAAGGCCTACATGCCAGGGACCGATTCGGGCAGCTTCGACTACTTCAAGGAAGTCGTGCTCGGCAAAGACGGCAAGGTGCGCAGCGATGCGAGCGTGTCGGAGGACGACAATGTGCTTGTTCGCGGCGTCGCCGGTGACGAAGGCGCGATTGGGTTCTTTGGATGCGCCTACTATTTTGAGAACAAGGCATCCATTCGCGCCGTTCCGATCGTCTCTCCCAAAGGCGATGCGGTTGCCCCCTCGCTCATCACCATTGAGAACGGGAGTTACGCACCGTTCAGTCGGCCGCTCTTCATCTATGTGAGCGCGAAGAGTGCGGCGAAGCCAGAGATCGCCGCTTTCGTCGACTTCTACATCGCGAATGCCGGAACCTATGCTGAGGAAGTGGGATATGTGAGATTCCCGGCGGCGATCTACGCTCGGGTGAATGCCAATTGGATTGCCCGCAAGGTTGGAACCCAGTTCACCGATGCACAGGGCAACTCGATCGTCGGCGCACTCGACGCCATCTACAAGTAGTGGAAGTTCGGCTTGCGCCGCCCTAGCACTTATCTGTCCTAGCTCCATCGCGACCAAGTGACCGAGAGGTCGCCTGGCGCGTTTACACTCCACCTCACTCGTGTCCCTTGCTCCAACGCCATTCCGAGATCCGATGACTTTCGGACGCGCGCGCTCGCGCCGCTTCCGCGATTGGAGCGAGCGGGCGATTCGGAGTGCACTTTTCTGCGCCTCGTTCTTTTCCGTCTTCGTCACTTTCGCCATTCTCGCCGTGCTCGCGAGAGAGTCCTATCTCTTTTTCGGATTCGACGAAGTTTCACTCTGTGAGTTCTGCACCAGCGCCCAGTGGAATCCACTTCTCGGCGGCGAAAAACACTTTGGCATTTGGCCACTCGTGTGCGGCACGATGCTTGTCACAGTCATCGCAGCATGCTTCGCCCTTCCCATTGGGCTTACCGCCGCTGTGTTTCTCAGCGAGTACGCTCGCCCTCGAACACGCGCCGTACTCAAGCCTGCGCTCGAGATCCTCGCAGGGATTCCCACGGTTGTCTACGGGTTTTTCGCCCTCACGACGATCACGCCGCTCCTGCACTCGATCGCCCCACGGTTTGGAAACTACAACGCGATGAGCGCTGGCCTTGCGATTGGCATCATGATTCTCCCCATCGTCTGCTCCCTCTCCGAAGACGCACTGCGGAGCGTGCCGCGCAGTTTGCGGGATGGCGCGTACGCGTTGGGGGGGACGAAGTTTGATGTGAGCGTCAAAGTCGTGATTCCCGCCGCACTTTCTGGCATCGTCGCGAGCTTTCTGCTTGCGATGAGTCGAGCGATTGGCGAGACCATGATCGTCGCACTCGCCGCGGGCGGCATCGCGCAAATGACCGCAGCCCCTTGGGCAGAAGTACAGACCATGACCGCGTACATGGTGCAGATCTTCCTCGGGGACGCGCCCGCCAATGGCGTTGAATACGCGTCAAGTTACGCCGTCGCCGCGGTACTCTTCGTCATCACGCTGTGCTTCACGCTTCTGGGCCGTTACATCCTCAAGCGTTTTCGCGAGGAGTACGAGTGACCCAAGCGACGCTCAACGACATCGTCCACCGAGGAACCCCGCGCAAGAACACAGCGCGCGTCCTCTCGAATCGACTCTTCCTTTGGTTCTGCTTGGCGGGCACGACGCTTGCGCTCCTCGTGCTCAGTGGGCTCATGCTTTCCATTTTGCTCGAGGGCTGGAGTACGCTCAGCTGGCACTTCCTCGACAGTTTCGCTTCTCGAAAGCCCGCAGACTCCGGCATCAAGGGGCCGTTGTGGGGATCGGTGTGGGTCTGCATCCTTTGCGCGATCACGGCGCTTCCACTTGGCATCGGAACAGCAACCTACCTCGAGGAGTTCGCGCCCAAGAATCGCGTCACAGGATTCATCAATCTCAACATCATGAACCTCGCGGGCGTGCCGTCGATTGTGTACGGCATCATCGGACTCACCGCGTTTGCGCGCATGTTTGGCGGATTCGGATCCGCCGCCGATCCCTCGGTGCTCGTCGGGTATGCCTACTACAACGAGTACGAATCCGTGGATGGCGAAGTCCTTCGCGCGCCGGTGACCACGATTGTGCGCGGAACAACCGTGGAGACAACCGGCGTGCAGGCTGCGCTCGCGCGATGGGATGTTTGGATCGCGCACCCGGCGCCTGCAGGCCCATTGATCGATGGCAGCATGGTCGAAGTCCTCTCGACCGACGAACAGGGCAATGAGCATTGGCGAGGCGCAGTCGCTCGGATTGCCGAGGTAAAGCCAACGACGCAAGACACCGAACTCGCTGCGCAGACGGTGTATGTCACCGCGGCGGCGGCCGCGACCGCTACGGCGCAGTCACGGGACGCGAGCTGGTGGAGCATTTCCCTTCCCTTTGGGTCGAGCGTGCTCGCGGGCGGACTCACTCTAATGCTCGTCATTCTGCCTGTCGTCATCATCTCCACACAAGAAGCACTTCGTGCAGTGCCAAGTTCGCTTCGACAAGGCGCACTTGCGCTCGGAAGCACACGCTGGCAAATGGTGCGAGAAATGACGCTGCCCGCCGCGATCCCCGGGATCATGACCGGCGCGATTCTTGCGATGAGTCGAGCGATCGGCGAAGCCGCGCCGATCTTGGTCCTTGGTGGATTCTTGCTCGTCTTCGCCGTTCCCGAAAACCTCATGAGTGACTTCACCGTGCTTCCGCTCCAGATTTACAACTGGGCGGGCAGACCGCAAGCCTCATTTCACGCACTCGCCGCCGCCGCGATCATCGTCCAGTTGATCGTGCTCCTCGCATTCAACGGACTCGCCGTCTTCATTCGACAGAAACTGCAGAAAGACCTCCAGTGATACAGTCGAGTCCCCGAACATCTGAGCCATCGATGACACTTCCGAGCAGTCCTTCAGGTTCGCACACGCACCCCGCTGAGATGCGACCCATCGCGGTGCACGCCAACGAGAGTGCGGCGCACGCAACACATGCTCGCGCGGTCGAGGTGCGCAACCTCAACGCGTGGTATGGCTCGTTTCAGGCGCTCACCGATCTCACCCTCGACATTGCCGCGCAACGGGTGACTGCGTTCATTGGTCCTAGTGGTTGCGGGAAGAGTACTTTTCTGCGCTGGATCAACCGGATGAACGACACCATTCCCTCCGCTCGTGCGGAAGGGACGCTCCAACTCCGCGGCGACGAGGTCCTCTCGCGATCGATGGATGTTGTCGATCTGCGCCGTCGGGTGGGGATGGTCTTCCAGAAACCAAACCCATTCCCGAAGTCGATCTACGACAATGTCGCGTTCGGCCCTCGACTCCACCGCGTCTACTCCAAATCCGACCTCGACATGCTCGTCGAACAGAGCCTCCGTCAGGCAGCGCTTTGGAATGAGGTGAAAGATCGACTTCGCGCCTCTGCCCTTGGCCTCACCGGCGTTCAGCAGCAGCGACTCTGCATTGCACGCGCAATTGCTGCAGGCCCCGAACTTCTCTTGATGGACGAGCCTTGCTCCGCACTCGACCCGAAGTCGACGCTCGCGATCGAAGAACTCATCGAGCAGCTCGCCGAGCGATACACCATCGTGATCGTGACGCACAACATGCAACAAGCCGCGCGCGTTTCCGA
>SXUJ01000145.1 GCA_005790565.1 Planctomycetia bacterium
CTGCGATTGCCGCAGGCGTCGATAGCACCGACGCTCGATTCCTTGCCCGAGTCTCCGCACGGTTCAGTCCTCCTCTATCGGGCATGTTTGAGTTGAGACCGCGATGAAGCTCTATGTCGGGAACCTGTCGTTCAAAATGTCGGAAGATGAATTGCGTGACCTTTTTGCAGCGCACGGCGAAGTAGTGTCCGCTCAGTTGATCATGGATCGTGAAACTGGACGCCCGCGCGGCTTCGGCTTCATCGAAATGTCGAACTCTGAGCAAGGTCAGGCCGCGATGGCAGCCCTCAATGGCGCTGACATCCTCGGTCGTCCATTGACCGTCAACGAAGCAACACCCAAGCCAGCCGGTGGCGGTGGTGGCGGTCGTGGCGGATTCGGTGGTGGTGGTGGCGGCGGCGGTCGTGGTGGCTACGGCGGCGGCGGCGGCGGTGGCGGCGGTCGTGGTGGTTACGGCGGCGGCGGTGGTCGTGGCGGTTCCGGTGGCGGTGGTCGCGGTGGCGACCGCGGCGGCAGCTGGGAACGCGGCGGCAGCAGCTCGCGCGACGATAACTGGTGATCGCCTGCGATCATCGCTCGACCGATGCGATGAACTGATCGAGATGACAGCGAATCCAATGGGTTCGCGGCGCGTCAAGGTCAGCGAATTGGACATTCAAGAACCCCGCAGTTCACTGCGGGGTTCTTCTTTTTTCGTCCGTGCACTGCTCGTGCGGCACTCTCACCTCGACCATTGGCTCAGGAGCAGCGTCAGATCATTCGCATCGGCAACTCCATCCCCGTGAAAGTCGGGCGTGCTTGATTCCCAACCGGAAAGGAGCGCGGCCAAGTCTGCAGCACCCACGGCGCCGTCCCCGTTGAGATCGCACTGGCGGAATCGAAATGCATCGAGGTCCTGATTGTCGAGGTCAAAGTCGCCATCGAAGTCAAAGATCGTGTCGTTGGGCGCAAACAACTCACCCGTGCGTCCTTCGAGGATTGCAAACTCCTTGGCGCTCCAGTTGCCATCACCGTTCACATCGCCGACTCGCTCCATCGCCCAGAGCGGCCACGATACTCGCGTGGGAACGTTGGCGAGAGTGCGCGTGGATTGCGGAAGGTCTCCTGCGCGAGGGAATGAGACGACGACGCTTGTTGCGTGCGCATGGGACGCTAGCCCGATGTGGAGGTCGGTTGACGAATGACTCTTGTATGCGCTTCCGGCTTCGACATGCCGCCACGCACGAAGGTCGCCCGCAATCACATCGACTTGCGTTCCGATGCCATGCGTGTTCGCGCCGCGCGGCATCGCGCGAAGCGACAACCACTCGCGATCGGGCTCGTTCAATTGGTTCACCATGACACGGATGGGCGCGGAGAAATCCTGCACGATCGCGTCGATGTCTCCGTCATTATCAATATCACCGATCGCCAAGCAATAGGAGTCGAGGGTATTGATGAGACCGCACGCCTCTGTGCGATCAAAGAACGGCACGGCTCCGGTTCCCTCGAAGTAGAAGTCATTGTCGAAGTGATCTGAAACGGTCAAGAGGTCGAGGTCGCCGTCGTTGTCTCCATCGAAAAACGCACTGCCCCAACAGGTTCCGAATGCGCGCACGCCCCAGAGCGTGGCCTTATCCGCGAAGTGCGCGCCTTGATCGATCGACATGAGCAACATGTTGCCAACCGGAATGTTGGGTATGTACAACTCTGGGTACCCATCACCGTTGATGTCGCCGGTGGCGTTGCCCATCGCGTCGGCACTTACTTGTGCGCCGGAATCAGTGTCCTCAAAAAAAGTTCCATCCCCGCGATTGCGATACAACCGATTCCACCGAGGATTTCCGGTTCCTTTGTCGTTCGCGACATAAAGATCGAGATCGCCGTCGCGATCGAGGTCGACCCACGAGACATGAAATCCAGGAAAAGTTCCGTTGTCAACGCCCGCCGCACTGGTGACATCTTCGAAAGTCCCGTCCCCACGATTGCGAAACAATTTGTTGCGCACGGCGGATGCATTTGTCCCGCAACGATTCGCGACGGCGAGATCGATCCATCCGTCGCCGTCGTAGTCTCCGAATGCAGCGCCCGCACCTGCGCCCGATTGGGCCCAGAGCCCTGCGCTGAAAGTCGCGTCGGTAAAGTGCATCGCGCCATCATTCTTGAGAAGGATCAGCGGCTTCAACCAACGCGTCACAATGAGATCGAGATCGCCGTCGGCGTCGTAGTCGCCGGCCACCAACCCCGAGATCTTGAGCATTGTTGCAACACCTGCCGATGCCGTGACATTCGTGAATGCCCCCGCGCCATCATTCGCGTAGATGCCGAGTGTCGAACTCGCGTCACCACTCACGACAAGATCGAGGTCATGGTCGCCGTCGAAGTCTGCGAGCGCCACGCCACAGCCGAATTGCCCAGTCCCCCCAAATGCGCCATCGACGACGGTGTAGTTCACCCCTCGTGCGATTGCCTCGTCCACGAAGTTTGTCTGGGCGTGCACAGGGGGTGCAAAGATGAGCGTTGAAAGTAGGATGGCCTTGCTGACGCGCGTACTGCTCGCGCGCCGGAGCTGAATCCAAGCTTCGAGACGCCAGGCAGGCATCGTCGCTTGCGTCCTCTCTGTTCAGCGTTGGAAGGACTCGGGACGCAGTCGCCGCATGGCGTTTGTGCTCCCAACATCGTCGCAACCCGAACGGATCCTCGGAACGCAGGGAAGGTAACGCGGAAATGTGCGAGTGCAAAGGAACTTAGCGAGATGCACTGACAAACGCGCCAACATCGCGAGCAGACGCGATCAGCACCAGCATCACGGCATCCTGAAGGGCACTCTTCTTTCCGGCTGTGGCGTCCGCGGTGAGCGTGACCCCGAACTCGATTCCCTTGTCATTGTTTCCGCGAAGGCCGAGCTCGATCGAGTCGGCGCGTACGCCGCGCATGGCCTTCAGCGCGATCAAGGCGCCCTCGCGAAAGGCCGCGATGCTCTCCGTTGTCGTGGTGAGCGGCAAGAGCATCGTGATATGGACGTCGAGATCCTTCCCTCCGATCGGTTCTGATTCGATCCTCGCACTTGCGACCATTGCGTTGGGTATAGAGATGGTGGAGTTCAAATCGGTTCGTACGGTGGTCGCGCGCGCCCCGATGTGGATGATCGTTCCGGCGATCGAGTCGATCAGGACCCGATCGCCAGAACGGAATGGGCGATCGGCGGCAAGGACGAGGCCGGCAAAGTAATTCTTGAGTGGATCTTGGACGGCGAGTCCAACCGCGATGCCACCGATGCCGAGTGCCGCGACGGCGTGGTTGACGGAGTCGCGCTCGCCAATGGTCGAGACAACGGCAAGCAGCGCCCCCGCGACGATGATGATCTGCGCAATCCGCGCAATGCCTCTTGCGGCAAGGTCGTCGAGTTGCACCCCTTGCGGCGATGCCACCCACGCGCGGACGAGCGCGACAATCTCGATGAGCGTCCACGCGAAGCAAGCGATGGTGGCGATCTTCAGTGCGAGCAGTGCAACGAGAAGAAATGGAATCGGGAGGCCGAGCCCGAGCAACGCCCACGACCCAGCTTTGAGGGCAGCCGTCCACGCGAACGCGCGCGAGGCATACTTGCTCGTCTCGCGCCAAGCGCCCGCGCGATGGCGTCCGGCGAGGTGGAGCGCAGCGTCGATGATCCGGCTGAACACGCGGGCTCCAAACCAACTGAATGCGACGACAACCACGAGTCCAAGCCACTGCGCGACGGCAAGCCCAAGGATGTGGAATCGCAAAGCGTCGGGGAGCGCGACCGAAAGCGCGACTTCAGGCGCCTGGAAATCGAAGACGGCGATGTGATTCAGTTGCTCCGCGACGGCGCGTCGGATTGCAGGAATGGCGAGTCGCAACTGCTCGGTTGATCCTCTGACGCTCGCGTCAGAGAATCGCCAGTTGGGAGATTCACCCCGCAGCGCGACATTCACCAGTTGAATCGAGCCCGCGGGAGTCGTGCCGAGCGTCAATTCTGAATCAGTGGGAAGGGTGAGTGATGAAGGGTCGCGCCATCCCGGCGCATCGAGCGTGTCGAGCACAAGTCCGAGGGAAAGTGAAGCGCGCTCCCCAATCTCGTCGCGCGCACCAGGCGGGAGTTTCGAGAGGTCGAGGAATCGAGACGCGGCGCCGAGGTCTCCCTCGCGCAGTGCTTGGGACAGTCCGACGATACACGCCTGGGGGGTAGGTGCATCGGTTGCTTCGCGTGCGAGCGCAGCGTGCGAGTACCCGAGAGTGACGAAGAGCGCGAGGCAGTAGCTCGCGCGCTGGTCACGGAGCGAAGAGAGGAGTCGTCTCGCCGCGTGCCAAAAGAGTTTGCGCTGTCGCATTCCGGAAGGGTACAGCGCGCCGCGGTTCACGCGACCACGCGCCGCGTCGATACACTCCTCAGGCGCGCTCGGGTCTTCGCGCGTGAGAGACCTGTCTTTTGAGAGTTGCACGAGTGAGTCGATATCTGAGCGCATTTCAGGTTACTTGCTTCGCGCTCGTCGCGACGTCGGCTGCGTTGTTCGCTGCGTCGGCATTGGCCCATGCGCCACCGCAAATCGAAGTCTGCGAGGGGACGATGGGCGTACCCATCGGTACGGGGGTTACTTCGATTCTTGAGCCAGCGTCTCGGCCCACGCGCGAGATTCGGGACCTCTCCATTCTTGTCGTCGCGATTTGCGCCGCGATCTTTGTGGTTGTGCAATCATTCCTTGTCGTGGCGATCGTGCGCGGCGTGCGTGCGGACCGTGTTGCAAAGGCCTCCTCCCAGCCGGTCGGCGAACCAGTTCAGGTGTACGGGAGTTTGCCGATTGAAGTCGCGTGGACGGTGATCCCCATCATCATTGTCTTCGTCTTGACCATGGTGACGATTCGCACGATTCGAGAGATCGACTTGACCCAGCCGCCTCCAGGGGCGATGGCGGTGACGGCGATCGGGCATCAATGGTGGTGGGAGTTCCGCTACGCCGCGGCGGATGGTGCGACGGTCATCACTGCAAACGAGTTGCACATTCCGGCGGGGCGCCCGATCTGGCTTCGACTCGAGTCGGCGGATGTCATCCATTCGTTCTGGGTGCCGCGACTTTCAGGAAAGCTCGATGTCATTCCGGCAAAGACCAACGAGTTGTGGATCGAAGCCGATTCGCCAGGACTCTTTCTCGGTCAATGTGCGGAGTATTGCGGCACCCAGCACGCGCACATGCTGATTCGGGTGTACGCGGAGCCGCAGCCGGTGTTTGACGCATGGCTCGCAGCGCAAGCGTCTCCGCCGATTGCATCGCCCGTCGTCGCGGAGGGACGCTCAACTTTCACTGAGTATGCGTGCATGAATTGCCACACGATTGGCGGGACGAGTGCGGGGATGTTCGGTCCGAATCTCTCGCACTTGGCGAGTCGAGACACGATTGGATCGGGGTACATCCCGCTGACTCGCGCGAATCTCAAGCAGTGGATCAACGATCCGAATTCGTTGAAGCCAGGTTGCAATATGCCGAGCCTGCAACTGGAAGAAGCGCAGGTCGACGGACTGGTTGAGTACCTCATGACGCTGAAGTGATCCGATGCCGCACGCTCCTGCACCATCTTTCACCCCGTCCACGCGCGAGAGCTTCTGGGAAGCATTTGCGCGATGGTCACTCTCCGTGGATCACAAGAAGCTCGGGATGATGTATGTCGGGGCCGGACTGGTGTTTTTCCTCGTGGCGGGATTGGAGGCGGCGTTCATGCGCATGCAACTGGCACGCGCGAACTCCGAACTCATCGATCCAGAGACCTTCAACCAACTCTTCACGATGCATGGAACGACGATGGTCTTCCTCGTCGGAATGCCGATTTTGCTTGGATTTGGCAACTACCTCATCCCGTTGATGATTGGCGCGAGAGACATGGCGTTTCCGCGTCTGAACGCTTTCGGGTTCTGGCTCTTCATCTTTGGTGGACTGCTTCTGTACTTCAGCTACATCGGGTCCGAAGGGCTCTACGGTGCGCCGGGCGCTCCCGATGTCGGTTGGTTCGCGTATGCGCCGCTTACGGATCGTGCGTTCAGTCGCGGGAACAGCACGGACTACTGGATTCTCGGCATCCTCGTGAGTGGTGTTGGCAGCATGACCACCGCGATCAATTTCATTGGCACCATCCTCTGTATGCGCTGCCCCGGCATGTCGTTGATGCGCATGCCGCTCTTGAGTTGGATGATGTTGGTTGTTGCGGCGCTCGTTCTTGTCGCGATACCAGTCCTGACGGGGGCGCAAATCATGTTGCTGCTCGACCGACACTTTGGCGCGCACTTTTTCGATCCTCAGACGGAGGGGTCGGCCGTGCTCTTGCAGCATCTGTTCTGGTTCTTTGGTCACCCTGAAGTGTACATTTTGTTATTACCAGTATGGGGTTTCATCCCACAAATCTTGGAAACATTCTCACGTAAACCAATGTACGGTTACAAAGCGCA
>SXUJ01000013.1 GCA_005790565.1 Planctomycetia bacterium
AGATGAAGGAGAAGAAGGCTCGGGTGGAGGACGCGCTCCACGCATGCCGCGCCGCGGTCGAGGAAGGCATCCTTCCTGGTGGCGGTGTCTCTGTCCTGCGCGCACGCAAGGCCCTTGAGAAGTTGAAGAAGACGCTCTCCGACGATGAGGCGGTGGGCGTGGACATCGTGCTTCGCGCACTTTCAGCACCGGCCAAGCAGATCGCCGCCAATGGCGGACTCGATGGCTCGGTCGTGGCTCAGCGCATCGAAGATTCCACGGAAACCAACTTCGGTTTCAACGCGGCAACCGGTGAGTATTGCGATCTCGTCAAGGCCGGCATCATCGTGCCGACCAAGGTGGAGCGCGTGGCGCTGCAGAACGCGGCAAGCATCGCAGGACTCTTGCTGACGACGGATTGCGCAATCACCGAAGTGAAGGAGAAGAAGGCGAAGGCGCCAGCTGGCGGTGGCGGCGACGATATGGACTATTGATCGGAGCCGTGCATACATGACTTCACGCGCGACTGGGCAATCCGGTTGCGCTGACGAAACGAACAGGGCCCAAGCGAATCGCTTGGGCCCTGTGATTTTTGTTTCGGCTGTGCCGCGCCGCGCTCGACTCACTTCGGGGGGCTGGGATCTTCTTCGGCGGGGTTTGCTTCCCACCAGCGGATCACGATGTGGTCCTTGATTTCAAACCACCACGACCGCCGTTCGATCGAGTTCGACGCATGCGCAATGAGGAGGAAAACATAGTACCCCGCCGTGGTTCGCCGATCGGCGTCGTAGCGAAGGATGTCAACGCCCTCTGTTTCTACTCGCACACGCTTGGTCGGCGTCCCAAAGGTGGCGATGAGCCATGCTTCACTCGTGATGCCAAGTTGGACCTCGGCGAGGCTTGACGCTGTGATGCGAGGACCTACATCACGGGTCGTGTTGGTGGAGGTCACGATGCAGCCCGGCGCGAAGACAGCCAACAAGACGGCTGTTGTGGCTCGCAGAAGAAATCGTGCATCTGGCATACGCTGAGAGTATAAGAATTGTTGACGGGTACTCTGAGGCGCACGACTACTCCCATGAAACTCTACACACGCAGTGGTGACGACGGCACGACGGGACTCTTCTCCGGCGCAAGGGTGCACAAGCATGATCCGCGCATTGAGGCGTACGGCACGGTCGATGAAGCAAACGCCTGCATCGGACTTGTGATGGCTGCATGCGACCCCTCGCGTCCGGTCGAGGCGCGCATGCTCGCAGTCTTTGCGCAGATGCAGTCAAGGCTCTTCGATCTCGGCGCGGATCTTGCGACACCATCTGCGGGGAAACAGAGTGATCGCGTGATGCGCATCGTAGGCACGCATGTGATGGAGGCGGAGCACTGGATCGACGAGTTTGACGCGATGAACGTTCCGCTCCGCGCGTTTGTGATGCCGAGTGGATGCGAACTCGCGGCGCGACTCCACCTTGCCAGAACGGTGGTTCGGCGCGCCGAGCGATTGATGGTCGCGTTGTCCATGACCGAAGAAGTCGGCGCGGGGGCGATTGGCTATATGAACCGCCTCAGTGATTTACTCTTTGCGATGTCGCGTGTGGCGAACAAAGTGCACGGCGTTGCAGATGTTCCGTGGGTGCCGTCGACAAACGGTTGAGGTTAGTGCGTGCCGAAGATGCGGTCCCCCGCGTCGCCAAGGCCCGGCACGATGTAGCAGTGCTCATTGAGGCGGTCGTCAATCGCGGCCGTGTGCACCATGACCTCTGGGTGATGTGCGTGCATGTGGATGAGTCCTTCGGGCGCGGCAACGAGGCAAACGAGTTGAATGTCTCGCACTCCGCGAGCTTGCAGAATATCGACAGCGTGCGCGGCACTTCCGCCTGTCGCGAGCATAGGATCCACCAGAATCGCAGGTCCATCGGCGATGCCATCTGGGAACTTTGCGTAGTAAGTGATCGGCGTCGCGGTTGCTTCGTCGCGGTAGATCCCGATGTGACCCACTCGCGCCTCAGGGAAAAGCCCAAGGAGTCCATCGGTCATGCCCAAGCCCGCGCGCAGGATGGGAACGATCGTGACGGGCGTTGCGAGGACTCGCCCATTCGCTCGCGCAACTGGAGTTTCAATCGAGATCTCCCTCGTTGGAAGCGCGCGACAAACTTCATAGGCCATGAGTCCGGCGAGTTCATTCAGGAGTCGCCGGAAATCCGCGTGTTTCGTTTTGCGATCGCGCAGGTGACTCAACTTGTGTTGCACTAACGGATGGTCGTAGACGAGCGCGTTGGCATGTCGTGGGTCACGGGCGGTCATGCACGCGAAGTGTACGGACTTCGAAGTGAAGTACGATTTACCCCAACTGGAGGTCAGCATGCACTGGTACTTCGTTGAAAATGGCGCGGCGGTGGGCCCACTTGACTTGGCGCAGATGCAAGCCGCGCATGCGGGCGGGCGACTTGTCGAGAAGACGCAAGTCTGCCGCATGGGCGAGAGCGCGTGGATGGACGCACAAACCGACGAGATCCTCGCCGCGTTCTTTGCGACAGATCCCGTCCCGGCGACAAGCGCTGCGCCGTGGATTGCGCCCTCGATCGTGGCCACGACGGAACAGGCTGAGTTCAGTTTCCGCAGCGCGTTCACCCTCGCGACCGCCACATTCAAGAAGCACTGGGCAATGTTGGTCGCGATGGGCGCTGTGTACTTCGTCGTCGCGGGCGCACTCGGTGTTCCCGGCCAGATTGGAAACTTCGCGATGCGATTGTCGGAAGATCGGCAAGGGGCTGGGGTGATAGCGGGATTGTTCGGGTGCTGCGGTGGACTGCTGCAAGTCTTCGTCGGAGTTCCGCTGGCTGCTGGCATGTACATCGCCGGCGCGGGCGCGATTGCGGGAACACCAAAGATTGGCGATTTGTTCGCGGGCTTCCGCCGCTATTGGGTCACCTTGGGAACGGGACTTGTTGCGGGGCTTCTGGTCTGCGCGGCAGCGATCGCAGCACTGCTTCCGGGCGGCGCGTGCCTTGCACTTGGCCTCGGTCTGGGCGGGGGGCTCGAGTGGATCTTTGTCCCGCTGGGGATTGTTCTCTTGACCGCCGGATTCATCTGCACGATGGTGTTTGTCGGAGTTCGACTCGTCGCTGCAAGCGCGATTGCATGCGATCCTCAGCTCCCGCCCATGAGTGTTGGACAAGCGCTCAGACTGTCGTGGGATGGATCGCGCGGGAAAATGTGGCCGCTCTTCGGATTCGGCATCGTGGTGGGCTTGGCTGCCTACGCGACGATTCTCCTCTTGTGCATTGGCCTCGTGTTGATCGGCATCCCATTCGCTTTCGCCGCAACCGGTGCTGCGTACACGCTGCTGTATCGGCGTGGAAACACCGGCGTTTCTACGGCGCCGAGTGCGTAGGCGAACGACAGCGCGAGATGCAATTCACATGCGCTCAGGCGCGTCTATGCCGTAGAGCGAGAGGCCGTCCTGCAGCACGCGTCGCGCGAGTGCGCAGAGACGAAGTCGTGATTGTCGCACGCTCGCGTCCTCGCTCTTGAGCACTGGGCAACTCTGATAGAACGCGTTGAAGCACTCCGCAAGCGTGCGAAGATACGCCCCGATGCGATGCGTCTCAAGCGTGCGCGCGACATCGAGCACCATCTGCGGGTACCGAAGCAAGTGCAATGCGAGCGCGCGTTCCGCCGGCTCGTGCACGGCGTGTGCGGCGGAAGCGATCTGCGCCGCACTATCCATCGCCTTCGCGAGAATATTCGCGATACGCGCATGCGCGTACTGCAGATACGGCCCCGTATCGCCCTCGAACGCAACCATGCGATCGAGATCAAAGACATAGTCCTTTGTGAGATCGTTGGAAAGGTCTGCGTACTTGATCGCCGCGATCCCGACCGCGCGACCAACCCATTCGAGTTCGGCATGTCTCATCCCGTGCGTTGGCGCATTGGGATCTTGTGCGCGGCGCGTCACTTCCGCGACCCCGCGTTCCATTGCTTCGTCGAGCAAATCCTTGAGCGTGAAGTTCTCGCCAGAGCGCGTCTTCAGTGGTCGTTTGTCTTTGCCGAGCACAGTGCCGAAACCAAGGTGCGTGATCTCCGACTTGTTGCCATCCCTCGTGCGGTCCCATCCGATCATCGCGGCCGCATCGAAGACATCCTTGAAGTGGTCGCGTTGTCGAGCATCGACGACATAGATCACGCGACTGCCGTCAAGATCGTGCGTACGGAAACGAAGCGCCGCAAGGTCGGTCGTCGCGTAGAGGAAACCTCCGTCGCTCTTGCGAATGAGCAGGGGTCGCTCGCGATCCGCGAATGGAACGACGATCGCGCCTTGGTCTTCCTTCGCGAGCCCCGCCGACTGAAAGGCCTCCACGACAGGCGCGAGTCGATCGCGGAAAAAGCTTTCGCCACGATTATGTTCCGCGCCGACCTTGGCGTTCAGTGTGGAAGTCGATGCGTAGACCTCGCGCATCGTGCAGTCAATGATCTTCTGCCACGCCGCGACGACTTCAGGATCTCCACCCTGCAATCGAAGCAGCGTCGCCTTCGCATCTTGAATGGCTTCCCCAGCACTTTCCGCTTGCGCTTGGAGTTCCGCGAGTCGATGTGCGCCCACGCCAGTCGCGCGCGCAGCGGCGAGTCCTGCGTCATCCGACCGTCCTTCGAGTTGCGCGCGGCGATAGGCATCGTTGAGATCAGTCAAGGAGAGTCGGTCAAGATCCACGCGCGATCGGCGCAGTGCCGCGAGCGTCATCGCGATCGGAAGTCCCCAGTCGCCGAGATGATTCTCGCGCCATACCTTGCGACCGAGACGCTCGAATACACGCGCGATCGTGTCGCCAATAATCGTTGCGCGAAGGTGACCGACATGCATCTGCTTGGCGACATTCACGCCACACAGATCCACGACTGCCGCGTGCGTTTCCTTCGTTGGTTCAACGCCGAGCGATGCATTGTCCATCGCTTGAAGCATGGCGCTGATGAACGAGCGTTCGAGCCGGATGTTCAGAAACCCCGGGCCCGCAATGACGGGGGTTTCCGCGATGCCCGCAAGGTCGACCTTCGCGGCCAGCGCGCCGGCGAGATCGCGCGGGTTGCCTTTGGTTTCCTTGGCAAGCGACATCGCGGCGTTCGCCTGATAGTCACCGAAGTTTGGATTGGTGGACAGGCGGATTTGCGGATCTGCATCGAGAGCGGAAACCGCATGAATCGCCGCGCGGAAACGCGCATCGAGGATGGTCGTTGGGTCGGTGGGTGGTCGCGAGTCGGTGGACATTGTGAAACAGGGGAAAGATCAGTTCTGGTCGGTCATCCACCAACGATGGCGTGATGGGTGGCCCACAGTCGCTCCATGAGGGCGTGGACAGGGTCAGCGAGTTCGCCCGCGAGCGGCTTGGCGTCAATGCGCCGTGCGATCTCATTGATGAGACGAATGAGTCCGTGGAAATCACTGAGCGCGATATGCTCGCTTCCGACGCGGGCCGGTCGCTTACCAGCAGCAACACCGTCGATGTCTTGCATGTTGTGGTAGTTCCCGAGCGGCAAGCACAGACAAGTGGAAAGGAAGCCGTAGCTCGCAAACGCGCTCGCCTCACACGCGCCTCCAGGCATCAACTTGCGCTGAAACTTGAAGGATGGATCTTCCTTCACAACTTCGCTGGCGATGTGGGAGATCCGATTCGTGAGCGCGGGGCTAAAGACGGTGATTCGGTCACCGACGCGAACGATCGGTCCTGCGCCGATGGGACTGTCATGCGGGAAACTTCTGGAATTCTCGAGACAAACAAGGCGAGCTTCCTTCGGCACGAGTCCGTCGCGCGCAACCCCAAGCGTCCCAATGAAGCCGATCTCTTCACTGCGTGTGAAGAGCAGTCGAAGGTTGCTTCGTTCGGGGTGGATCAAAGATTCTTCGAACGCGCACATCGCGGCAGCGACAGCGGCGAGATCGTCGCAGGCATGGGTGTAGAAGATTCCGCGCGCAATGCGCGGTTTAGGAAGCAGCCAACGGGCGACATCACCAGCCGCCACCGAAGTTGCTCGCCGCGCGAGCGTCGCGGTGACCGTCTTGAATGGTTTCGCGGTGGCGTCAAGCACAGTGATGCGCGCACGATGCGCGCGTCCTTTGGCGTCAATGACCTCGATTCGCGCACGATCGAAGTAGGGATCATTGACTCCGCCGCGAAACTCGAGCGCGATGCAGCGAGCGTCTTTCACCTCGCGAACCACGAACGCGGGATGGTCGAGATGTGCGGTGAGGTAAAGCGCAGGGTGCGGCGCGGTCGCATCCTTCGTCGCGTCAGCGCGATGAATGTGGAGATTCCCATACGCGTCCCGTGCCAAGGTTGCCTTCGCGCCGAGCGATTGGACCCACGCCTCGACGTACTGCATGACTCGCGCTTCGCGACCAGCGGCAGTGGGGAGGGCGGTTGTTTCACGCAGCAGTTTTTCGCGCCGAGCACGAACGCGCGCCGGGACCGTGGTGGGCGCCCCAACGGCCCTCGCCGTGGACTGGCGCCGAACGGATTTGGGTGCGTTGATCTTCCTTTTCTTTGGGGCGGGCATTGGGCGCACATCCTACGCAATGCGGCGGTGTCCTACACTTCTCCCCCCCATGCCTTTCGCGCCGATTCCTGAAGTCTTGCACGCCATCGCCCAAGGGCAGATCGTTGTGATGGTCGATGATGAGAGTCGTGAGAACGAAGGCGACTTCGTGATCGCAGCGGAGAAGCTCTCGGTCGAGTCGCTCAATTTCATGACGCGTATCGGGAATGGCTACCTGTGCGTTGCGATGGACGCGGATGATTGTTCGCGTCTTGAACTTGGACCCCAGACCGGTGTGAACACGAGTCTGCGGGGCACGGGTTTCACCGTCACGGTGGATGGGCATCCCAAGCATGGCGTGGGGACTGGAATCAGTGCGCGCGATCGAGTGAAGACGATCCACCTCCTCGCGTCGCACAACAGCACGCCGGATGACTTCGTTCGTCCTGGTCACATCAATCCATTGCGGGCGCGGCGTGGCGGGGTGTTAGTGCGAACCGGACAAACCGAAGGGTCGGTCGATCTGTGTCGGCTTGCCGGACTGCGCCCTGCTTCAGCGATCATTGAGGTTGTCCGCGAGGACGGCGAGATGGCGCGCGTCCCTGATCTGGAGATCTTGTGTGAGCGGTACGGGCTGCTGCTCTGTTCCGTTGAGCAGGTCATCGAGTATCGACTCGAACGCGAAACCCTGGTGCATCGCCTCGATCCCGTGTGTGGAACGCGCATTGAGACCCCGGAGGGAGCATTCACGCTTTTCGCTTACCACAGCGCGGTGGATCCAACTCCCCACCTAGTGCTCACCTGCGGCGACATTGGGACGCTGCACGCCTCGAGTGCGCCCGCGATCGTCCGGATGCATCGGCGGGATCTCTTGGGCGACATCTTCGGCGTGATCGGCGATGGAGTCACGCGCTCGACCGGTGATTCACTTCGCGCGTCGATGCGCGCGATTCAGGCGGCGGGCCGCGGTGCGATCGTGTATCTGCGACCGGAGGGCGCGGGCGACGGACTTGCTTCGCGATTGCAGAGGATTCAGCGTTCGGGTGAGGATGTAAACGCGCCCGACCTCACCCGTCCCGAAGGCGTCTCTGGCCGTGCTCAACCGATGGATGGTCGAACCTTCGGCATTGGTGGGCAGATTCTTCGTGACCTCGGCATTCGACAGATTCGGCTACTCACGAATCGACCAAACGCGCACACGCCAATGCCTGGCCTGCATGGCTTTGGGCTCGATATCGTCGAAGAGATCGATCTCTCGGCGTACTGAACGACACCGGCACGGAATGCGCGCGTTCGCTCGCGCGTCCAGACTTGGGAGTTTGCACACAATGCCCTCATTACTCCTTCCCCTCACGATTGCGGCGATGCTTCAGGCCGCGCCTGTGACCCCGCAGGACGAGGCAGTCACGCAGTTGCTCGATCGACTTGAAGTCGCCGGGAAAGCGCTGACCACACTGGTGGGTCGCGTGGCCCTAGAACGCCAGGACGCCCTTGTCGGTGACAATGAGTTGCGTCGTGGGCGTCTTGTGCTCGAGCAGCAGAATGGCGCGCGGAGTTTCGCCTTTCGCTTCGAAGAGTTCATCGACGTGAACGGCAGAAGTGACCGGCATCTCGACCACTGGATTTACTCTGACGGTTGGTTGTGCGAACTTGATGCGCGCAATAAGTCGTTCACGAAACGACAGATCGTTGCTCCCGGACAACAATTGGATCCGTTGAAACTGGGCGAGGGACCGTTTCCCATTCCAACGGGACAGCCGAAGTCTGAAGTGCTCGCCCGATTTGAGGTGTGCTTAGCGTCGCTGCCATCGGATGTTCCGCTTTGGAAGAACTTGGCGGGAGTGGACGGACTGCGTCTGACGCCGAAGTCTGGCAGCGGCATGGAATCTGAGTTCAAGACTGTCGAAGTGTTCTACGATCACGAAACCCTTGCGCCGCTCGGCGTCCGTCTGACGAAGCCGAACCTCGATACAACGATCGTTCGCGTCTCTGCGTTCACCGTCAATGCGCCGTTGAGTGAGGAGGATCGCGCGTCGCTCAAGATTCCGGATCCTGATCCAAAGCTGTGGGCGATTGATGTGAGACCTTGGAAGCCCGCGCTGGACGCGCCGACGGCTCCGACCAAGCCCGCGAACTGAGTACGCGGGTACCGTACGACGCTGTTGTGGCGTTCACGCGATGTATCCACCCCCTGATGGCGCGCGCCGTGCTCCTCGCATTCGCGTGGAGTTCGACACTGCTCGCGCAGACATTCGTGCCCGAGGTCGCGCCCCTCGTCGAGCAACTCGTCGAAGCAGAGCAAGCCTCGCATCTTTCGAAGGAAGAGCGCAAGGACTTCCGCGTTGCGCATGGGATCTATGACGACGCGGATCTTGATTCCCCGACGCGCACAGCGATCGCGGCGCTCCATGCGTGGCGGCTTGAGGACCCAGTCTTCGACGACGACACGCTTGCAGTGGAACTTCGCGCAGAGCCGCGCATGCGCCAAGGTCGTTTGACGGAGGTTCTCACGATACTGCAAGGCGCACCGAGCGCGCTTGCGGCAGCGATGCGAGCGGAGGCACTCGTGGGGCTCGACCGAGATGACGACGCGCGAGAAGAGATTCGCAGGAGCGCCGATGCGATGGCTCCCGCCGCGAGCGCGTCGGATCTCATCGCGCGTGCTCGCCTCATTGCCTTAGGCATTCGGCTCGGTGCCGACGGTTCCGACGGCGAACGAGCGATTCTTGGCCTCCTCGCACGCGCTCGCCAAGAGTTTGATCGATTCGATGCTGCGCCGCGCTTGATGGAAGGGGAACGGCTCGCGGCTCGAGGTGCGTTTGAACTCGCCGTCACTGCGCTGCTCGAAGCGCTCGCTCGGAATCCGCGCGATGCGGCCGCGTGGAAATCGCTCGGCGACCTTGCGATTGAGCGGTTTGATTTCGAGGGCGCGGAGCGCGCTGCGCATGCATTGCGACGCATTGCTCCGCAGCATCCGCTTGCGCTGCTCCTGGATGCGCGCGCGGCGCTCCTTCGTGAGGACGTTCGCGCTGCGCAGGTCGCGCTCACGCCACTCGTCGAGTGTGCGAATCCGATTCCCGAGGCGCTTGCGTTGCGCGCGGCGCTCGACGCTGCACGCTATGACCTTGAGGGAGCGCGTCGCTGGCTGACGAAGATTGATGCGCTCATGCCAGGCAGCGCACTCGGACTGTCGATTCTCGGTCGACAACTTTCGCTCGATCGCCAGTACGCGGATGCGCGCATCGTGCTCGAAGCCGCGGTCGCGCGTGAACCCTGCTGGCATGTCAGCGCGGTCGAACTCGGACTGATGCTGTTGCAGGCAGGCGAAGACGACGCCGGAATCGCGGCGCTCGATCGGGCGATTGCCCTCGATCCCTTCAACGAGCGCGCGCTCTTCAGCGCGAAACTAGCGCGGGAGATCGTGGGTTGGCCGCGCATCGAGACTGCGCACTTCATCATTCGCGCGCCCTTGGGCGAAGCGTCACTCGTCGCGGCGCTGATGGCGACAAGTCTTGAAGAGATGCACGAACGCGTCGTGGCGCGATTTGGGTACACGCCGAAGCGCAAGACGATTATCGATGTCATGCCAGACCATCGGAGTTTTGGTGTGCGGATCACAGGCATGCCGCGGATTCACACGATCGCTGCAAGCACGGGTCCCGTCATCGCCATTGAGATCCCGAAAGAAGGCGCGCTCCCCAAGCACCTCGGACTGTTCGATTGGTTCACCGTCCTCACGCATGAGTACACGCACACGGTCACGCTCGAGCAGACACTCAATCGGTTGCCCCACTGGTTCACCGAAGCATTGGCGGTTCGCATGGAGGAACTTCCGCGAGCCTACGAAACATGCCAGAAACTTGCGATCGCAGTGCAGCGGGGAACGCTGTTTGATCTTGACAGCATCAATTGGGCGTTCATCCGACCCAAGCGAATGGGCGACCGCGAGATGGCGTACGCGCAAGGCGCGTGGATGGTCGAGTGCATGGAGGAGTTGTTTGGGCGAGAGGCGGTTCGGACGCTTCTGTTGCAGTACGCGCTCGGCGCGAAGGAAGATGAAGCAATGCGCACCGCGTTTGGAGTGTCGCGTGCAGAGTTCCTCGCTCAGTTTCGCCTATGGGCGCGCGCGCAGGTTTCGAGTTGGGGTCTTGCGCCGTCGCCTTCCGTGGCTGCGTTGACCCAGAGCTTGTCCGAAGGTGATGAAGAAGCAGAGCGGCACGCGGCCCTTGCCGAGGCGAAGCGATTGAATGCCGTCGTGGATCGATGGCATCGTGCGATTGGAGAGGCGGCGAATGCGCACCTTCGATTCGACGCGTCGGCATGGCCTGCGCGTGAAGGTCCCGCGGTTGAGCTCGACGACGCGACGCTCCTTGCCTTCCTCGAGCGTCATCCGGATCATCCAGATCTTCTTGAAGCGGTGATCCGCCGTCGCCTCTCGAGTGGCTCGACCGCGCTCGATGCGCAGACGGCTGCGCTTCTTCATCGTTACTCGATCGCGCGACCGGTGGACCCGTTTCCGCATCGTGAGTTCGCGAAGGCGTTGCGTGGAACACCGCATGCGGACGATGCCCTCGCACATCTTCGGGAGGTCGATCTTCGCACCGACAAGGACCCGTCGATCCCCGCGGAGTGCGCGCGATTACAGAGTGTCGCGCTCGATCATGCAGGCGCAGCAGCGAGCGCGCAGCGCGCCGTTCGAATGAACCCATTCGATCCCGCGTTGCGCGAACTCGCGGCCAAGTGTTGGATCGAAGCTGGGGAGTTGGAACGCGCGCGCGCGCATCTGATGGCGTTGTTGGAACTCGAACCGGGACGCGCGATCCATCAGAGGCGGCTCGAACGGCTCCAAGAACTCATGGATGGCGGGACGCCTGCCGAATAATTCTTCAGGGTAGCGCCCGAATTGGCGAACTTCACCAATCTCAAGGGGGTAGACGACATTCCTTCCTTGTTTGTGGATGGATTCGAAGTACTCTTCGTGAGCCATTCCTCAGTTCTCTCGACGAACCCTTGCCATGAAATTCACCGCACTAACTGTCGGGCTGCTCTCTGTCTCGCCGGCGTTTGCCGCAGAGATCTATGACTGCACATTTTCCCCTACGAGCAATCTCGTAACGACCTTGTCGATGGATGTGCCGTTTACGGGGACACTCATCGGGAATTACGACGCAACCACGATGCCAACGGGGACTCGGACGATTCCGGGCCTGTTCGGTGGCTCGGGCAACAATCCAATTCCATACACGGCATCGTTCGGCGTCGATGGTGGGACGAACTCGACGCCCGCGGGCGCGTTCCAGTTCAGCTTCGAGCACGTTGGCAAGCAAGCGGCTGGCGCGATTAGCGGTCTCGCGATTGATGTGCTTGATGGATCGGTCGGCAGCGCCGATCTCGCGCTCACGATCAACTACTCGACCTTCCACACGGTCGCGCCGAATTCAATCTACCCTGGAGGTATTCCGATCACGCTTCCGTTCGGAACTGCGAATGTCACGGTCTTGACGCTCGTCCAGTCCGGTCCCGCGCCGGTTATGTTGACGATGGCGAAGGGCGGTGGGTACACCTTCACGGCCGCGGTTCCGGTGCTGATGACGATGTCCGCGGACGCCGCGGGGCAAGTACTCGATGTCCCCCCGACGCCCGGGATTCTCCCGCTGACCGGCTCGTTGTCATTCAAGGGTGGCCTCGTCACACTGGTCGCAACCACCTCGCAAGAATCGAGCGGTACACAGCCATCCACCGCGCCGCCGTTTGTCGATCAGCCGATTGCGATGCCCACGGTTCTTCCGGCCGGCGGCACCGCCAACCTGCTGATGAGTGGGCAGGTTACCGAGGTGACATCCTCGCAATCGACCAATGGCACGCTTTACGCTTCAGGGACGCAGATCATCGTTTGCCCTGAAGATCTCAATCATGATGGCATCGTTGATGCGGAAGACCTTTCGATCCTTCTCAATGGCTGGAATACGGCGAGTGCGGACATCGATGGCGATGGAACTTCCAACGCGCAAGATCTTGCAGCGCTCCTCAATGCATGGGGCGCTTGCTAGGCTCCTCGTTACCCTCAGCCTCTTGTTCACGCTCGTCACCGTCGCGCATGCCGACGAGCCACTTGTGTTCGCACAGCCTGTGTTTGACTTGATGCCCGCGGGCGTTGGCCCAGCGATGTTGCGCGCGCGCGACCTTGATGGCGATGGCTTCCTCGACCTCGTCGTGCCTGCGCGGAGCGTCGATGGAACATCGGTGGTCCTGCGTGGCGTGGGTGATGGCCACTTCGTGATCTGGCAGGAGTTGGCGGTCGGAAACTTCAGTGACTGGGCGGAACTTGAAGACTTCGATGGCGATGCGATCGTTGACATTCTCTTTGGCGTACGGGGCGACCCATCGCAACTCGCCTTGTTCAAGGGAGGCGAGGGCGGCATTTTTAGGGACACTTCGATTCGGGTCGAGCTGGGTCGCGACAACTCCTCCCTTACCTCCGGCGACTTCGACGGAGATGGAGATCGCGACGTTGCTGCGACGAACTACTTGGGCGCGAGCGTGGATGTCCTGTGGAATTCGGGGGATGGGCACTTCACGCGCTCCGCGCGCTTGGATGTTGCGAGGTGGACCGGAGCGATTGCGTATCCACGACAGATTGAAGCGTGTGATGTCGATGGAGATAAGGACCTCGACCTGCTCGTCGTACTGACGGGAAGCGGTCGACTGGCGCTCTTGCGCAATGACGGAAGTGGTTCATTTGCGAAGAGCCGTGAATGGCAGGTGCCCCAGATTGGCGATGAGCGACCTGGGTTTGCGACGATGGCACTCGCGGACCTTGACGCCGACGGCGACATGGATGTCCTCGGCACCGCGCTCCTTCTTGCAACCGTCCAGAAGAGCATCGCATTCATGAATGACGGAACGGGAGAGTTCGCACGGCGCATCGTGCTCGAAGGAACACCGCTCGGTTACGCCTTTAGCGTGTGCCTCGGCGACTTTGATCATGATGGGGATCTCGATGCAGCGCAAGGCGCCGCGCTGCCAGGTCTCGTCGTGCCGCTTCGCAACACTGGAGGAAGCGCAACGCCGATCCTGCTCGCTGATCAGTTTCTTGGTATCGGGCAATTGCCTCGTTACCTCATTGCGATTGATGTCGACAATGATTGCGATCTCGACATCGTCGGCTGCGACGCGCCCGTGCAGGCCGTGTTTACGGCAATCAATCTCACGCCGCAGTTGGATGGATGTTCACCACGAACGGGATTGCTCCCTCCGGTTGGGGTGAAGGCTCGTACCGCGAACGCTCGTGCGCAAACGGCGATCTCCGCGATCGACCACAACGAGGACGGCGTGCGGAGTGCGGCCGACATTGCACTCGAGTTGCAGGCGGAGAGGAAGCGATGACGGGTTGTTGCGCCGCGGTTTCACTCCTGCTTTGTGCCTCGACGACGATGGCGCAGCAGTGCCCCGGCGTGGGCGATTGCCGCAAGCCACATGCCGAGCCTGGATGCGTGATGCCTGAGTGTTGCACTTTGGTCTGCGAGGCAAATCCACTTTGCTGCGATTTCTCTTGGGATCAGGCGTGCGCAGATCTCGCGCTCAAACTTTGTGAAGGGATCAACTGCCCAGCAGAAGGCGAGTGCGGCGCGTCGCACGCATCCCCAGGCTGCGATCAGTTTCCTTGTTGCGACTTCATTTGCGCGATTGACGGTTGGTGCTGTTCCGTGACTTGGGACGAGGCGTGTGCGAATGAAGCGGCTCGGATGTGTGGAGTGAGTGCATGCACGATTGCGATTCCCTCGGACGCGATCGCTGAACTTGAGCCGTGCTACGAGCATTTCAATGATGGCTGTAGCAAAGCACCCTTCGCAACGCGCGCGGTGCTCTTTGGAAACGCATACGCGGGTAAGTTCGCAACCGACGCTCCGCGCGACACCGATTGGATGTCCTTGGGCGGCGGGAACGCGGGAGACGAAGTTCGAGTGCAACTCGCGAGTGAGTTTCCGTGGGAGTTTCAAATCGTGAAGGGCTCTTGTGAAGGTCCGCTTGAGGTTCCGATTCTTGCGCACGGCGGCCCGTGTGGTGACGCGGTCACGCTCGTGTTCACGGTGCCGACCGGCGAGTGGTACGCCGTCTTGACAGGTGGGGTGGAGACGCGGACATTTCGCGAAGCATTCACTTGCGACGAGGTGGACCCGCTCGCACCTCCTCCGAAAGAGCCGCCCGAGCCAAGCCCGTACGGATTGCGCTACTGGTTGCGTTTCACCCACCACCTCGCAGCAGATCTTGATGGAGATGGGCGCGTCGATGCGGCGGATCTGTCCATCCTGCTCAATGCGTGGGGTTCCAATGGCCGTTTGGGTGACCTTGACGGGAATGGGTGGGTGGATGCAGCCGATCTGACTGCGCTCTTGAACGCTTGGTCTCTGTGAAGATTTTTCGAACTTCTGCCTCTGGTTCTCGCATCCGCAGCGAGAGATTTGCACTACAAGTCGCCCTATGGTGCCTCTTCATCACATCCTCGATTCGCGACTTCTCGCAATGACGCTTCTGCTTGGGACCTCCGTAGGGACGACCAATGCCTGTCAGTCCGCCGACACGAAACAAACGCGTGTCGAGCGTGTCGTGACACGCGTTGCGAACCAAGACGGCGAGCGGAGGATTGAGCTTCGAATCGAGAATGGCGTGGTCAGCGCGTCTGTGGATGGCAAGCCGATTGATGCATCGCGTGTTCGCAAGATGGACTCTGGATACGAGATTCTTGCCGAGGAGGGCGGCGTGATGCACGCCATTGCGCTCCAAGCGGACGCGCGTGCTGCGGGTTCGAAGAAGCAGCGCGCCGTGGTCATCGCGAGGTGCGGCGATGAAGAGGCGGCCGAAAACAAGACCGAGGCCGAATTGCAGGTCGAGCTGGCACATGCGGCGTGTCCAGTGATGATCGGTGTGCAACTTGGAGCCGTCGACGAGGCGCTCGGTGCGCACCTTTCGATTGACCCCGCGAAGTCCACAATGCTCATAGGTGTGATGGAAGGACTTCCGGCCGCGAAGGCTGGCGTGCAGAAGTTCGACATCGTCGTTGGAGTCGGTGATGGCAAGGACGGAAGCATTGAGGCGATTCACGCAGCGCTTGTCACGATGGAGCCAGGCGAGCAGGTGCAATTGTCCATTCGTCGCGGTGCGGAATCGTTGACGAAATCAATCGAGGTCGCGGCGATGGACGCAACCGTCATGGGTGTGCCAGTTGAGCGCTGCTTTGAAATCGCGATGGATGGTGAGGATGGCGAGAACGGGGAAGACGGTGAGAATGCCGATGCCCAAGCGCTCGCGATTTTCATTGGGCCCGATGGCAAGCCGATCGAGATGAAGATGCCACAGGGCATGAAGTTCAGACAAGGCATGCGCTTGCCTCAAGGGATGCAACCCCCACAGGGAATGCAGTGCATGCCGATGCCGGGCGGGGCGGCGGCCGGTTTCGCGATCGACCCCAAGGAAATGCAAGAACTCGAGATTCTCATGAAGTCGGTCGCAGGCCGACTGGAGAATGACGAATTCGACAACGCGATGGAGAGTTCAGCCATGAGCTTCAATCTCTCCAAGGCACTTGCCCGCATTGAGAAACTCGAAGCAGCCATCGAGCGGCTCACCGCGGAACTCGCGAAGCGCGACGCCGCGCGCTAGCGCCACGCCTGATCAAGGTCGACATTGCCGCCACACAACACTACGCCGACGCGTTGTGGAAGTGTGGCGGCTCCACATCCACAAGCGACGGCAACTCCGACCGCCGCACTCGGTTCGATCGTGATCTTCATGCGTTCCCAGATCACGCGCATGTGATGTCGGATTTCATCTTCGCTGACCAGTGCGATTTCGTCCACAAGGTCGCGTACGACTGGGAATGTCAACGCTCCAAGTGCGGTGCGTAATCCATCGGCAATGGTGAGTGGTTGCATCGGCGGTTGGATCGCTCCATGCGCTTTTGAGAGCATCGCGTCACCTGCGAGGGCGGGCTCTGCGCCAATGATGCGAATCGATGGATTGATTCCCTTCGCGGCGATCGTGACGCCGGAAATCAAACCGCCTCCCCCGACCGGCACGATGATCGCTTCGAGATCACGGCACTGCTCAAGTAGTTCAAGGGCAATGGTGCCCTGACCGGCAATGACATTCGAATGGTTGTAGGGAGGGATCATGGTGCCGCCGGTTTCCGCGAGGACTTGCGCCGCGGTTGATTCCCGCGCTTCGAGAGTCGGGGCGCATTCAATGATGCGCGCGCCATAGTCACGCACAGCGGCCTTTTTGATCTCGGCGGAGTTGGAAGGCATGACAACATGCGCCTGGATTCCGCGCATCGAGGCTGCAAGCGCGAGGGCCTGCGCATGATTCCCTGACGAGTGCGTCACGACACCACGAGCTGCGACTGCGTCGTCGAGCATGCGCACGGCGTTGGTCGCGCCGCGGAACTTGAACGAACCGGTACGCTGAAAAGTCTCACACTTGAAGTGGAGCGATCGCCCACTCAGTCGATCGAGCGTGGCACTCGTCAGTAAGGGCGTGCGGTGAATGAACGGCGCGATGCGCGTCTGTGCCTCGCGTATGAGGTCTAGATTCGAGGCGTAGCCCACGGCGTTGGAAGTGGCGTTCACACGCGAAAGAGTAACGCTGCGCATTCGCGCGAGCCTCCGCCTACACTGTGCTTCGCTCGGGGCGTCCTCCGTGGACTGAGAAGCACCCGTTGAACCTGATCCGGATCATCCCGGCGTAGGGAAGCAGCCACCGTCGCGTCTTGCACGGCTTGCTCCCCGCTCCGAGAGTCGAGAGAGCACTCATGATGCAGACAATCGATATCGCGCAACCTGGCTACGAACTTCCGCTGCACGGCGCTTGCGATCCATCATCGTCGGCGGCGGGCACCACGCCCGGTTCCTTCGCGCGTCGCGCGGACATTGGCGGCGCGTATGCATTCAGCTCTCCCAATACCCCCGGAATGCCCGCGGCGAGTGAGAAGACGGCTTGGGACTTTCTTCCAGGCGAATGGTCGTGTGCACAATTCAGCGAACCGCCATCCGCAGCCACGGTGGGTGCCGCAGACACGCACTGCGTGACCGACTTTCAGACCGCGCGCGGAGTTTGGATGCGCGTGCGATCGCCTAAGGGATTTGTCGCGCTGACGCAGTTGGAGCACGCTCGGTTGGGCGCTGTGACTCGCGAGATGGAGCGCGTCGCGGCGCGCGAGCCACATCTCACCGCGATCCAAGTGCGCGATGAAGTCGCGGCTGGTCGTATGGTCATTCCTGCGAATCGCGTGCACCTTCAGCACAAACTCGATCCGATGGCGATCGGTCGCGCGTCGAAGACCAAGATCAACGCGAACATGGGCGCATCACCGATCTCATCCGGCACGCATGAGGAGGTGGAGAAGTTGCAGTGGGCGGAGAAGTGGGGCGCCGACACTGTGATGGACCTCTCTACCGGCGGCAATCTCGATGAATGCCGCGACGCGCTCTGTCGCAACTCCACCGTTCCCATTGGCACGGTGCCGATTTACTCGATGATCATCGGGAAAAAACTCGAAGATCTCAACGAAGCCGTCATCCTCGCGACGCTTGAGCATCAGGCTGCGCAGGGAGTGGATTACTTCACGATTCACGCCGGAGTGTTGAAGGAGCACCTTCCGTTCATCAAGAAGCGACTGATCGGCATCGTCTCGCGCGGTGGAGCATTGCTTGCGAAGTGGATGCTGGTGCACAACAAGCAGAACCCGATGTACACGGGATGGGAGAAGATCTGCGAGGTCATGCGTCGATACGATGTGACATTCTCCATTGGCGATGGACTTCGACCGGGCGGACTTGCGGACGCGACTGACCGCGCGCAACTCGCTGAACTCACGACGATCGGTGAACTCACAGAGCGCGCGTGGCGCATGGGCGTCCAAGTCATGGTCGAGGGACCTGGCCATGTTCCATTCGATCAGATTGAGTTCAACATGAAGTTGCAGCGGACGCTCTGTCACGGCGCGCCGTTCTATGTGCTTGGTCCGCTCGTCACCGACATGTTCCCCGGGTATGACCACATCACGAGTTGCATCGGCGCAACCGCGGCGGGATATCACGGCGCGAGCATGCTCTGCTATGTGACGCCAAAGGAGCATCTTGGTCTTCCAAAGAAGGACGATGTAAAGCAAGGGTGCATTGCGTACAAGATTGCCGCACACGCCGCGGATGTCGCTCTTGGCATTCCCACCTCGCGTGATCGTGACGACGAACTCACGAAGGCACGCGCCGCACTCAACTGGGAGAAGCATTTTGAATTGAGTTTCGATCCGGATACCGCTCGCGCCTATCACGACGAGGATCTCGATGTAGACACGGACTTCTGCGCGATGTGCGGGCACGATTGGTGCAGCGTGCGAATCTCGAAAGAGATTCAGGAGTTCGCGAGTGGCAAAGAGGAGGAGTATCAACGCGGCAAGCCCGTGAAGAGCGGCGCGCTGACCGAGGAGCAACGGGAGATTCTCGCCAAGCGCGGCGTCCTTTCGCCAGAGGAGATTCACAAGCTTGCTTCGAAAACCAAGAAAGCCGTCGGTGCAGAGACAGGGCAGAAAGCGTCTTGTCACTCGGACTTCGTGAATCCTGACGCGGCGCAGTCGCTTCAAGGCGAGAGGCTCGAAACACTGGTGCAAGTCAATCTCGCGCCCGTTTTCAATCTCCCACACGAAGATCGCGTGATCTGATTCCCGGCGTGACCGAATGTTGGGCGTTGTGGAAGTACGCCGATGCGCACGCGATTCAGAGTCGCGTGGGTTTCTCCGAGCAGTCCGCGAAGTACCACAGGGCTAGCGCGCGGCGCGCGCGAGAGCGTGGAACGCGCGCCCGAGTGCTGCATGCGGTCTCTGGTTGTTGGTGCTCAGTTGCGCACTGGTGCAATGACACGCGATAGTACCTACCTCAATGCACCGAAGACTCCTGAGCCTCGGCAGTCTCCGTCGAATCACACCCTTCGTGATAGCGGGTGCGTCGATGTCGCTCTTCATGGTGTGGTGTTTGCCGACACTGCTCGCGATGCGAGGCATTGATTCGAGTCGACAACCAATCGTGATTTGGGAACGGTCGGGCGGCGATCCACTTCGGCGACTTGGTGAAGGCAGTGCGCGGCTTGAGGTTCGCCGTGGTGTGTTCAGCGACACTTATAGTGCGCTTCGGGCGACATCGGGCGCGAGCAGCACCGATCGGTGGCCGACTGGGGAACTTCTGCGATTGGATACCGCTCCACTCCGACTTCATCATCCCCCGCGCGCAGTCGTCACCGCGCCAAGCGAAGACAAGGTCGATGCATTTGTGCGGATCGAAACCACACTCGCGGGATGGCCGTTTCGCGCATTCGCGAGTGAAGCGTGGTACTCGGTGGCGGCCACCGCGAGCGATGCTCCGCCCGAGATTCGCAGCGCAGCAAACTTCGGAGTGCTTGAGGGGCACGCGTTGCTCGTTCCACTCCGACCAATCGTCGGTGGAGTCGTAGGCGATGTCCTTGTGTGGACGAGCGTTTCGTGGATCGCCGTCGCGCTTCCGCTTGCACTGCGACGGCGAAAGCGCGAGAAGTATGGCAGCTGCCTTGGGTGCGGTCACTCGCTCGACCCGCATGCCGTGCACCGCGTCGCGCTCTGCCCTGCATGCGGCGCGGCACTTCCGCGCGACGCGTTGTCCTTCGCGCGAAGTCCGGAGATGCACTTCCAGAATTCTTATGTCTGGTTCATCTTCATCTCAAGCCTCGACATCATGCTCACTTGGAAGATTCTGGACATCAATGGCGTCGAAGTGAATCCTGTCGCGGCTGTCATCATCGACGCGTGGGGAATGCAGGGCGCGGTCGCGTTCAAGTTCGCGCTTGTCATGTGGGTGATCGTGATGTGCGAATTGCTCGCTCGACTTCGGATGAGCGCGGGTAAGTTCCTCGCGATCGCGGCTATCTGCATCAGCGCGCTCCCAGTGGTCTGGTCCCTTGGACTGCTCACGCTGCACACCTTCTTCCCGCGTGCGTTGGAGTAGTGCTGCGCCTCCGAATCGCTTAGTTCGCCCGCATAGCGCGCTCGATCGCTTCCATTGTCTTCGGAATCGCCGCCGTGAGATTCACGCCGCCTGCTTTCTTCGTGACGAGAATGTCATCTTCAATGCGTATCCCAAAGTTTTCGTTGGGCAGATAGATTCCAGGTTCAATCGTGATGACAGCGTTCTCGGGGATGACGCCATCAGGCGTGATGTCATGCACTTCGAGTCCGAGGTGATGACCGGTGCCGTGGAAGAATGCGTCTGCGTATCCCGCCTTCGTGATGACATCGCGTGCGGCCTTGTCAATGCTCGCGAAAGTCGCGCCCGCCTTGGTTGCGGCGATGGCCGCCAGTTGCGCGTCGAGCACGATCGAATAGATCTCGCGTTGGCGCTTCGTGAACTTCCCGTTGACGGGGAATGTTCGCGTGACATCGCATGCATATCCGTTGAACTCCGCGCCTGAGTCAATCAAGATGAGATCCCCGCTCGCGAGCGGCGCGCGATTGCCGTGGTAGTGCAGCACTGTTGCGTTGAATCCGCCTCCTGCGATGGTGTGATATGCCGTGCGGCGTGCACCGTTTGATCGATATCCGTGCTCGATGATTTCCTGCACATCAAACTCGTTGAGACCGGGCTTCAATTGCTTGAGTACTGCGCTGTATCCCGCCGTCGTGATGTCGGCTGCGCGCTGCATGAGTTTGATTTCTGCCGCGGACTTTGACGCTCGCATGATGGCGAGGAGTTGCGACTGATCAACAATGCTTGAGCCAGGAATGCGCTCCGCACACTTACGGAACACCTCGAGATCGGGCGACACGGCCGCAGTATGCGCCGCGAGTGGATGCAACAGGGAGAAGCGCTTGGCGCGCTTGGTTGCCTCGAGGAGGAAGCGCGCAAACGCTGTCGTACGCATCACGGTCTTCATGCCGTACTGCGCCTTTAGTGCAGCTGAAATCTCCATGCGGAAGCCGTCCCACTTTTCGAGCTCGGGATTGAGCGGCTTCAGAAAGAGGATGACCCTCCGGTCCTCGATGGGATGCTGCGGATCAAGCAGCAGGATTGCGCCTGCTTCATTGCTGACGCCAGTGAGATACTCAAAGTTGGCGTTCGCGCGAAACTCGCCGTGGATGGACGCATCCATGTCTCCCGCGAAGACGAGCCCGACCGAGTCCTTGAGTTGCTTCAGGAGTTTCGTACGGCGACTGGCGAATGCATCGAGCGTGATGGATGGCGAATCACTCATGCGCGGAGCGTAGCGCAAGGGTGAGGCGCCGTCGGGGGAGCACTCGCGCGGGGGAACGATGCCGTAACTATCCTTCGCGGCTTATTGATGCGCTTGCCGGCGATTCAGGCACGCCCATACCTAACCTGCGTCGCAGTGAATAGAACATGTAGAAGAAACTTGGCACAACGAGTTGGTCCATGATTGTTGATCCCAACATTCCGCCGAGCACTGTGATGCCAATGGAGTGGCGAGCCTGCGCACCTGCTCCGGTGGCGACGACGAGTGGGAGGATGCCAAGGATGAACGCGAAACTCGTCATCATGATTGGGCGCAGTCGCAACCGGGATGCTTCGCTCGCGGCGTCAATGACCTTTTCGCCAGTGTCGGCGCGCACCTTCGCAAACTCAACGATGAGGATGGCGTTCTTCGCGGCAAGCCCGACGAGCATCACCAAGCCGATTTGTGCGTAGACATCGAGTGCGCGGCCGGCGAAGTGCAGCGCGAGGAGCGCCCCGAGCACGGCGAAACTGACCGCGAGAAGGACATTGAAGGGCAACAGCCAACTTTCATAGAGCGCAGCGAGGAGAAGAAAGATCGCAATGATCGCCATGCCAAAGACCAGTGGCGCCAGACTTCCTGCTTCGATCTCCTGAAAGGTCGTGCCGGTCCATTCATAGGAGAACCCTTCGGGAAGGGCGGTGTTCGCGACTGACGCGATGGCGCGAATCGAATCGCCCGAGCCATATCCCGCTGCGGTCTGCCCGTTCACTTGGACGGTGTTGTAGAGGTTGTAGTGTGTTGCGTTGTCCGTGCCGGTCCGAATGGATGGCTTCGCGAAGGATGCAAAGGGAACTTCTTCGCCGTGCGAGTTTCGGACGCGGAGATCCATGATCTCACTGACTTGCATGCGCGAGGCCGCCTCCGCTTGCACCATCACATTGTAAACCTGCCCGAAGTCGTTGTAGTTGTTGATGAACGACTGCCCAAAGTTTTGACCGAGCGCACTAAAGACATCGTCCAGCTCTAACCCCAACGCGTACACACGAGTGCGATCGATCTCAAGATGCACCATGGGAACCGAGTCAGAGAATGGACTGGTGAGCCCAGCGAGTTCCGGCTGCCTCATGGCTTCGGCGAGAAACGCTTCACTCACTTGGGCGAGTTCTTCGAAGCTTTGTCCTTCAAGCGCTTCGAGTTGCAGCTGCCAGCCGCCAACATTGCCGAGCCCAGGAATGGGCGGCGGCGGCACGGGCATCACGAACGCATCGGCGATCGCGTGCATCTTCGGATAGGCGCGCGTGATGATTGCGCGGAGATTCTCCGTCTGAATATCGCGCTCGTCCCAATCCTTGAGGACGCAAATGAGTAGTCCGGCGTTCGTCTGCAGTGCGCTTGTGAGGAAGTTCAATCCGTTGACCTGCACCACATCGGTGACCGCCGGATCTTCGCGGGCAATCGCTTGGAGTTCGTTCGAAACTTCCTGCGTGCGAAGCAGGTTCGATGCGGGCGGCAGTTGGAAGACGATGAAGTAGTAACCCTGATCCTCGTTGGGAATGAATGCGGTGGGCGTCGCGCGTAGGTAATGCACAACGCCCAAACAGCCAATGATGAAGACGGCGACCATCCCGTACCAATGCCGACACAGGAATCGCACAAGCAATGCGTAGTGCGTTGAAACCCACTCGAATCCGCGATTGAAGAGGACGAACGGAAGGAACTTCGTGGGATGCTCTTTGCGCAGAAAAACGCCGCACAATGCGGGGGAGAGCGTGAGGGAGTTCACCGCGCTGAACGCAACCGAGAACGCAATGGTGAGCGCGAACTGGTTGTACAACTGTCCCGTGATACCAGGCATCAGTGCGGCGGGGATGAAGACCGCAAGCAGCACCGCGCTCGTGGCGACGATCGGCCCGCCGACCTGCTCCATCGCCTTCTGCGCCGCGAGTTTCGGATCGTCGATGCCGCTTTCGAGTTGCCGATAGACATTCTCCACCACGATGATCGAGTCATCGACGACCAGTCCGATGGCGAGGACGAGACCGAGCAGTGTCAGCGTATTGATCGAAAATCCGAAGATGGCCATCATCGCAAAGGTTCCAATGATCGACACGGGAATCGCGATCATCGGAATGAGCGTCGCGCGGAAGGACTGCAAGAAGACGAAGATGGTGATGAGCACCAGGATGCCCGCCTCGATCAGCGTCTTGATGAGGTCATCGAGCGACGCCTTCACGAACTTTGTCGTGTCGTAGGCGATCTTGTACTCGAGGTCCGGAGGAAACTGGGAACGAAGGCGCTCCATCACCTGTTCGGTCTCTTTCACCACATCAAAGGCGTTGGCGGTAGGCAGTTGGTAGAGCGCAACGGTTGCGGTTGGACTTGCGTTGAGCGAGGACGAACTGGAGTACTGGTAGCTCCCTAGGTCGACGCGGCCAATGTCCTTCAACCGAACGATTGCGCCGTTGCTCTCGCTGCGAAGGATGATGTCCCCGAAGTCATCCGCCTTTGTCAGGCGACCCTTTGTCTGAATGGACAGCGTCGTCGCAGGTTTTCCAACCGACGGCTCGCCACCAACCGACCCAAGCGACGCCTGATTGTTCTGCGCCCGAACAGCGGCAAGCACATCGGTTGGCGTGAGCTTCATTTGCGAGAGCTTGTCGGGATCAAGCCACACGCGCATGGCGTACTGCTCGAGCCCGAAGACAGTGGTGGTCCCCACTCCGTCGACGCGCGAAACGACTGGCTCGACGGTGATGTTCGCGTAGTTGGAAAGGAACGAGCTGTCGTAGGTCCCCTTGGGTGAATAGAGGCTAATGACCGCTGTCATGTTGCTCGACTGTTTCGCGATGTTCACGCCGACGCGTTGCACCGCGTCAGGAAGTTGCGGCATCGCCTGATTCACCCGGGTCAGCACATCCACCGCCGCGATGTCGAGGTCGTAGCCAATCTCGAAGGTAATCGTGATGGTGGAGACGCCCGCGCTGGTGGAAGTCGAGGACATGTACAACATGCCCTCGACCCCATTGATTTGCTGCTCGAGTGGAAGCGTGACTACTTGCGCGACGGTGCTCGCATCCGCGCCGTTGTAGGTCGCGGAGACTTGCACGGTCGGCGGCACGATGTTGGGGTATTGCGCGATCGGGAGGATGACGGCGCACATGACTCCCGAGAGCGTCATCACGAGTGCGATGACGGTGGCGAAAATCGGTCGATCAATGAAGAAGCGGAAGAACATCGTGCGATCAGCCCTTGGGTCCGGAGGTGGTTGCTGGCGTCGTCGGTTTGGAAGCAGCGTCCATCACTTTCATTCCGGCGCGGAGTTTGTTCACGCCCTCGGAAACGATCTTCGTCCCAGGGGTCACGCCGCCTGCGAGCACGAGATCTTGTTCGTAGGCCGAGATGACTTCGACGGCGAGGCTCTCGACCGTCGTGTCGTCATTCACCTTCCACACAAACAACTCAGTCTGCCGCGCAAAGACTGCGGTGCGCGGTACGACGATGGCGTCCTTGCGCACGCCGAGATTGAGCGTGACGGTGGCGTACGCGCCCGGCCGGAAGAGTTGCGCGGCGTTGGGGAACTCGACGCGCATGAGAATGGTGTCGGAGGTTCCGGTGATCTGGTTGTTCACCATCACAAGATGCCCTTCGACAGTTGGCGCATTGCTGCCCAGCGACACGGCGGTGCCCGGCGGGGGCGCGGTTGTGGCCCCGGTGAGCGTCACGGTCGCGGGTAGTTTCCCGGTGCCCTGCTTCGCCAGCACAATGGGAAGGTAGTTTGCGCTCGGGCTGAAACTCGCCCACATCGGGTCCATTTGGACCACGGTGTTGAGGAGTTGTTTGCCAGCGTCTCCGACGAGTGAACCTTCGAAGTAACTGGAGGCGCCCATCATTCCATCAAGCGGACTCGTGATTGTGCACCAGGCAAGGTTCAACTTGGCAGACTCGATGGAGGCGTTCGCACTGAGCGCGCTTGCCTGCGCGATGGCGATGTTGCCGTTCGCTTGTTCGACACTCGCCTTGGCCTCTGCGAGGTTCGCGGTGATCTGATCCCACTGCTCCTGACTTACCGCCCCCGCGGCGACGAGCGGTTGATTGCGATCATAAATCGCCTGTGCCAACACATTCTGCGCCGTCGCAGCATCCCGCTGCCCGACCGCTGCTTCGAGTTGCGCTTTCGCCTGCGCGAGTTGTGCGTTGGCCGCGTCGAGCTGAATCTGATACTGCGACGGATCGACGCGGTAGAGCAATTGGTCCTTCTTTACGAAGGCGCCGTCTGGGGTGTTCTGTTCGAGGAGCCATCCGCTTACTCGTGCGTTGATGTCAACATCTTGCGGGGAGGTGATCGTCGCAGGAAAGTCGTGCGTGATCGGAATGTCACGCGTGCCGACAACCACCGTTTCGACTTCAGGCGAGAGTTGCGGAAGGCCGGCCGCCGGCGGCTTCTCGCATCCGGTCAATGACACGATGAATACGCAGAGCGTGGTTGTGGTCGTCGCGACGAGAGGCTTGCGAGATGGCTCCGCGGTTGATTCATTCTTCATCTTCATTCCTTACTCTCGAGCGCTGCTTTCGCGATTGGACTCAAAGAGGCAGCATGGGCGGGGGACGATGCGATCGCGTCCTTTGCGTCGGTCTTCTTGTTGTCCCGAGTTGGGACAACATCACTCCAGCCCCCGCCGAGTGACTTGTAGAGCTCGACGATCGACTGCGCGGCGAGACCTTGTGCCTGCGCCTGCGAATCTTGCGCGCCGAGAAGATTGTTCTGCACATCGAGCAGGTTTTCGAGCGTGGTGGTTCCTGCCTGATATTGCATGGTGGCGAGCCGCGTTGTGTCTTTCGCGCTCGTCACCGCTTTCTGGTAACGCGTGTCCGCCTCGCGGGCGAATGCGACCGCCGCTATCGACGAATCGACCTCACTGATCGCACGAATGAGTGTGCCGCGCCACGCGTTGAACGCAAGTTCCGCACGCGCCTTCGCGCCGACGATTTCCGCAGAGATGCGCCACCCGGTGAAGAGTGGAAGCGAAAGGGATGGACCGAACGAGTACGCCTTATTCGAAATGTCCCCCAGACCGGAGAACTCCGTCGCTGAAATGCTGAAACTTCCGTTCAATGAAAGCGCGGGGTAGTTCATTGCCTCCGCAGCTCCGATTTGTGCGACCGCTGACTCGTAGCTCATTTCTGCGGAGCGCAAGTCGGGTCTTCGTGCAAGGAGGGACGCGGGAATGCCCACGCTTACGCTTGCGGGTCCGATGGGAATCGGCGCGGCGCTTCCAAGGATCGCCGTGACTTCCGTGGTACTCGTGCCGCACAGCACAGCAAGTTGGCCGATTGTTTTCGCGAGAGAATCGCGCAAGGAGGGGACCTGCGCAGACTTCAAATCAAGATTCGTCCCTGCCTGACTCACGGAGAGCATCGTGGTGGTGCCGGCGTCAAACTTCTGCTGCGTGAGCGAGAGCGTCTGCGTGAGATTCGCGATGGTCGCGTTGAGTGCATCAAGCCGAGATTGCAGTGTCCGCACCTGAATGTAACTCGTCGCCACCTGTGCGCGAACAGAGACCATGGCGCCGCGAAGGTCATCGACGCTCGCTTCAAGGTCCGCCGTCGAGGCTTCAATCGTCTTGGCGATGCGACCCCAAAGATCAATCTCCCATGAGGGCATGTTGAGTCCATAGCTCCATGAGTCGTACGGCTCGATGTCGACGCCAAGCGCGCCGAGTTGGGAGAAATTCTGTTGCACGCGGGCATAGCCGGCGCCTCCGGAAATGGTCGGCCAGAGCTCCGACTCACTCACCCCCAGACTCGCTTGCTTCATTCGAATGCGCGAGAGCGATTCCGCAATACTGGAGTTGAGGAGATCCGCCTTCACGATTAACGCGTCGAGGACAGGATCATGGAATTGCTTCCACCAGAGATCGACCTCGACAGCGGCCTCGGTGATGCTCGCGGTTCGTGCGGTTGCGTCCGCGGCAATCTCTGCGGCGGTCATTTCTGGCGGGGAAAACGCGGCGACGGGCGCGACACCGCCGTCTTGCGGCACAAGCGGAATCACCTTCGGACCGACGGAGCATGCAGCGAGGGTCACCAAAAGTGTCGTGCCGCACAGAAGCAAGAGCGGCTGCGGTTTGGCAGTAGACTTTTCAGTAGGTACGAGGCGCATCAGATCGCTGAAATATACGCGAATGCGCACTCGCTGCGCGGAGGACTCCGTCGCCGCGCTCGTTGCTATGGCGCTGAAACTGGCGTTTGCCCTGCTTCGGTCATGAGCCGGTTGGCGTAACTATTCATCGCGTCGCGGAGCTGCGCGAAGCTGTCGAGCACGTAGAGAATAGGCTGATAGTGATCGATCTCGAACGAGGTGTTACAGACGGTATCGAGATCAAACGGTCGGCGTTCCACTTCAGGGCTCGTGAGCGCGTGCACCGACTCGCCCGGACTTGAGATCAGACCGGAACCGTAGAGTTTGATTTCGCCATCTTCGCGGATGAGCCCAAACTCGACGGTAAACCAAAAGAGCCTCGCAAGGCGTTCGGTGTGATATGGATCGTTGGTGAGCAGCGCCGCTTTGCCGTAGGTTTGCAAAAAGTCTGCAAAGACCGGGTCGGCATGGAGCGGCACATGTCCGAAGATGTCGTGGAAAATGTCCGGCTCGGGTAGGTAGTGCAACGATTCCTTCGGACGGATCACGACCGTGGTCGGGAACTCACGCCGCGCAAGGCACGCGAAGAATGCTTTCGCCGGGAGGTAGCCAGGGACAGCACGGCTCTGCCAACCCGTGAGCGTTTGCAGAAACTGGTTGACGCTCTTGGGCCCTTCGAGATACGGGATGTAGTCACGCACGAGATTGATCGAGCGCGCTCCACTGAGGTACACACTCGACGCATGGGTACGCAAGTACGCCATCTGCTTGTCGTAGAGCGTTCGCCAGCTTTCTTGATTTTCTTCGGTGTAGCCCTCGTAGCGCTGCGCGATGTAGACCTTCGTGATGTCGGTGAACCCGGGCTCGCCGAACTGATTCGCGCACGCTTGCGCTGCGCGACCCTCCGGTCCGTCGATCATCGCGCTATTGAGGCTGCCGGCATACTTTTGATCGCGTTCAGTCGTCGCCATAGGGATGGAGTTTACCCTCCTTCGAGGGAGAACCCGCGACGGCGTAGTTCCTCGCACAGATCTGCCTCATTCTCAAGCAATTCTTCGCTCTCGACGCGGACGATGTCGAACGCTCGGCGCACATCGAATCCAAACGGATCGACACCCACAAGGACTGGGTCGGCAATCTCAAAGCCAGCACCCTCCGCGCAGAATCGGCGCAGTGCCTGCCGATTCGCGTTGACCGCCCGAATCACGTGATTCGAACACGCCGCGAGCGGATTGACGCGCATCATCGCCGCGCCATCAATGAAGATCGTGTCGAACCGTGCTGCATCGATCGACATACGCGCCCATCGGACATCCGGCGGCTCGCCGTGATAGATCTGCCATCTGTCGCAGCGATGCGCGTTTGCGCCGTTGGGTTGAAACTCTTCGAGCGAAACGCCGAGGTGCAGACCGCTCTCATTTTCATCGGGCAAGTACAGCGTCGTGTCGAAGGACTCCAACATGGCGGCCATGACCGATGCAATGAGGCTTCCATCCTGATCGACGACGACCTTGATGGGAAGGAAGTCGCTCTCGAATCGAAGCGTTCCACAGAGGTTTGCGCGCAGGAACGCAATCGCGTCATCAACAGTAGGCTCTTGTTGCACGCCGAGAGTTTAGGCCTTCGCGACTACCTGCACTCGAGCCAGAGTTTGGATTGCAACTCGGCTTGCCTCGTGAACATGGTCATCCCATCCACACAGCGAGCGCCGCGAGCGCGCGCCAATCGGAGGAGTGGTGTTTCCCTTGGCGCGTACACCGTGTCAAAGACAACCGTGTCGGTGTCGAGGGGCGCGCTGTCGGGAAGGATGAAGCCATCTGGATCAGGCCCACCCGTCATGCCCACCGGGGTGGCGTTGACGAAGCAGTCGAAGCGCTCGCAACCCGTCGGATTGCACGCGATGGCATCTTCCCGCATTGCGGTCACCACGCCACGACCCGCACTGGAGAGTTCTTTGGCGAGTTGCGCGGCCCTTTCATGCGTTCGATTGATGATCGAAACTCGCGCGCCTTCCTCTGCGAGTCCGCCGGCGATCGCGCGCGCGACGCCACCTGCGCCAAACACGGCGATGCGCTTTCCGCGCAACGGAGCAGCAAACGCGTCCGCGAGGACGCTGCACGCCGCGGGCAGGTCGGTGTTTGTGGCGAAAAGCGATCCATCGCTGCGCACGACGAGCGTGTTTGCCGCGCCGATCCATGCGGTCGTCGTGTCCACTTCTCCTCCGCGCTCCTGCACGAATCGCACGAGGTGCTCCTTGTGTGGGATCGTCACGCTTGCGCCACGGAAGGAAAGTGCGACATCATCGAGGAGCATCGTGAGTGTTGCCTTGAAGCTCTCCCAATCACTGCGCACGGGCAGCGGAAGGTAGACGGCATCGCGCGCACACTCTGCGAATCTCGCATTGTGAAAGGCTGGCGATTGTGAGTGTGCCACGGGGAACCCAAGCACGCCAAAGACTTCCGTGGCGCGATTGATTGCGCTGCACCGATACTGTCGCTTCAGCAGGTCGATGGTTGGTTGACCAGGTGCGCTTTCAAGTCCATCGCCCTCAGAGGCAAAGGTGAGGAACGCGCCGAACTTGCGCGCGAGCACTCTCGTTGCGAGTCCCTCTTCGCCCATACAGAGCAGAATGGATGGCTTGGCGCGTAGTGCAAGGAGTTCGAAGGCGTCGTGACAGTCTCGAACGCTTCGTGCGCGGTACGCGATTTTCGCGACGGCGCATCGATCATCCTCCACCATTCGCTGATAGATTCGAGCCAACGACGATGGAGGTCCTTGCATGTCATGCGCGCTATAGAGCAGCGACGCTCCACCCGAGCGCACGCATGGAACGCGGCCGAGTCTTTCAATGATCGCCAACTCGACATCGATGAACCGAGGCGGGAATTGCAGCGAACCGATCTCTCCGAGCAATGCAAAGAGATCATCGGGGGCGAGCGCGCACTGTCCGCCCTCCGCGACAGAGCGGGCCGTCACGAGAGACGGCAGCACACAGTCGCGAATGAGTTGCGCGAGCGCGTCGAGAGTTTCTTCGTGCAAGGCAGCATCGACGGACGACTCGGCGAGCAGCGGATCAATTCGCCACTCGATGATTTCCGCGCCTCGCTCGGCCACTCGTGATGCCCGTGCGAGCAACGAGGGGATTTCGTCGAGAGCGTGCACGGGTAACGGGACGCATACAAGAGTCATGGGAGAGTCATGGGAGAGTCATGTGTACGGGCACGAGCTAGCGAACCGCGTCATGCTCTCGGAGCACCGCATCGGGAATGAGTTTGCTCGTGAGTGCGTAGGGAAGCAGTTTGCACATGCAGGCGGCGAACTTGTTGAAGGCACCGGGAACGACCAGCACGCGATTCTCTTCGACGCCGCGCAATCCGGCTTCCACAACCGCGCGCGAGTCCATCCACATGTACTTCGGAAGTTTGTTCATTTGCGCTCTGCAGCCGAGCGCGTCGTGGAACTCCGTGTGCGTGAATCCGGGGCAGAGTGCCGTACAATGCACACCGGTCTTGAGCAGATTCAAGCGCAGCGCACGACTCGCGCTCGTCATCATGGACTTGGTGGGCGAGTACAAACTGCCGGGCGGCTCCGGTCCGAGTGAAGCAAGACTCGACACATGGAGCAATCGACCGTAACCGCGAGCGCGCATCGCGGGAAGGAAGAGATGCGTGAGATGCAGCCACGCACTCACCATGACTTGCAAGAAATCGGCGTGCGCCGACCACGGGACATCGAGGAATCTGCCGCGAAGTCCATAGCCGGCGTTGTTCACGAGGAAACTGACTTCAAGTCCAGATCCCTCCACGATGGAGTAGATCTCGCGCGGCGCGGTCGGCACCGCGAGATCCATCGCAATCACCATCGCGCGGGCTGCGTACTTGCTCGCGACTTCTCGCTTGAGGGCGATCAATCGATCTTCGCGCCGCGCAACCACAACCAGGTCGAAGCCGCGTTGCGCGAGCGCAATCGCGAAATCACGGCCAAGGCCGCTCGACGCGCCTGTCACGAGCGCAACGGGGCGTGGCGTAGCCACCGCAGTTGGCGTGAGATCCGTTTGAATGACTTCACTTTGCATCCAAGGGATGGTGTACCACGGTTCGCGCAAGGACGGGGGATCGCGCGTCGTCTTGAGAAAAGTGAATGAATCGGGGTTGCGTCGGCATTTCCATGATTCACACTCTGCTGCACGAGGATCATCCATCATGAACTCAACGCCCGCAATATGCATCCTGCGCCTACCGACCGCCGTCCCCGCAATTCTTGCTGCCGTGATCGCCGTCCTGTTTGCGTCAAGTGCGAGTGCGGCTGAGGCCGCGCTGGCACCCGACCGCGATGCGTGGTGGATCATGCTTGCGCCAAAGGAACTTCCCAAGCGCGCGCTCCGACTCTCCGATACTCCGCTCACCCAACGAGCGGTCGATCGCCGCGCCGCGCGAGGTTCGATGCGGGAGCTCATTTCTTCCGCGGACCTCCCGATCGCCCAAGCGCGAATCGACTGCGTGACGGCAACGGGCGCGTCGCTTCGAACAGTGAGTCGATGGCTCAACCTTGCGAGCGTGAACGCAACGCCAGCCGAGCTCCGCAGCATTGTCAGGTTGCCCTTCGTGCGGGGCGCATTTCCAGTGCATCACTCACAGCGCGTCGAACTCGTGGAGTCTGGCGAGGCAGTTGAGGGTGGTATCGCGGGAAGCGGCGCTTGGAGCGACGCCCAACTGACGCAGATCGGCGTGGATGGAATGCATGCGCGTGGTTTCTTCGGAGCAGGGCAGATCATCGGCGTCCTTGACACAGGCTTTCACCGATCGCACGCCGGATTTTCGTCGGTTGCGCATCCGCTCGATGTGATTGCTGAGTGGGACTTCATCAACAACGATGGCAACACGGGCATCGAACCTGGTGACCCTGGCAATCAGCATTGGCACGGAAGTGCGGTGCTCGGGTTCATGGGCGCGTATCTACCCGGACAAATGATTGGAGCCGCGTACGAGGCGCAGTTCATCCTCGCGAAGACGGAAGATGTTTCGAGCGAGACGCCCATCGAAGAGGATTACTATGTGGCTGGGTTGGAGTTCATTGAAGCCAATGGCGCGGATATCGCAACGAGTTCGCTCGGCTACATCGATTGGTACACGCCGGAGCAACTTGACGGTGTGACGGCGGTTACTTCTCGTGGTGTCAACATCGCCACCGCGCTGGGCATGATCTGCTGCACCGCTGCGGGAAATCAGGGCAACGACGGCAATCCAGCAACCAATCACCTGCTCGCGCCTGCGGATGCACTCCAAGTGATATCTTGCGGGGCGGTTGAATTCGATGGCGCGACCGCGTGGTTTACGAGCGATGGCCCGAGCGCCGACGGCCGCGTGAAGCCCGAGGTTTGCGCGCGCGGCGTGAATTGCTACACGATCGATCCAAACAACCCCGCCGCGATCACTTCCGGAAGTGGGACGAGCTTCGCGACGCCACTCGTCGCGGGCGCAGTGGCGACCGTGCTGCAAGCGCGCGCGGAGTACAGCGTGAACGCAATGCGCAACGCACTCTTCACGACCGCAAGTGACATGCTGGCGAATGGAACCTTCGATTCGTTGTACCGGCGCGGATACGGCATCATGGATGCATTGGGTGCGGCATCGATCAATCGTGATCTCGAAGACATCAACCTAGATGGATTTGTCGGCGCTGCGGATCTCGCGATTCTGCTCAACGCATGGGGACCGTGCGCGGATATCTGTCCGACGGACTTCAACAACGATGGAGTTGTTGATGCCGCTGACCTCGCGACGCTTCTCGCCTCATGGGGCAGCTAGAAGACAGTCGAAAGAAACACGCCGAGGAATGGCTGCGCATCAACATCCGTTGAGGTGAGTCCATTGCCATCTTGGTCGTAAAGATGGAACTCGCTTCCAACACGGACGCCGCCGAGGAGATCGAGCCGCACCGAGTCGTTGATGTGCCAAGTGCCGCGAACCCAGAGCGGAAGGCCCTCATCTTGTCCGACGCCATCAGGATTGGATGCATCGTCATCGAGACGGAAACGGTCAATCTCCCATCGCCCGCCGAATGCGAGTTCGAAGGACGCGTTCATGCGCCACGCGAGTTCCACGCCGTTGCCGGTTGGGTACGCGGCAGGCCCCGCCACATTCGTCAGTCGGAGATCGTCGTAGATTTCCCAGTCGACGATGAGGAGGGGGATGACCAAGATGTTGTCCTCAATCTGACTCGACGCGAGCACGCCGAGGCCAAGCGTGAAGTCTTTGTTGAAGGAGTAGCTCGCGCCCACGGCACCGCCGCCGGTCGCGCTGTCCCAGACATCGGCGGCGTTCTCGCCACTGAAACCGACGAACACGCGAGCAAAGGCATTCCAATGCGCGTCGCACTTCACATTCATCGATGGACTGACAAGTAGGGAGGTGACCGCACCCCAAGGAGTCGCACCCGGCGTGGGATCGAGAGGAGAAGATCCCTCAAAGTCGTACCAAGTGCCGGAGTAGTTGAAACTGATCCCAAACTTGGTCGTGTCCGCGCCGGCTTCTTCGATCGCGTACGTCGCGTAACTGCGATTCTCACTCACGCTCCCAGTGGTGCCGGCGCCAAACGAGGCATCGAAGAGGTGCGCATAGCCAATGGCGAGCGTGGCGTCGTACGGCGTCATCGCAGGCTCAGTCGGTGCTGCTTCGATTGGTGGCGCATCAAGCACCGCGGGCAGACTTTCCTGCGCATGAGCGAGCATGGACGAACTTGCAACCACGGCGAGTGATGTGAGGAGGGTGCGTTGCATAGGAAGTCTCATGGGGATTCAAGCGCGAGCGTCAAGGACAAGCGTGTCGACGATGTTCTGAATGATCTCCTCACTGGTCCGACCTTCCGCTTCCGCTTCGAAATTGAGGAGAATGCGATGGCGCAGCGCGGGAAGGGCGTTCGCCTTGATGTCGTCGAAACTCACGGCAGTGCGGTCCGCGAGGAGCGCCTTCACTTTGCCCGCAAGCACGAGCGTCTGCGCCGCGCGTGGGCTCGCGCCAAAGCGCAAAAACTGATTGGTCATCGGCGTTGCAAACTGCCCCTGTGGATGCGTCGCGAGAACGAGTCGCACCGCGTAGTCCTGCACATGCGGCGCGATGGCGACCTGTCGAACCAGTTTCTGATGCGCGATGATGCGCGATGCGTCGAGGACGCGCGTGAGGACCGGTTCCGTGCCGGTGGTCGTGCGATCGAGAATTGCTGAAAGTTCACTGCGCGTCGAGTAGCCGACCACGAGCTTGAAGAAGAAGCGATCGAGTTGCGCCTCGGGAAGTGGATATGTGCCCTCCTGTTCGATCGGATTCTGTGTGGCCATCACGAAAAACGGGCGATCGAGTTGGTGGGTGACGCCGCCAATCGTCACGCTTCGCTCCTGCATCGCTTCAAGAAGTGAGGATTGCGTCTTGGGCGTCGCGCGGTTGATTTCGTCGGCAAGCACGATTTGCGCGAAGATCGGCCCCCTTCGAAACTGAAAGTCGCGACCGTGTTCAGTCTCGACCACGATCGTCGTGCCTGTGACATCGGCGGGCATCAAGTCAGGCGTGAACTGCACGCGGCTGAATTGCAGATCGAGTGCTTGCGCGAGCGAGCGAATGAGCAGTGTCTTCCCAAGTCCTGGCACGCCTTCGAGCAGGCAGTGACCGCCCGCGAAGAGACAGGTGAGTACTCCATCGACAGTCTCTTCGTGTCCAACGATGGCCTTCGCGATTTCCGCGCGTGTTCGCGCGTAGTCCTCGCGGAATGATTTCACATGTGATTCGATCTCCGTCATAGAGGGGAATACTACCGATGATTCACGGCCGAGCGTATCCTTCACGCATGACTGTGCGAACACATTCACGATTGCGCATTTGCGTGCGTCGCGCGCTCTGGTGTCTCGCATGGTGCGCGGTGGGACTGCTCGTGCTCGTCGTTTGGCTTTGGAATGACCCGCCCTTGCTCTATCGCTGCATCGTGCGCGCGGGGCAGTGGCGCGCAGGATTGTCCGAACGCCAAGTGGAAGTGGATGGGTTTACATGGCGCGTCCTCGACTCGCATCCCGAATCCTCCGGCGGCGCAACACAACGCACCGCGATCGTGTTGCACGGACTCGGGACGAGCGCGGAGGCCATGCTTCCGATTGCCGCGATGTTCCCTCCGAACACGCGTGTTTTGATTCCGGACTTGCCTGGATTTGGCGAACATGTTTCACACGGCGACATCGCGCACGACGCGGCGTTCTATCTCGACGCCGTTCACGAGTTCCACCTCGCGCAGGACCTTGGCAAAGTGGACTTGGTCGGGACTTCGATGGGAGGCGCGCTCGCTGCAGCCTATGCCGCGCGCTATCCCGACCTTGTTCGTTCGCTCGTGTTGCTCTCGCCTGCGGGCGTTCGGGCGCCGGTGCTCAATCCGTTCATGGAGCGAGTGATTGCGGGAGAGATTCCGCTCGACATCAAGGATGAAGCGAGTCTGCTCGAAGTGCTGCGACTCAACTTTGTTCACCAACCACCGATGCCGCCTCCGATTCGCACAGCCTTCATTCAGCGGGCCCTCGATCGGCGCGCGGAGTACTTGCGCATCGTCGAGGATCTGCGACCCTTCCTCACAACAGGACTCGAAGCAGACCTCTCGAGGATTCAGACCCCGACGCTCGTGCTCTATGGCGCGAGCGATCAGCTCACCGATCCGTCAATGCTCGGGGTGTTTCTGCATGCGATGCCCAACGCGCGCGGCGCGGTCATCGCCGACGCTGGTCATGTCCTCTCGTACGACGCGCCGGATGCAGTCGCCGCGCAGATGCGCGATTTCTATCGCGCGCTCGAGTGAGTTCACTTCTCAAGTCGCGCCGCGAGGCAGCGCGCCACGCGTTCGACCGACAGCGGCGCGCATCCCTCAGCCTTGTTGTTCACCACGATCCACGCTCCGAGTCCTGCTTGGAGCGCAGCGGCCGCGAGCATGGCGAGATCGTCACGACTTGGATCATCGGCTTCGACGAGTTTGTCAAACGGTGCGTACAAGTCCTTTGCTTCCGAGTAGGCGAGATTGCCGCGGAGCATCCACCGCATGACGAGTGGTCGCATGGGATCGAGTGCGAGTACTTGTGATTGCTCTCGCAGTGTCGGCATCGACGGATGCACGGTGAGGCAGGGGGTGACGCGATGCCTGGCGAGCAGTTCGCCGAACTCGGCTTCGACGAGATTTCGATCACGCACTTCGATGGCGTAGAACGCGCTCCCGTTCGCATCGAGCGTTGGGAGCGCGCCAAGAAACGCATCGAGTCGTTGGAAGAAGTTCGCGCGTGCCCGTGGGTTGGCGTAGTTCGACGGAGAAAACTGGAAGAGCAGCGGCCCAGCCTTCCTGCCGAGTCCCTCGATTGCTGGGAGTATGCAATCGATGGTTGCAACTCGCGCGTCGAGCGCGGTACTGGGAGTGTTCGCGTTCGAACTCGTGCGCGCGTCGTCCTCCATCGCGCCGCGCCACATCTTGGTCAGGAAGCGAAAACCATCAGGCACTTGACTCGCGAGTCGTTCGAATTCCGCGCGCGGTGCTGGTCGGTAGTAGGTCTTGTCGATGCCGACGGTGCGAAAGAGCGGATGCGTTCCATACGCTCGTAATCCCTCGCGCGAAAGCGTTGTTTCGCTGGCTTCCGCGTCCCACACAAGTCCTCGCCATCCTGGGAAACTCCAGCTTGAGGTGCCGAGGTGCAACCCACGCGGGAGTTTCGACGCGAGCGAACTCAGTTCGCGCGCGCGAGGTGACAGTGATGGCCGTGCGCGTCTTGATGGACGCGGGGATTGGTCGCCCTCAGGCCCGAAGAGACTTGGGGTGTCTTCTGGCATGCATGACTACTTGGTGACGGCGTTAGGACTGCTTGGGCGAAAGCTTCTCGAGGATCTTGTCGACGAGTCCATACTCAAGCATTTGTTGCGAGGAGAGCCAGAGGTTGCGTTCGCAATCCTCCGCGATGCGCTCCTTCGTTTGTCCGGTGACTTCCGCATAGAGCGCGTAGATCTGATCGCGCAGTCGAAGGATGTGGCGTGCTTCGATTTCGAGGTCGGTGGCTTGGCCTTCGAGCCAACCACTCAAGAGCGGTTGGTGCATGAGGTTTTCTGCATTCGGCAGCGCGTAACGCTTGCCCTTGGTACCGGCGCAGGCGATGACCGATCCCATGCTCGCGGCTTGGCCGATGACATAGGTGGCGACATCACAGGGGACGAAGCGCATCGTGTCGACGATGCCCAATCCGGCAGTCACGCTGCCACCCGGACTATTCACATAGACCGAAATGTCCGCCTTCGGATCTTCGTTGGCGAGAAAGAGCAACTGTGCGACGACGAGATTCGCCATGCCGTCGCCGACGGGTCCGGTGACGAAGATGA
>SXUJ01000146.1 GCA_005790565.1 Planctomycetia bacterium
AGCGCGAGCCGAAGGCGGCGCGCATCTGCGCCGACGGCGGGGGGTTGCACCAGATAACAACCAGCGCTGATCTTTGTGTCCTCTGGAACGCTTTCATTCACAATCGTCAGCTTCCCGAACTCGGCGGCGACGAGCATGCGCTGCCTTCGCGCCTCCTGAAGTGGCAGCGTGATGCGCGCCATCGCATCAAACTCGCGCGCCGCGCGAGCGAGTTCGAGCGCCTTGAGCGCGAGTCGTTCAGCTTCAAACCACTGGTGCCGCTTGAGTGCGTGTTCCGCTTTCGCGAGTGCTGGGGAGTTGGGACTGATTCGGGCTGCGGTCATAAGGGTGGAATGACAATTCAAGCAGAGGCAGGTTGGGTGGAGAGTTTCGCGAATGCCGCGAGCATGGTGGCGAAGATTCGGGTTGTCTGCGGGAACTCATAGAGCAGGCAATCACTCACGGCAACATGGTCCTGACGGCTCATCGCGAGTTTCAGTGTTTGCAAATGCGCGTCAAGGGACTGAATCGCCGTATCGATCGAATGACCCTCTGCCTGCGCACGCTCGCGGGTGACGATACCGAGGCTCAAGCCCTGCGCCATAGCGCTTTGCACCTGACTCCAAGTATTGAGTGCTTCAAGCAACGCGGGGTACGCGTCCTTTGCACGGTCCTCTTGGAGAAGTTTCGCCGCAGCGCGTTGCTGCTCGTCAGCGTTCAGGACCGCCTCGGCCGCGTGGAGAAAAATGTCGCGCAAGAGTTCTTTGCGGCACGCGGTCACAAGTCGGACTTCGCTCGCGCCGCGTGCAGTAAGTGTGGGGGAGTCGAAGTCCTCCTCCTCCCAATGCACGCCATCAATGGAGACATCGATGACGAGTCGCTCGGACGCTTCTGCAAGTCGTGCAGCCTCGGCCAGCGCGTCCGCGATGTTCGCAGGCGACAGGCCGGTATCAAGTTCATCAAGAAAGACGCGCATGGAAGGGACTCGAAAGATCGGCAATCCAACCGCCGAGGTTGACAATGCGGGCAGATTGGTAGGAAGGAATGCGAGGACGACGGGCGATTTCCGACGGACGAGGGCAGATCAGGAGGATTGCTGCGACCGCACGGTCGCGTTGCCGGAGCCCTGGCGTCAATGCGTGTGCGGGAGCGGAACTCCCGCGCCGTGCGTCGCGAGCTTGTCGTCGTGACGCAGTTTTTCGAGCGCGCGCCCATGCACGCCGAGCGAACTCGCGAGCAATGCGTCGCAGAGCTTGGCGATCGGCTTGATCGTCGGAAACTCCAAGCGCAATTCCGCGACCTTCTCCGCGACGGTTCCGCCGACCTCGCGAAAAACTCGCTTGTACGCCTGCTTGATGGCGTCGATGTCTTGTTCGCTAAAGCCGCGTCTCGTCATCTGCACATGATTGTGCCCTCGGACCTGCGCGGGTGATCCTTCGACGATGAGATAGGGCGGGATGTCCTTGGCGCAACGCGCGAAGCCGCCCACGAGCGCGCACGATCCGATGGTGACGAAGTGGTGAAACGCAGCGCCTCCGCCAATGTTCGCGCCCGTCTGAACATGCACATGCCCCGCGAGCATCACCGCGTTGGCGAGCGTGATTTCATCCTCAAGCACGCAGTCGTGTGCGACATGGACACCAACCATGAACAGATTTCGATCTCCGACGGTCGTCGTGCCTCCGCCATTCGCGGTTCCGCGGTGCATCGTGACATGCTCACGAATGTGATTGCCGCGCCCGAGTCGGAGCCAAGTTTCTTCGCCTCGGAACTTCCGATCCTGCGGCGTGCCGCCAACGGCGCAGAAGGGGAAGAGCACATTGCCTTCGCCCATATGCGTGTTGCACTCAATGGTCGCGTGTGATCGGAGCACGCAGTGCTCGCCGAGCACGACCTTGGGCCCAACCACGCACCACGGACCAATCTCGACGGTCGAAGCAAGTTCGGCCGACGGATCGACGATGGCGGTGGGGTGGATGCGACTCATGGGCGATCGATACAGACTGAGCTACTCAATATCAGGGTCAACCATCATAAACCGGAGCTCCGCTTCGGCTGCAACCTTGTCTCCGACCTTGGCTCGGCACTTCAGATGCCCTGTGCGCGCAGTCGCGCGAATGTTTTCGGCTTCAAGGACGACCTGATCTCCAGGCACGACGGGCTTGCGAAGCTTGACTCGGTCAATCGAGAGCAGGATCGCCACTTTTCCAGTGTGTTCGAGCACGGTGGAGAGGAGTAGCCCGCCCAGTTGTGCCATCGCTTCGACGAGCAGCACGCCGGGCATGATGGGGGTGCCTGGGTAATGCCCCTGAAAGAACGGCTCGTTGATCGTGACATTCTTGATGCCGACGGCGCGACGGGTTCCCTCGACTTCGATGACGCGGTCGACGAGAAGCATCGGATAGCGATGCGGCATGAGTTTCTGAATCGATCGAATGTCCATCACCCGACCTTCGATCATGGTCTTCTTCATGTCCGCAGCAAGCATCTGCTCGCGGATCTTGAGTCCGAGCTTGCGATTCAACCCGTGGCCGGATCGGACCGCGAGAATGCGGCACTGCACAGGGCAGCCCACGAGTGACAGGTCGCCGATGACATCGAGCACCTTGTGTCGCACCGGCTCGTCGTCAAACCGGTAGCGATTGTCGATGGGATCGCCGTTCTCGCCGATGACGAGAATGTCGCGTGGACTCAAGTGCTTGCAGAGCCCCGCGTCTTGGAGCGCTTGCGCTTCTTCCTTCAGCGCAAAAGTTCGGCAGGGAGAGATCTCGGTGAGATAATCGCCGCTGCCGAGGTTGAAGGAGCATGTCTGGTGGCGAATGCGAGAACGCTTGGCGCCGTAATCGAGGTCGTAGACGATTCGCATGCCGGTGTCGTCATAAGGCATCGCGGCGATCATGCCTTCGCCTTCTTCGATCACAATCGGCTCGCGCAACTTAAAGGACCGTCGTTGGGCATCCTGCTCGACGAAGCCGGCCTCAAGAATCGGTTCGGCAAAGATCGCAGAACTTCCGTCCCCACAGGGGACTTCCGGCCCATCGATCTCGATGACGGCATTGTCGACGCGCATGCCCAGCAGCGCGCTCAAGAGGTGCTCCACCGTTTCAATCGTCGCATCGCCGACTTTCAAGACCGTCCGCCGAGGGCGCGGTGTGACATGCTCGACGATCGCAGGGATGCGAACAGGGGGATGCAAGTCGGTGCGAAGGAATGAGATACCCGAGTGCGGGGGCGCGGGCTGAATGACGACAGTTGCGTCGACGCCGAGCATCAATCCCTTCCCGCGAACCGTGACCGGTCGAGCGAGTGTGCGCTGCCGTTCGAGCGCGACCGTTGCGAGTGCGCCGTTTCCGGTCGCGGTCAGGGCGCCTTCGGAGCTTCGAGAAGATGCTTGAACATTTGATGCCACTGCGGCAGTTTACGGATCAATGCCATCTCCCGCAAAGCAGCTTTCTGCTCCTGCGCGGGAGAACCGCCCCAGGTCGCACCGTCGGGAATGTCGTGCATGACTCCACTTCCTCCCGCGAGGCTGACGCCGTGACCAATCGTTCGGTGATCGGCAATGCGACATGCGCCACCAATTCTGCAACCATCGCCGATCGTGACGCTTCCCGCGATGCCAGAGAGGCCCGAAATCACGCATCCGCGGCCGATCCGAACATTGTGTCCAATCTGGCAGAGGTTGTCGATCTTCGTCATTGCGCCAACGGAAGTTGCGCCAAACTTGCCCCGATCGATACAAGTGCTCGCGCCCACTTCCACATCGTCGCCAAGTTCCACATGCCCGATGTGCGGGACTTTCGCGATGCCCCTGCCTGCAGGATCTGCTTGGTAACCGAATCCGTCGGTACCAATGTGCACGCCTCCGTGCAGCACAACGCGATTGCCAAGTCGCGTCCGTTCGCGGAGCGCGACATTGCTGTGGAGGACACAGTCCGTTCC
>SXUJ01000147.1 GCA_005790565.1 Planctomycetia bacterium
CCACCATGTCGCGTAGGTGGAGAATTTGTACCCGCGCTTGTACTCGTACTTGTCCACCGCCCGCATCAAGCCGGTGTTGCCTTCTTGAATGATGTCAAGGAATGGGAGACCGCGGTTGCGATACTTCTTCGCGATGCTGACCACAAGGCGGAGGTTGCCTCCGGAGAGGTCTCGCTTGGCCTGTTCATACTCGACGAACACGCGGCGGAGGTCGACCATGCGACCATCGAAGTCTGCATTGCCCTCCATCACCAGATTGCGAAGTCCCTCGTGCTCTTCGCGCATGACGAAGATGTCCTCAGGATCAAATCGCTCTGGATGACGGGACGCCTTCTCGACGGACTTTTCAACCTCCTTGATCTTTTTCGCGATGCCGACCAACTTGCGGTACATCGGAATGATCTTGCCCGTGCGGAGCGAGCACTCTTCGAGCAATGTGCCGATACGGCGGCGGCGAAGGGTGACTTCGCGGACGCTTTCGGCACGGGCCGCAGCGGAGAGTCCGCCTTCTTCAAACTGTTCCCACACTTGTTGGTTCAAACGAAGGAGTTTTTCAATCGTGGGAAGATTGTTGGGAATGCGTTTCTCGATGCGTTGCTTCGCGTGCGGCTCCGCAGTGGAAATCCGCATGGTGCGGTCGAAGGGAAGTTTCTGCGCCATGACATCCTTGAGGGTGTCAACGGCCATGCGTGCGGCGTAGTCGCTCTCGAGGGTACGGCGACGGAAAATCATGCGCGTCGTCTCGATCTTCTTCGCGAGCCGAATCTCCTCTTCGCGGGTGAGGAGCGGAATCGTGCCCATCTGCGTCAGGTACATGCGGATCGGATCGTCGATGCGCTTCGAGCCGGCTTCGGCGAGTGCGCGCTCCACGACCGCTTGTACTTCGGAATCATCGAGGATGTCCTCGTCAACGTCGAAGTCGTCCGACTCCGGCTCTTCCTTGCCGTCAGCCTTGCGCTTCAGCTTCGCCGCTTCCGCACGCGCGAGAATGCGCGCAGCTTCGTTCTTGAGTTTCTGGGCCGCCGCCTCTTTCGTCTGCTTCGTGTCTTTCGCGGGCTTGCCATCCTTGTTCTTGCGCGGTTCGTCGCGTTGGAACTTCAGATTGGTCTGCAGGGGCGCGACGAAGCACACCAAGTTTGCGCGTCGGACTTCGCCTTCTTCGAGGAGATTGATCTTGCGCTCGCCAATGAAGACGAGCAACTCGTCGATCCGTTCAGGGTCGACGAACTCGTCGGGCAGACAAGTATTCAGCTCTTCGTAACTGATCCAACCGCGTGAAACGCCGTGTTCAAGCAACTCGCGGAGGACAGGGGAAAACGATTCGATGGACATGCTCACGGGTTCGCTCCAGAATTCCCCGACTTCGGAAGTCGGCGGATGGCTGTCGGGTCTGCGCCACGGGCGCGCATCTTGTTCAATCGGGTTGTGGTCCATGCCTCTGCGGACGAGCAGAGTGCATGGGACGGAAGAACGCTGTCACAAGGACGAGGAGAATCGCTATCGGCTAACGGAATCCGCTCGGTTGAAGCATCGACATTGGGTGGTATCGATTCCGCGCCTCGCGCGGGGGGAGGAATTGTCGGGTTAGGGGAAAAGGTCTCAGTCGATGCGGTTGGAACTCGATCTTGAAGAAAATCACCTCGGACTTCGGTCATCCCGGTCGCTCGCGGTGGGTTCGATTCGTTCTTGATCGGGAACGACGCGCCCTCCGTGAGCACGGAACCATCCAACCGTTTCAATTGACTTGAGTTGCCTTCGCTGGCCTGAGGCGCATGCCTAAGGCGAAGTTCTTCAAGTGTCTTCCATGCCGAGCGGAGCGCGGCGCGAAGTTCCTCAATCGTAGGCTCCGCGTCGGAGAGAGTCACCGTCACTTTGCTCCGAGGACGCAGAATTTCTTTCAGTTCAAGCACGAGTTCGCGAGCGGCTCGATTTGCCGAGCGATGTTCGAGGATGGAAAGAAGTGCGGCAAAACTCAACACTTTGTTTGACTCTGCCGCTTGGGCGATCGCGCGCCAGATCGACCGATGCTCGGCAAGCAACAGATCGTCCTCGAAGAGCGCCTCCGAGATTGGGAGGGAACCTTCGCCTCCGATCGAGACAATTGTCTTCGCGAGTTCCGGCGCGCTGATGAGTGGAGCGAGAAGGTGGCCTTGTGCGCTGATTTGCGCGCGCTCTCTTGGAGTTCGAACGAGTGGGGTGCGAACTTCAACTCCGCTCGATGGCACGATCTCGTCACGCGACGCAGTACTCTCGCTGGGCTTCACTCGAGCGCGCAACTTGGCGGCATGCGCGAGGATTTCTTGCTCCAGCACAGTCGGAGATACACGCAGCGTTGGCGCGAGCGTGTCGAGGACAAGTTGCTTGCGAATGCCGGACATTCCGGCGAATCCCAACTCGGCGAGGCGGAGTGCGGTTCGCTCAGCGAGTGCTTGTGTTTCGGAGATTCCATCGCAGTGCTGCGCATGCTTGCGCAACCGAGTCAACATGAAATCGAGGGCGCTCACCGATCGCTGCAGCGCGAGCTCAAATCGCGACGCCCCGTCTTCCTGTTTGAGGAGTTCGTCCGGATCGAGCTGATCTGGGAGCGTGCAGATTCGGACATCGATCTTGACTTGGAAGAACACTTCGAGCGAGCGATCCGCGGCCTTCTGGCCCGCTTCATCGCCGTCAAAGAGAAGCGTGACTCGTGGAGTCATCGATTCGAGTTTCGTCGCATGTTCACGCGTGAAGGCAGTCCCGAGCGTTGCCACGGTGTTCGTGTATCCAGCTCGGTGGCACGCGATGACATCCGTGTAACCTTCGGTCACGATCGCGAGTCCCTTGTCGATGATGGATCGGCGCGCTTGATGGAGCGCGTAAAGCGTCCGGCTCTTATGAAAGACCGTTGACTCTGGGCTATTGACATACTTCGGCTCGTCTTCCGGCTTGATCTTGCGCCCGCCAAACGCGATCGGTCGGCCGAGTTCGTCGAAGATTGGGAAGATCAGGCGGTTGCGCAGGAAGTCATAGTGCCCATCGCCGCGCGAGGATGGCCGGAGGAGACCAGCGGCGGTAAATGCTTCGATTGGCGGCAGGTGGGCGCGCCGACTTGGGTCGGAACTTGCACTCCGGAATGCTGCGAGCAATCCGTCGCTTCGATCTGCGGTTGCCCCAAGCTCGAACCGATCGATGATGCCTTGGTCGTAGCCTCGCTTGGCCGCCTCATTTCGTGCGGCCTCGCCGGAGGCCTCCGAGAGGATTCGGCGGAAGTACTTGAGCGCCAATCGATTGGCCTCGATGACTTCGTCGCGAGTCGGCTCGCCCAATGCGCGCCGAGCAGGGGCGCGTGAAGTGAGTTCGAAGTTGATGCGCGCGGCGAGGAACTTCAGCGCCTCAATGAACTCCATCCGATGGTAGTTCACCATGAAGTCGTAGCAGTTTCCCCCCGCGCCGCATGCAAAGCAGTGGTAAAAGCCCGGACCCTTGTGCGTGATGACCGAAAAGGAGGGTGTTCGGTCGGCGTGGAAGGGGCAGAGGCCCACCCATTCGCGCCCCTTCGGCTTCAGGTGGATCGACTCACCGATGAGCTCGACAAGGTTCGTACCCTCGAGCACACGATTGCGATCACTGTTGCCATCAAACGCAGCGGATTGTGAAAAATCCTTCGACACGGGAGGAGGTGTGCAGAGCAGAAGGGTTCGTGAAAATGCGTTCGAATCCGTTCGGACGCACGAGATAGAGAAGAGTTCCGGAAGAAGCAATCGGCGCGGGGTCGGCCCGCACAGGCGAAGGGACATCAAGACCAAACACAAACTCGGATCTGGAATTGGAGGTGCAACGAGATACGATCACCGGCGAACGAACAGAAGGTTCGCCGAGAGTGCCGACTCGCTGGACCGCCGCCAGAAACACAGACGACTAGGATGACTGAGCGCGGAGTGATTGCTCGGCCCGACTCTGCGGTGCAACGAACGAGTGTCGCTCAGTACATCGAGGACGATAGCGCGATTTGGGGAGGACGCAACCAAACCGAAACCTTTTTCGCGCTGATTTCAAGGGGTAAGCGGTAAGAATTCCAAAAACTTGCGCGATCGTTTCGCCCATCGACTCGGGGGCCTATGGCAGACCCTCTGCATGTCGGGAAGGGGGCAGTGTTAGGGATGGCTCGTCGCGCCAAAAGAAAAACAGCCCTCGCGAGGGAGGGCTGTTTGTTGTTCCTATCGGGAAGTGGTTGAAGTGTTAGACGCTTTCGCCAGCCTTGATGCGGCGCGTGTACGCGAACTTGCGCTTGATTGGCTTGACCACTAGGCCTTGCCGAATCGCGCGTGTGCTTGCCTTCACACGCTGCGCGACGCCATCGACGAGAGTCGTGACATTTTGCAAGTTTGGCATAAAGGTTCGCTTCTTGCGAGAAGTCGTCTTGATACCGATTCCGCCGAGGTACTTCGCTTTACCGCGGTACTTGCAGATGAATCCGGATGTGGTCTTTGCACCAGTAAAATGGCAAACGCGCGGCATGACTGACTCCAAGTGTGAAACGCTGAGGGAAGCCCCGCAGTATAGCGAAATCTAAGGGATCGGCAACCGATCGATTCGCAATTTCAGACTTCGATCGAGGAGTCCGGCCGATTCGAGGATCTTGGCGATTCGATCGGCATCGTGCGCATCAAAGCATGCTAGTTGAATGCTGTCCAGGTCGAGTACTCCGGCAGGGCGTCCGCCCACGAATATCGGAACCACCAGCTCGGAGCGGTCTCTCGGATCGCAGGCGACGTAGGCGTTACCTAGGAGCGAGACATCTTCGACGATTCGAACGACGCCTTCGACAAATGCTTGGCCACAAACGCCGTGGAGCCCGATGGGTGAGCATGCCGGTTTCGGACGGCAGCAGGCAAGAATGAGTGAGTCGGAAGTCGTCTCCGCCGCGACGCAGTAGAAGCCGACCCACGAGCAGTGCATCGGCGCAAACGCGCCCCACAGGAGCGCGGTCATCGCCTCGAGCCGTGGTGCGATTTCTGGATTCCCCGCCCTGATCTCGGTAGCGGCGCGACAGAGTTTTTCAAAGAGGAGTCCGCCGCGCTCGGGAGCATCCCAGTTCATGCGTTACGCAGATTCCTTCTTCGTGCGTCGCGCCATCTGCGCAAGCGGAGCTTTGCCTTCGATGGCCGCGGCGTCCAGCACATAGGTCGTGTCGGCATTGTCAAGCTCCGGCAGGTAGTACATGTGCGGGAGCATGATTTCGTCGAGCACCGCTCGAATCGCGCGTGCGCCAGTGTCGCGGGCGAGAGCGCGATCGGCAATCAGATCGAGCGCATCCTGAGTGAACTCCAGTTGAGCACCCTCGATCGTGAAGAGGTGTTGATACTGGCGGACGATCGCGTTCTTGGGTTCGGTCAGGATCGAGATCATGGCTGCGCGATCAAGTGGCATGAGTGGACACAGGATCGGGAGTCGCCCGACGAGTTCTGGAATCATGCCGAACTCAAGCACATCATCCGCGATGATCTGGCTCAGGACCGAGCGCAAGTCCTCGTCCTTTTTCTTCTGTTCGAGACCGTCGGTTTGGAAGCCAATGCGCTTCTTTCCGAGTCGTTTGCGCACAATGTTGTCGATACCTACGAACGAACCGCCGCACACGAACAGGATGTGCGAAGTATCCATCTGAATGTACTGCTGTTCTGGGTGCTTTCGCCCGCCCTGAGGTGGAACATTCGCGACCGTGCCCTCCAGCAGCTTCAAGAGTGACTGCTGCACGCCTTCACAAGAGACATCGCGCGTGATCGAGACATTCTGTGAGGTCTTGCCGATCTTGTCGATCTCATCGATGTAGATGACGCCTCGTTGAGCGCTCTCAAGGTCAAAGTCTGCGGTTTGCAAAAGTTTGAGCAGGAGATTCTCAACATCTTCACCAACATAGCCAGCCTCGGTGAGCGTCGTCGCGTCGCCGATGGCGAAGGGGACATTGAGAACGCGCGCAAGGGTCTTTGCGAGAAGCGTCTTTCCTGTCCCCGTTGGTCCGATGAGCAGCACATTGGACTTGTCGAGTTCGACGGGGCAGTCTTCGTTTTCTGCCTGGGCGAGTCGCTTGTAGTGATTGTGAACCGCGACCGACAGCGCGATTTTCGCTTGATCCTGTCCGATCACATATTGATCGAGGAACTCGCGGAGCTTGCGTGGGGAAGGAATCGTGGAGAAGAGCGGGCGCGCGGTTGAAACTCGTCGCCGTTCTTGCTTGAAAATGTTCTGGCAGAGATCGGTGCAGTTCGAACAGATGTAGACATCGCTCGGCCCTTCGACCATCGGCCCGACTTCCCGGCTGGTCTTCCCGCAGAAAGAACAGGTCGTCATCTTTCGACCGCGAAAGCCGCCGTCACCGCCGCCAGATCCTGCGCCGCCACCTTGATTCCCCGAACCCCCAGAGCTTCCGCTGCTCCCTTGCCCATCACCGCTGCCTGGTGCTCCTGGCCCGCGACGAGGGGGATTGTTTGCGGCGCCCAACGGGTTGGCGGAAGCAGCGGAACTTTGGCATTGAGAGTCTGATTGGATAGACATGAAAGGAGCCGAAAGGGGGTCAGTGCGAACGGAATTGCGGTGGAAGAGTATCGTCAATTCCGCGCGCACCTTTGCTCGGAGCGGCGTATCAGGCAGTGATTGAGGGAATCCAGTGGCTCTATAACGCCCAAACGCCCTTGGCGTGTCGTGATTACCGCGCCCCACGCTACCGCCCTTGGCGCGGCGAGCGAGGATTTCGCTCCGGCGTGCTGCCGCTGGCTGGCGGTGTTGCATCCCGCCTGAGGAGCGCTTTGAGTTGAGTGCTGGCGGATTCGAATTCCTCATCCGTCAACTTCCCATCTCTGCGGAGTTGCCGAAGCTCCTCGAGCGTGAAGCCGTCTGCTTTCGGTTCGGCCTTCGCGGCGTCTCGCAGTCGCATCGCGATGAGAAACCCTACTACGGTGACGATCAACAGTCCGGCGACTGGAATCCAAAAGTCGGTCTCCGCGAGAATCAGCGTGCCGTCCATGCGTGCACTCTCACATTGGTAGGAAAACTACTTGCTTGACTGCTTGGCCTTCTCGTTCACGAGCGCGTTCCAGTCGTCGGCGGCGACATCCTCAACCTTCGCATTGACGAGCAAGCGGTCGGCGACCTTGGCCTCGCGAATGACATGCATGACTTCGCCCATGCGGTTGTTCTTTTCAAGATCTTTGCGCAGCACTTCGGGTCGAACATTCTGTTGCTGTGCGAGGGAGGCAATTCGGCCGTTGAGTTCGGCTTCGGTTACGGTCACACCAAACTGCTCGGCAAGCTTTCCGACGATGAAGAACTGCTTGAGCCGTCGACGCACAGCATCGGCGCTGCCCGACTGCATCTCCGCCACGCGCCGCTCGGCCGCTTCGGGATCCACGCCACGCGAGAGCAGGTTGTATCGCTGTTGCTCAAGCGTGCGCGCGACCTGCATTTCGCCGAGCTTCTTGGGCATAGGGAACTCCGTCGCGTCGAGAATGGCCTCGAAAACCTGCTCACGCATGGCAGCGCGTTGCTCCCCATCACGGCGTTGTTCGAGCGCGTCGTTCACTTGCTCGCGAAGCATGGCCTCGCTCTCGAGACCAAACGCCTCGGCGAGCTTTCCGACTTCCTGCGGCGTGATGCGCTCGGCCTCTTTGACCGTGTAAGTCACGGTGATCTTCTTTCCGCGGAGCTCTTCGCGTTCATGCGCTTCTGCCCCAACGACCGAAACCACGATGGTCGCGCCGACGCTCTTTCCGAGTAGCGCGGCTTCGAGTCCTTCGAAGATCATGCCCAGAAGTGCGCCCTTGCCCTCATCCTCTTTCGCGGGGACGACGCACAGCGCGTTCTCCGATTCGAAGTAGTTTCCATCGCGGCCTTCGACGGTCACCACCGCCTTGCCAACCATGCGATCGAGATTTTCGAATGGGCCTTCGATGCGCGAGGGAGTTCCGAATCGGTAGCACTGTCGAAGCAACTCGCCATTGATGTGTTCATCTTTGATTTCGACGATCGGCCGTTTCACCGTCAGCGACTCAGTGCCTTTGAGTTCAAAGTCTGGAAGCGTTTCGATGTCGACTTGGAAGGTGAAGGCTTTGCCGCGCGTGAGTTCAGGGATCACCGCGCCTTCGACCTGCATGGGCTCGGAGATTGGCCGAAGGGAATTCGATTCGATCGCTTTCTGATACGCCTCGGACATCAGCTGCCCGCGCGCTTCGCCGCTGAGTGACTCCCCGACTTTCTTCTCAAGAAGCGCGCGCGGCGCCTTCCCCTTTCGAAATCCTGGAACCACGGCACCCGCCGCGAAAGTCTCGAAGGCCGCGTCGAGGCGCGCGTTCACGGCTGCGGCCGGAACTGTGAGGGTGATGCGCTTCGCGCAGGGTGCGGTCTCGGTGACCTGGATATCGAAATCGATAGGGGCAGCTGTGGTGGTCATGGCCTAAATTCCTTCGCGCAGACGGTGGAGTGAGCCGAGCAAGGTAGCAAGGCAATCGTTCGAAGGCAAAGCCCTCAGACGAGTTTGCGGCAAGTCGGGCAGATATCGCTCGCGCACCAATGTGCGCCAAGGAGCGAAAAAAGAGGCTCGACGGCTAGCGGGTTGAGAAGAGCAATTCGGCGTAGGTCGGAAGTGGCCATTGGTCGGCGGGCATCCGGCGCTCGAGCGCGTCCGAGCAGTCTCGGACCTTGCCCATCGCGACGACAACATGATCGCGCATGTACTTCATGTGCTTCTCAGCGTTCGGGTCGTGATGGGTCAACGACTTCTCAAGTTCATGCGTACTCCCGCGGAATTGCTCGACAAGTTTCACGAATTCGCGCAAGTCGAGTTCCGTCGAAGGGCACTCGACTCCAGCACCCTGCGTCGCCGCGACAACATCGGCAAGTTCCGCTTGTGCTCGTAGCGCAGCCGGGAGCAGCAGCGTACGCGCCATAGACAATAGGGTGCGGCCCTCAATCGCGAGCAACTTGTTGTAATGCTCGACGAGAACTTCCGTGCGCGCGTCGAGTTCGCGCTTCGAGAGAATGCCATACTTCGCGAAGAGATCCGCGACTTTCTTCGGTCGCAGTGCGGCAAGTGCCTCGGGAGTGGACCGGAGATTTGGGAGCCCGCGCTTCGCGGCTTCGTCCTGCCATGCCTGCGAGTATCCATCACCATCGAAGCAAACGCGGCGATGCTCTTTGATGATCTCCTTTAGGAGCACCTTCACGCTTGCTTCAAGCTTGGCTTGCGTTGGATTTTTCCCTGCGCGTTTCTCCAGTTGGGTGGCGACGAAGTCGAGGCTTTCCGCAATGATCGTGTTGAGGACGGTGTTCGGCCACGCGACGGGTTGCGAACTTCCTACGGCACGGAACTCAAACTTGTTCCCAGTGAAGGCAAAGGGCGAAGTGCGGTTGCGGTCGCTCGAATGCTTCGGGATCTGCGGCAGAGTGGTTGCGCCCAGATCCATCGCGCCGCCCTTCATCGTCTTCTTCGCCTCACCTGATTCGAGTTGATCGATGATGTCCGTCAGCATGTCGCCAAGGAAGATCGACATGATCGCAGGCGGTGCTTCATTGGCGCCGAGGCGGTGATCATTCGCGGCACTCGCGATCGAGGCCCGGAGCAAATCCGCATGGAGATCGATCGCGCGCATGATGGCGCAAAGCACCGTCAAGAACTGCATGTTCGAGTGGGTGTCATCGCGGGGATCGAGTAGGTTCGCCCCGGTGTCGGTGGAAAGTGACCAGTTGTTGTGCTTTCCAGAACCGTTCACGCCCGCAAATGGTTTTTCATGAATGAGGCAGACGAAGCCGTGCTTGGGTGCGGTTTCCTGGAGGATCGTCATCGTGAGCATCTGATGATCGACCGCGACATTGGCGTTCTCGAAAGTCGGCGCAATCTCAAACTGACCTGGCGCAACCTCGTTGTGCCGTGTCTTGACGGGGATCCCCAACTCGAAAAGCCGGCTCTCCAGATCAGCCATGAATGAGAGCACTCGCTCCGGAATCGCGCCGAAGTAATGATCTTCCATCTGTTGGCCCTTCGGCGCTCCAGCCCCGACCAAGGTACGGCCGCAGATCTTGAGGTCGGGCCTTGCTTGCGCGAGTTCGGCGTCGATCAAGAAGTACTCTTGTTCAACGCCGAGTGTCGAGATGACTTGCTTTGTGGTGGTGTCGCCGAAAATGCGCACGAGGCGGAGCGCTTGTTTGGAGACCGCTTGAATCGAGCGAAGGAGCGGCGTCTTCTTGTCGAGTGCCTCGCCCGTATAGCTCACGAAGACCGTTGGAATGCAAAGCGTCGCTTGTTCACCAACCTTGTGAATGAAGGCGGGGCTTGTCGCGTCCCAAGCGGTGTATCCACGCGCTTCATAGGTGTCGCGGATGCCGCCGTGGGGAAAGCTCGACGCATCCGGCTCTCCCTGAATGAGTTGAGAGCCGCTGAACTTTTCGATCGCGCTGCCATCCGCGTTGATGGAGAGGAACGCGTCGTGCTTCTCGGCGGTCAGTCCAGTCAATGGTTGGAACCAGTGGCAGTAGTGCGTCACGCCGTTTTCAATTGCCCAATCCTTCATGGCGCCTGCGACGGTGTTGGCGATCTTGGGATCGAGCGCTGAGCCTGTCGTGATCGTCTTGTCAAGATTCATGAAGACATCGGGCGGCAATCGCTTGAGCATGACATCACCTGAGAAGACAAGGCAGCCGTAGGTGTCGGAGACGCGTCGCTGTGGCATTGAACGATCCTTCTGACCCGAGAGGATTGCGGGTGATGAGTGTGACATGAGCGGCGGTAAAGCGTAGGGAGTGATGGGAGGCGCCGGAGGATCCGTCCTCTCGGTTAACCGACAGTATCGGAGGCATTGCATCATCACGCAAGGCGGTGATCATCGAGGATTTCGGAATTCCCGTCCAAGGATTGTGCGGACTCAGCGCTGCCGAATCATGGGCGCTTGGGTCGGGCGAGCGATGCGGGTTGGGCGGCCTTTCGTCAAGTTTGAGAGACCAATCACGCCTGCCAATTCCTGGGTGAGGCTATCAAGGCCCTGCTTGCGTTCCGCCCGCGAGAACGCGCCAATCCATCCCCTTTTCCAGAAGAAGCAAAGGAATGCGAGCGAAACGCAGAACATGAGACCGAGGGCGAAGAGGTATCCGTACTTCCAGTACAACTCAGGCATGTTCCATGGATTCGCGCCATCGTCTCTTTGGAAGTTCATGCCGTACAAACTCGCGACGAAGGAGAGGGGCATGAAGATGGTGGAGATGATGGTCAGCACGCGCATGACCTCATTGGCGCGATTCGCGATGGCGTTGAGGTAGAGGTCCATCAACCGCTGAACGCGATCCGTTTGATTGTTCAATCGCTCCTGAAGGACAGCGAACTCGTCTTCCAATTCTTGCAGGGAGAACGAGGCCTCGAGCGGAAGTTGTTGAGACTGCGGTTGTGCGAGCAGGCGCCGAAGAGACTCGCGAAGTGGGATCACGCACTCCCGGTAGGTCATCATGTGGTCGCGGACGAAATGGATTTTCTGCAGCATTCTTCGGTCGGCGCGGTGGGTGAGCGAATCTTCGAGTTTGTTGACCCGCTCGCTCCACGCCTTGAAAAGTGGATCGTAGCTCTTTGCGATGGATCGCCCCAGTTGGAGGAGCAGAAAATACGGTCCGAGCTTTCGGACGCGCGCGGATGGATCGCGGAGTTGCTCCCGCACGCTGTCGAAGCAGTCGCCCTTGAGGTCCTGGATGGTCACGAGCACTTGCGGTGTGGCGAGAAAGTCGATGACTTCGGCGACTTGCTTTCCGCCCTTCGTCGCGTGAATGAAAACCATGGTGGTGAGCAATTGCGCACCAAAGTTCTGTACTCTTACGCGGGCGAGGTCGTCGCATAGCGCGTCTGCCGCGATCGGGTGGAGCGCGACGAGTTGTTCCAGTACCGGCTCCAGAGTCGCGAGTGGCACGCACTCGATATCGAGCCACGCAAACCCCTTTGACGACTCGAGCGCATCGCGTGCTTGTTCGATAGACGCAAACTCCGCGACGCTCGAACTAGTCTCGTTCCAATGCGTCAAACGGAAGACCGGCGTGCGTGGTTCTGGTTCCGCGGGAGCGTTTGATGGAGTGGCGTCGTCGGTCATCGTTGAGTTTCCGTCTGCGGTTGTCGCAAGAGTGCCTCGTCCATCGAGTCTGCGAGCACTGGCCGGACTCGCCAGTGCTGCATGGCTCTGAGAATCGCCCGCTTAGGATCGGCATCTGCGCCCACGAGCGTCGCCCCAACGCCGCGTTTCGAGAGTTGGTGCAGGGCGCCTTCGAGATGGACGAGCGCAGTCGCGTCGATGGAGGGAACAGCGGAGAGGTCGATGAAAACATGCCGTGCGCTTGAGTCGACTCGCTCAAACTCCGCCAATGCGCGCTCGGCCGCGACAAAGAACATCGGCCCGGAGATGCGATAGAGCGCGGTGTGCGGGGGTAACGAGGGAAACGCTCGGTCCGTCGTGACCGCGAGTTCAACAGCTGAGATTTCCGACATACGCGCGATGAACAGAATGGACGCGAGCGTCACGCCGACGAAGACTGCGATCACCATGTCGAAGCTGACGGTGAGCGTGAAGCACGCGATGAGGACCACGCTATCGCCTCGCGGTGCAGTGCGGAGCACTCGGAGACAATGACCAAGGTCGGCGATATTCCACGCAACGAAGAGCAGCAGCGCCGCGAGCGAAGCAAGTGGAAGATGCCCGAGGATGGTGGACAGGCTGAGCACCGCGAGCGCGAGAAATGCCGCATGCACTACGGCTGCGATTGGCGATCGCGCGCCCGCGCGGACATTAGCCGCGGTTCTCGCGATCGCGCCGGTCGCGGCGACGCCGCCAAAGAGCGAGCTCGCAACATTCCCGCACCCCTGACCGATCAACTCTGCATCGGGATCACTGCGGTGACCGGCCATGCTGTCGGACGCGACCGCAGAGAGCAGTGATTCAATCGCGCCTAGGAGCGCGATGGCGATCCCGCTCGGGAGGAGTTCACGGACTGCACTCCATGACAGACCTGCGGAGAGGTGGCTCCATGGGACATCGAATGTCGGAATGGTGCCGGCGATGCCTGATGGTGTCGCGTCGGTCCCAAACCGCGAGGCGATCGTCTCGATGTGAAGTTGTGGGGCGTACTTCGACAACACCGTCGCCGCGATGGTCGCGAGCGAGATGGCGATGAGCGCCGGCGGAATCCGCCGCGTGAAGCGTTGCAGCGCGACGAGCGTCAGCAGAGTGCTGATTCCGATCGAAAGGTCGCCCCAATGAAACGCCGTCATCGATTGCACGATGACAAGCAGTTTCGCGAGCGTGTCTTGTGGCAGTTCGTCAAGGGTGATTCCCAGAAAGTCTTTCAACTGAAGAATCGCGATGGTCGCGGCGATCCCAGCGGTGAACCCGAGAACGACGGGGTAGGGGATGAAGCTGATCGCGCGGCCGAGGCCACTCAATCCGAGCACGATGAGCATCAGACCTGCGAACAATGTCGCGACGAGCAGCCCGACGACACCGTGCTCCGCGACGATCGGCGAGAGAATGACGACGAAGGCAGCGGTCGGCCCGGTCACTTGCACTCGGCTCCCACCAAACACCGCCGCGGTCGCTCCCGCCACAATGGCCGTGAAGATTCCAGCCTGCGGCCCGACACCGATGGCGATCCCAAGCGCCATCGCGAGCGGTAGGGCGATGACGCCCACCACGAGCCCCGCAAGGAAATCTGCTCGTAAACTATCGACGCCATACCCTTTGCGAAAACACGACCGAAGCGCATGCGCAGGCTTGAGCTTCAATCGCGACAGTACCGTTTCGACATGTGCTCCCGCGAGCGCGGCAGATTCCGGAAGGAACCGTAGGAAGGTGCTCGGCGCGTCCCGCACGTAGTGGAGGCTAACCGATTCCGAAGCGGCGCGACGGAGCCTAGAGCGCGTCGCTCTCGCCGACTTCTAACCACTCCGCTGCGCCCGATTCCGGCTCAAGGAGCAGCACGGTGAATCGGCGCGCGCGATCAAGCGCTCCCGGATTCATGCAACGAGTTGAGCCGACTCGTTGGTCGTGTGCTTCATGCGAGTGTCCACTGAGGAGGTAGTCCACGTGCTCCGCAAGTAGAAAGTCGATCGCTTCGGGAAGATGCCCGTGCGTCACGCCGATCGTCTTCTCCCCACAAGTCACGACACCAGCCGGATGCTTTGTCTCGATGCCGAGGAAGTCTGCGTATCGATGAAGCGGTCGTTCATCATCACAGTTGCCAAACACAACGGTTGCGTCGAGGCCGGCAAACATGTCGAGGACCTGCTCGCTTCCAACATCGCCTAGATGCACGAATCTGGTCGCGCCGCGACTTGCGAGTGCGGTGATCGCGGCGCGTGTTCGCTGCCAGCGACCGTGGGAATCCGAAAGTACGCCAATGATCTGGCCCATGATGCGAGCCTCCACTTGGGTGTTCTGCGTTCACGGTACCCTGCGTCTGATGGATTCCAAGAGCGAACCTGTAAATTCTCCACCAGTTACTCGATTTGCCCCATCGCCGTCAGGGCACCTGCACGTCGGAGGCGCAAGAACTGCCTTGTTTTGCTGGGCCTTCGCGAAGGGGCGGGGCGGGAAGTTCGTGATCCGCATCGAAGACACCGACCAGAAACGATCAAGCGACGCCGCGAGCGTCGGTTTCCTCAAGGATTTGGAGTGGTTGGGGATTCGATGGGACGAGGGACCAACCTACAACGCGCCCGACGGATCCGTCGTGGGTGGGGGTGAGTACGGCCCGTACTTTCAATCGGAACGCTTGGAGATCTACAACCACCACATTGCTCGGCTCCAAGCCAGTGGCGATGCATACGAAGCATGGGATTCTCCGGAGGAGCTGGAAGCGTTACGCAAGGCTTCTCTCGCGCGCAAGGAGGCGTTTCGATATCGCTACCGAGGTGAGCCGAGCGACGCGGATCGCGCGAGGTTTGCCGCGGAGGGGCGTCTTCCAGTGATTCGCTTTCGCTCAAAACTTGCGTCAGTGACGATTCCCGACGAGGTGCTCGGTCACACCGTGCTTCCCGAGGGAGAAGTTGATGACTTCGTGATTCGCAAGAAGGACGGTTTCCCAACCTATCACTTTGCGGTCGTGGTCGATGACGAACTCATGCGCGTGTCCCATGTCTTTCGCGCGCAGGAGCATTTCACCAATACGGCCAAGCATGTGCTTCTCCAAGACGCACTCGGGTTCCGCAGGCCGGTCTACGGGCATCTTTCGATCATCAAGAACCCCGATGACTCCAAGATGTCCAAGCGAGACAAGGACAAGGTGCTTCGCAAGGCAGTCAGGGAGCAGGCACTCACCGCGCCTCCATTAGGGACGGTCACGGATGAGGAGTGGGCAACCTGGCTTGCGAGTGACGCAGTGCAACTTTCGCTCGAGGGCGCGATTCGGTTGGCGGAAGCACTGCGGGTGCAACTCCCAGAAATCAATGTGGATGATTTCCGTCGCAGTGGATACCTGCCGGAAGTGATTTGCAATTTCTTGGCGTTGAACGGGTGGAGCCCTGGGCATGACATCGAGAAGTTCGACAATGATTTCCTCAAGGCGCGATTTGGTCTTGACCGCGTAATGAAGACTCCGGCGAAGTTTGATCGGGTGAAGTTGCTTGCCTTCAACACCGATGCGATGAATGCGATGTCGCATGAGGAGTTTGTCACGCGCTGTCGTGCGCACGCCGCGATCTTTCGGCCAGAGTTCCTTGCGCGATTGACCCAAGCGCAGTTCGCATTGCTCATGGGCGCGACCAAGGAGCGGAGTAAGACGCTCGATGAGCCATTCAAGAGCAATGCCTTCCTGCTCGAGAGCGACGAGTCGCTTCCCTTCACGGACGACAAGTCGGTGCGGAAGGCGCTCGGAATCGGCGCAGCGCTTGAATCGGGCGCACGGACTGGACTTGATCACCTTCGCGCGATGCGCTCGACTCTTGCCGAGTGCGAATGGACGCACGCGGCACTCGAACATCTCGCAAATGCCTACGCGAACGAGCACGCTGGGGGAAAGATCGGTGCCGTCGCGCAGCCGCTTCGCGTGGCGGTGAGTGGAACGACGGTGAGTCCACCGATTTGGGACACGCTGCTACTCGTCGGAAAGTCCGGCACGCTGCGACGGCTCGACCGGTGTATCGATTGGGCAGAGGGGCTTCGGTAAGAGATGCAATCTCGCGCGAGTCTGCGATTCTCGTAGCATTTACAAGCGCGATGTCGAGAGCTATACTCTTGGCTCACGGACCATTGGCGCAGTTGGTTAGCGCGTCTCCATGACACGGAGAAGGTCACTGGTTCGAGTCCAGTATGGTCCACTCGTGATTCGTCCAAGCGCGTGCCCTTCGGCGCGCGCTTGTTCGTTTCCAGCGACGATTCAGCAGCGAGATGCAATGAGCGCACAGGCTCGGGCATCGCTCCGTGCGTCGTGATGCTTGAGCGGGATGCCCAAGTGCGCCGCGACAGCGGCGAGGTTGTGACGGGGGAGGTCGGGGAAGGACTTGCGCGCCATCGTCACGGTGCATTCGAGGTGGAAGGGGAGCGCCTCGCCGAGCGCCGCCTCAAGTTGCACACGATCGAACGGGGCGTTGTGCGCGACGAAAACCACCGGAGCTTCATCGGCGGGTACGAAATCAAACAGGCGCGGTTGGGCGAGGTCCGACTTCGCCTGCTCCAGGAATGTCACGATCTCCGCCCAAGCTGTCCGAATGCTTGGCTTTCCACGGACGCGCAAGGCATTGATGCCGTGGATCTTTGTGAATCGAGGGTCGAACGACCCGCCGGGGTTCAGAAGCCAGTGCGCATCTCGTACGACCGCGCCGCGCTGCACGATGGCGATGCCAAGCGCGCACACGGAGCCCGCGTTCGAGTTTGCGGTTTCGACATCGACGCCAATGATCAAGGCGCAAGTCCTTCGCCAAGGTACACGCGTCGGAGTTCTTCACGGTTGCGAACTCCCAACAAAACAAGTTCGATCTTTCCGCATGGATGAATGATGACGGTGGTTGGTCGCGCGCCCGCGGTGTCGAGTGGCGAGGGCAATCGTTGCGCACCAAATGCAGTGCGCATTCCAATCGCGTCGGTGCCAAGGAACGCGCGCGCCGACTCGGGGGAGTCCTCCGGTGCAATGCCAATGAGCGTGAGTGAATCGACTCCGCGAGCTGCCTCCGCAGCATTCGCGACACTCGCTTGGCAAGGCGCGAATTCGCTCGACCAAAAGTGCAATGCGAGTCGGTGGTCAGGGTGTTCGCGACGGAATTGCGCGTACTCGAACACCTCATGGTCATCGACCTGCAGCGAGAAGTTCGCGATCTCGCGCCCACGCCACACGACCGCCTCGCGTTCGACATCTCGGCTGAGCAGGATTGTTGCGAGGGAACCGCCCCACAGAATCGCGGACAGCACAGATGCCGCGAGCCCAATCGCGCTGAGGCTGAGTCCGCTGTAGAGGACCCAACCGCGAAATCCAATCCGTCGTGCGTCAATCGCCGTGCGAACGCCGAGCGCACCAGGGAGTAACCCGATGACAATTGGGCTCAACGCGCACGCCAACAATCCGAGAATGCCCACGAGAAAAGGCAGGTTCGTCACTCGACGCGTTGGAGCTGGTGATGCGGTGCCTGCTTCACTCACGGATTCATTCTCGCGCAAACTTGCGCTCGCTGTCAGCGAGCCTGCCGCCGGAATCGTCGGATGAAGACCCGAAGAGAGCGCGGCAGTTTCGTGTCGCCCCAATTCACGAGCCGTCGCATGGTTTCGCTCGCTCCTGTGAGAAGAAGCAGGCCGAGCATCGTGAGAGGGAATCCAGGAAGCACGGGCACCGGCCCGAGCGCGAGTCCCGCAGCGACGAGAATCACGCCGGCAACCAACATCAGTAATCGCCGCGTCGTCGTGTGTTGCTGATCGCGCTTGGCGATGAATTCGTCGGTGATTGGGGGGTTCGGCAGCGGCATCAAGGCCTTTGACGGGTTCAGCCGCAAGATTCCATGTCTCGAACCCGCCGCGCCAACCAGTAATCGCGGCTGCATGCCAGCAATGGCGTGCGGCGGCAACTGGGAAAACGCGACCGGCAGGAATCGAACCTGCAACCCCGAGCTTCGTAGGCTCGTGCTCTATCCAATTGAGCTACGGTCGCAACTGAGGGGGCGGATCATAGCGCCTCGTGCGCTGCATTTCTACGCGCTCGGTTCGCTCTGCTGGACCGAGGTTGGCGAGGCGGTCGAGGCGGCGCTCACCGTGGGCGCCCCGAAAGCGCTGCTTGCGGCTTCGAGGAGTGGTTGGGCGAAGAAGGCCAGCACGATGATGCTCACTCCACCGACGACAGAGGCGATCTTCGGCCACGGGGACGCAATCGCCGTGACCGTTTCGCTGCGGGGATTCGGCTGCGCGAGCATCGGCAGCACCACCAATTGCATGTAGTAGAACACGCTCACTGCGCTGTTGACCGCAGCAATGAGGACGAGTGCCGTTTGCCCTTGTTCAAGCACGGCCGTGAACAGGTAGATCTTTCCGAAAAAACCGATCATCGGCGGAAGTCCGATGAGGCTGCCAGCCGCGATCGCGAGCATCCACGCAAGGATCGGTTGGCGACTGCGAAGTCCAGCGATGTCTTCGAGTGTCTCAACTTCTTCGCCGTTGCGCTCAAGTGCACTGAGTGCCGCGAGGACGACAGTGTTCATCACACCGTATCCAACGAGGTAGAAGAGCACCGCGTTGAGGCCGGCTTCTGGACCGGCGAGCAAACCCATCAAGAGGTAGCCGGAGTGCGCGATCGAGCTGTATCCAAGCATGCGCTTGATGTTGCGTTGCAGCAATGCACCGATGTTGCCAAGCGTCATGGTCAGTACGCTCATCATCCAGAGCATGGCGGCGATGGGCGCGGGAAGGCCGTGGAGTTCAACCTCCTGCCCACCGAGCACCGCGGCATGACCGCTCCATCCAAGCATCGAGAGAACCGTGAAAAGCGCGAGGATTCCCGCAGCTTTTGGCATGAAGCCAAGAAAGGCCGTCACTGGACCAGCCGCGCCCTCATACACATCGGGCGCGTAGAAGTGCATCGGAACGGCTGCGAGCTTGAAGGAGATCCCGAGGATCGCCATCACCGCACCGACAATCGCAAGCGTCGACACGCCATTGGTCGCAGATTGCGTCGTGAGCGTGTGTGCAATCTCCGTGCATTGCAAACTCCCGGTCGCGCCGTAGAGCAAGGCGAATCCGTACAAAAAGATCGCGCTCGACATCGCACCGAGGAAGAAGTACTTCACGCCGGCTTCTTGCGCTTTGCGCGCGTGGCGGCCAATCGCAACCATCACATAACTCGGAAGGCTCGAGAGTTCGAGCGCGAGGAAGAGCCAGATGAGATCGGTTGCTGATGCGAGGAGCATCGTTCCCGCCACGCTGAGAAGCAGAAACGCGTGGAACTCTCCACGAAGCACGCGCACTGCTTGGAACGGGACTCGTCCGCTTTCAAACGCTGCTTCGAGTCGCCGATCCACCGCCGTGCCTCCGAGCATGACAAGGAGAATGCCGATGGAGGCGATGAGCGGTTTCGCGAAGGAACCGAGATAGGGCAGTAAGAGGCCGCTGGCTTCGGCAGCTGGCGTTGAGTAGCTCCACGCGCACGCCGCGACACTCAACGCAAGAAAGAGCGCGGCGACCATCGGGACGCTTCGGCGCAAGGATGCGTTGTGCATCAATCCGAGGACGGCGACGACGACGGCACCGAAGCAGAGCACCATTTCGGGTGCGATGAGTGTGAGCTTGGCGGAAGTCGGGTCCATGGGTGTCAATCGCGTGTCTATCGCAGGGGGTGCGCGGAGAGAATGATTACGGGGTGGACGGGTCGCCTGCGCTGGCGAACGGGGACGCGGAGTTGCTCCCGGCGTTCAAGAGCGTGCCGTCCTTGACATATTGCTCCACGAGCGCCGGATACGGAGCGAGCATGTTTTTCACGCTCGGTTCGATCGCCTTGAGCATCGGGCCAGGGAACAATCCCATCGCGAGGCAGAGCACCGCAATGGGGAGCAGGATGCCGATCTCGCGCGCGCCGATGTCTTGCGGAAGTGTCGTTGCGTGCGGGTTGTGATGGTCGTGATGGCTCGGCTCGCGCAACGGCCCCCAGACGAGTCGGCCGACCAGCATCAGGAGGTACATGGCTGCCGCGATGAGCCCAAGACCCGCGAGCAACGCGTACCACGGGCCCATGAGGCCGGGGTATCCAGTGGCCGCGGTGTCCTCGGCGATGAACGCGCCCGTGAGGCAGTAAAACTCGCCCACGAATCCATTGAGTCCAGGAAGTCCCAAGCTTGCGAGCGCGAAGAACACCATAAAGAAGGACCAGATCGGCATTCTGCGATACAGCCCTCCGAGTTCGTCCATGTCCTTGGTGTGGTAGCGCTCGTAGATCATGCCGATGCAGAGGAAGAGCGCACCCGTCGAAAGCCCGTGACTGATCATGTACATCACCGATCCGGTGACGCCAATCGAGTTCAGCGAGAACATCCCCAGCATGCAGAATGCGATGTGTGTGACCGAGCTGTACGCGACGAGCTTCTTCGCATCGTGCTGCACCCAACAGATGAGCGCCGCCGCGAGGATGCCGATCAGGCAGAGCACACAGAGCGCACTGTTCCACTCTACGCCCCCGATGGGCGCCATCGGCATCGCGATTCGGAACTCGCCGAAAGTGCCTAGTTTCAAGAGAGTTCCTGCGAGGATCACGGAGCCGCCCGTCGGCGCCTGATCATGCACAAGCGGAAGCCA
>SXUJ01000148.1 GCA_005790565.1 Planctomycetia bacterium
GCCCCCTCGAGCGCAACGGGATAATTCACGCCGCGGCCGAGGAAGAGCCAGTTCTCTCGATGAATGTACTTCGCCGTTGCTTTCGCAATCGCGTCACTGCTTGCAAGGACGCGCTCGATCTTGTCGGGGATCTCGTGGAGCGCATGGAGAAATGCCGTGACGCTTTCGTTGGATAGAAATCGACGGCGACCGATGTACGCCGCAAGCATTGCGCCGACCATCACTTGACCGGTAAATGCTTTCGTGCTGGCCACGCCGATCTCGGGACCCACGCGCAAGTAGACGCCCGCATCCGTCTCGCGTGCGATCGAACTCCCGACAACATTGACAACGCCAAGTGCCATCGCGCCGCGTTGCTTCGCCTCCTGCAGTGCGGAGAGCGTGTCGGCGGTTTCGCCCGACTGACTCACCGCAATGACCACCGTCCCATCCTCGACGATTGGGTTGCGATAGCGAAACTCGCTTGCAAAATCGTAATCCGCCGGCGTTTTCGCAAGGTCTTCCATGAGGTAGGAAGTGACCATGCAGGCGTGCAGCGCGGTACCTGAGCCGACAAGCATGATCTTCTTCGCGTTCGCGAGCTTGCGCGCGTGATCACCGACACCGCCAAGTGTGATCTCCCCCGTTCGTGGATTGACGCGCCCCTGCAGCGTCATGCGCAACGCGCGAGGTTGCTCAAAGATCTCCTTGAGCATGAAGTGTTCGAACTCCCCGAGCTCGATTTGCTCTAGGTCAAACTCCAACTCACGAATCTCCGAAGTCAGTGGCACGTTGTCGACCGTGGTGGATCGGAAACTCTCGCGAGTAATGCGTGCGACGGAGTAGTCCGCGAGCATGACGGCCTGTGTCGTGTGCGCCACGATCGCGCTGGCATCGCTCGCGACGACGAATTCCCCATTCCCTACGCCGATCATGAGCGGAGAGCCCTTCCGCGCCACCACCAACACATCCGGCTCCTTCTCACACAGGACCGCAATGGCGTAGGCCCCCGTCACTTCGCGGAGTGCCGCCTGCACTGCTTTCTCAAGGTCGCCTCGATACAACTCACCGATGAGATGCGCGAGGACCTCTGTATCCGTCTCGCTCGTAAAGGTGTGCCCCTTCTCCTCAAGATAGGTTTTCACCGACGCGTAGTTCTCAATGATCCCGTTATGAATCAGCGCGATGCCGTGACCGTGGACTCCGTCATCACGATGGGGGTGGGCGTTTTTCTCCGTCACGCCGCCGTGCGTCGCCCAGCGCGTGTGAGCAATACCCGCGGAACCGAGGTGACCACCAGAGAGTTCCGCCGCCTGCTGAAGTTGCGCGACGCGGCCCACCGTGCGAGTGATTTGGAGCGCGGTGACGCCGCGCGCGTTCTCAAGCGTCGCAATGCCAGCGCTGTCGTAGCCGCGATACTCCAATCGCTTGAGTCCCTCAATGAGGATGTCGCGAGCGTGCTTCTGACCGATGTAGGCGACGATTCCGCACATAGCGTTGTTGGAGTCCTAGTTGAAAGCTCAGTCAGCTCTGACAATGATGAAGGCGTGGGCTGCTTTCTATCGGCTAAATCGCATGGGGAATGTACGATCCACGCAGCCCCCCACGCACTCCAGATTGCTCTGGACGCGCGTATTCGACCGATTTCACCTCTCTTTGTTCGTCGTGCACGCTCATGCAAGATCTCTGGTCACCCCTTCGCGCACAACACCGCGCTAGTGCCGCGCCACTCGCGACGCGTATGCGCCCAGAGACGCTGGCAGAATTCGTCGGTCAGACACATTGTCTAGGTGAAGGAAAACTCCTCCGCCGACTCGTGGAGACCGACGCGCTCTCCTCCGTCATTCTCTCCGGCCCACCAGGGACCGGAAAGACCACTTTCGCGGAGATTGTTGCCTCGCGGACGCATGCGGCATTCGATCGTGCGCATGGTGCGCGCACGGGGGTGAAAGAGCTGCGCGAGATGATCGACGCCGCAGCGGTCCGCCTCGGCGACAACGGACGCCGCACGATGCTCTTTGTCGATGAGATCCATCGACTGGCGCGAAATCAGCGCGACGCGCTTCTTGAGGGTGTGGAAGCAGGAAGCGTGTTGCTCATCGGCGCCACGACTGAAAATCCGAATTGGGCGTGTGGCTCTGCGCTCCTCTCGCGCAGCGTGGTCTTCCGATTCGAACCACTCGCCGAAGCAGATCTCCTCGCGCTCCTCCATCGCGCGCTCCTCCATCCGCGGGGGCTCCATATCGATGGATTGCAACTTGACGACGATGCGGCCGCGCACATCGCCCGAGCAGCAGACGGCGATGCACGCCGTGCGCTGAGCGCACTCGAAATCGCTGCCGCAGCCGTGGATCGAGATGCCACGCCTCGCATCACGCTCGCGCTCGCCATTGATGCGTTGAACGCGAAGATCCCAGTGTTTGATGGAACGGGCGACGAACACTACGACCTCGCGAGCGCGCTCATCAAGTCCATGCGCGGAAGCGATCCAGATGCAGCGATGTACTGGCTCGCGCGCATGCTGACTGGTGGCGAGGACCCTCGCTTCATTGCACGACGACTGACGATTTTCGCCAGTGAAGACATTGGCAACGCCGATCCGCGCGCGCTGCAGCTCGCGATCGCCGCGTGGGATGCCGTTGAGCGCGTCGGAATGCCTGAGGCACAACTCAACCTTGGTCAGTGTGTGGCCTTTCTCGCGTGCTCTCCAAAATCAGGCGCGAGCGCACAGGCGATTTGGACGGCGATGGCGGACGCGAAGGAGGGACGCACGATTCCGGTGCCGATGTACCTCCAAGACCAAACCAAACGAAGACTCACGACAACCGGCGCGGACGGAGAGCCGCTTGACGATCGCGCGAAGGAGTATGTCAATCCGCACTCGCAAATGGGCGGGATTGGAACACAGGTCTATCTCGGCGTTGCCAAGCGTTACTACGAACCAGTGGAGCGCGGACTTGAAATCCAGATAAGCGAGCGACTGCGCGCGATTCGCGCCATGCGGAGTGAAGCGCCATGAGTCATGAGAGCATTCGCTTGCTCAAGCAATGCGCGCGCGGCGAGTTGCGCGCACGCGTCGCCCAGTTGACCATCGAAGATCGAGCACACGCGAGCGAGTCCATCGTCAAACACATCGGAAGTGCAGAGATTTGGACGCGAGCCAAGTGCGTACTCCTCTTTGTCCCGTTCGCGGATGAACCGGACATTTTCCCTCTCGCCGCAATCGCCCTCGCGCGAGGCGCCGAGGTGGCCGTGCCGCGGGTGGAATCCGACGGACGGATGAGTTTTCGACTCCTCGCAAGCCTCGATGCAGGCGCTTGGACGAAGGACACCTGCGGGGTGCGAGCACCGGAAGGCGCCGAAGTCGGCATCGGCAGATTTGATTTCATCGCCGTACCCGGCGTTGGGTTTGCGAGTGATGGCATGAGACTTGGGCGTGGCAAGGGTTACTACGATCGCCTGCTCGCCTCACTGCCCGTAGAGACGACGAGCGTTGGCGTCGCGTTCGGTTGCCAGATTCGAAATCGACTCCCCGTCGAGTCGCACGACGCCCGCGTGCGATGGATTGCCACACAAGCAGGTGTGTTTGCGTCCACTCTTGCGTGATGCAAATGCAAGCATGAATGCCTATGCTTTGAGTTCGACCGCGATCCATGAAAGCATTCTCATGACACTGCCAAGTCAATCATCTCGCACGCCATCCAATCCAAACACCCGCTCAGCCCGCCAAGGCGCGATGCAGTTACTTCGCCGACCGACCACCCTCTCACTGCTCGCGCTCGCGACGGTCACTGCTTGGTGGATGATTCGCGCAAGCAATACGAATGAGCTCTATGCGTCGGTACGCCCCGACCTCCTAGGCGTCACGACGAACCCGCCTCGCTCTGCGCTTGAACAAACCCTCGACGCAGGACCTGCTTCCTCGCAGCCTGCGCCAATCGTTTCCCCACCTGTGCTGAGCGCAGTCGAAGCAACCGTGATCACACCAGTGGTCGAGACCATCGTGCCGCCCGAGCCGGTCGTTGCGCCGACCGCACCAATCGCGGTGCCGACTTCCGAAACTCACTCTATTCGCGGGGGAAACGGATTCACCGCGCGCGGCCAAGATGCCGCTGGCGCGCCGACGCAGAAGCCCGATTCGACGATCGAAATGAACCGAGCACTCGATCTCGTCGCGGCCAATCCGATTGAAGCGCGGCAGCAACTCTCGACCATGCTCCTCTCAGGGGCACTTGCTCCGGCAGACGCGCGCCTGGTTGCGGACGCGCTCAACGCCATTACCGAGCAGATCTTTCTGACGCCCGTCTGCAACGCGCATGACACCACCTGCTCGCAGTACACGATTCGATCAGGTGACGCCCTGAGCAAAATTGTAAAACGCGAGAAACTCGCGTGCGATTGGCGACTCGTCAAGCGCATGAACAACCTCAAGAGCGAGAGCGCGATTCGCGAAGGTCAACGATTGAAACTCCCACGCGGCACCTTCCATGCCGTGGTACAGAAGCGAGACTACCGACTCGATCTTGTTCTTGAAACAGGGACCGAGCGCGTCATCGTGGCATGCTTCCCCGTTGGGCTTGGATCTTCCAATGGCACCCCACTCGGACGCTTCCGAGTTCGACCACAATCGAAGTTAGTGAATCCCGAGTGGACGCATCCCGTGACGGGCGAGCATTACGCAGCGGAAGATCCGCGCAACCCCATTGGGGAACACTGGCTGGGCCTCGAGGGCGTCGACGCGACGAATCGCGAACTCGTTGGCTATGGCATTCATGGCACCGTCGATCCATCGTCGATTGGGCAGGACATGTCGCTCGGGTGCGTGCGCATGCTCGACACCGACGTGGCAATCGTTTGGGAGTGCCTCACCGAACCAAACTCCACGATCGAGATTCGGTAAAGGAGATTGTGTGAAGCGACCTGTCATTGGCATCAGCATGGGCGACCCACTCGGCATTGGCCCTGAGGTTGTGGTCAAGGCGCTCACGGATGCCCGCCTTCGGCAGAGCGCGAACTTCGTGATCTACGGCGACAACGAGTGCTTGCTCGCCGCCGCCGAGCTCGCGCAAATCCATCCGACCTGGTTTCGCGTCCCCGCGAAGTCTGTGGGTGAAGCACTTCCGATGTTTGGAGACCTCACGGTGGTCGACTACGCCATCGCGTCGCAGCTTCCGACCAAGCACGGTCCCTCGCGCGAGGGCGGACTGGCATCCAAAGCCTTCGTCGAAGATGCAATCACCGATGCGATGCGCCCTCGCGATCATCCTCGGCACCTCGACGCCATCGTCACCGCACCGATCTCGAAGGACTCGTGGTATCGCGCGGCGTATCGATGGCCAGGACACACAGAACTCCTTGCCGCACGAACCAAAGCGAAGCGACAGGCGATGGCGTTTGTGAGCCCGCGACTTCGAGTCGCGCTCGCGACGGCGCATGTCGCGCTCATGGACATTCGCGATGTACTCACGATCGGTCGGGTGCACGAACCGATTGCGCTTGGTCATGAGCTCTGCCAACAACTTGGCATTCTCAAGCCACGCATCGCGGTCTGTGGACTCAATCCGCACGCGGGCGAAAACGGAATCTTTGGCGATGAGGAGCAGAGGATCATCAAGCCAGCGATTGATGCCGCGCAACATGCGGGCATCGATGCATCAGGCCCATTTCCTGCCGACACCATCTTCATCGACGCCGCTGCAGGAAAGTGGGACCTTGTCGTGGCGATGTACCACGATCAGGGACTGATCCCCGTCAAACTGTTGGGGTGGGACAAGGCTGTCAATGTCACGCTCGGCCTCCCCCTCGTGCGCACGAGCCCCGACCACGGCACCGCATTCAACATCGCGGGGAAGAATCAAGCGAGCGAGAACTCGATGAAGGCCGCGATCGAGCTTGCCATCAGCCTTGCGCTGAGTGGCACCTGCAACGCTCCCACGAGCGTTCTGCGGCCGCACGCTTCGACTTGACTTCAGTTTTCCGAAACCGGCTGCCCGAGCGCGTCAACCCAGTTCGACGAACTCTCGACTTTCCCGCGTGATTCCCGCTCGTTGGGTGTAACTTTCCTCCATGCGTCCTCGAGCCTCTCTCGCCGCGTGCGTCCTCGTCATCATGTTCGTGACGCCGGCCTGTGTCACCTCGGCGCAGGCCGCGCCTCCCAACGGATTCGTCGCTGAAACGCGAGGCAGCGGTTGGAACGAATGTCAAGGCGTCGAGTTCATGCCAGATGGGCACGCCCTCGTGTGGGAACGCACTGGTCGCGTGTGGGTCGTCGACGAAGATGGAAATCGCGGAGCGACGCCATTTCTCGACATCCATGATGAGGTTGGTGGCTGGCGCGACTTCGGCTTGATGAGCGTGCTGCTTCATCCCAACTTCGAAAGCAACGGTTGGGTGTACCTGCTGTACATCGTCGATCGCCACCACCTCGACTTCGCCGGAACTGGTGGTTACAACCCAAACACCGACACTTACTACACCGCAACCATCGGTCGGATTACGCGCTACACCGCGACAAGCGCGAGCGGCATGCATCAAGTTGATCCCGCGAGTCGTGTTGTCTTGCTTGGCGAAAGCGCGTCGACTGGCATTCCGGTGACGCATCAATCGCACGGCATTGGCACCCTCATCTGGGGCGAGGACGGCTCTCTCCTCGCGTGCACCGGCGACAACGCGAGTTACGAATCCATCGATGTCGGTGGTCAAACAAGCGGAGGTTGGATCGACGACGCCGTGGCGCGCGGCATCATCCGTCCGAAGGAAAATGTCGGCGCATATCGCTCGCAACTCGTCGACTGTCTCTGCGGCAAGGTGCTCCGACTCGACCCACAAACCGGCAACGGCGTTGCGGGAAATCCGTGGTTTGACGCGCTCAATCCACGCGCGCCAAAGAGCCGCGTGTGGTGCCTTGGTCTCCGGAACCCGTTCCGCATGGCGATCATTCCCGAGAGCGGTTCACACGAGCCTGCGGATAACGATCCAGGCACCCTGCTCATTGGTGATGTTGGCATGAACACGCGCGAAGACTGGCAAGTCGCCGATCGCAGCGGGTTGAATTTCGGATGGCCGATCTTCGAGGGGCTCACCATGCACCCTGGGTATTGGGGCGCGAGCCCAACCAACTTGGATGCACCAATGCCCGGCAGCGGCCAGTACAGATTCCGGGATCTCCTCCGACAAGAATCACTCGACGCCACCGCGAACCGCGCGCTCGAGGTGAGCGTCTTCTCGCAAGCAGAATTGGGGACCGGCACGAGTGCGCCCGTGACAACAACCGAACTTGGATTTCAGGGAACGGGATACCGTGACTTCAATGCCGCAACGGGTGGACGCGTGGGATTCACCATCAACAACACCGTCGCGGGCGCACGCGAATGGACCGTGCGGTACGCCAATGGCGGGACGACCGATCGACCGCTGAGTGTGCGCGTCGATGGAACCATCGTGCACAACTCCATCTCCTTTCCCTCGACGGGGACTTGGACAGATTGGCGCACCGTGACGATTCCGCTCACGCTGACGGCGGGTTCCCACACGATTGAACTGCGAACCATTGGCGCGAATGGCGGGAACATCGACTCGAGCGCACTCCACGCCGTGGGTGCTGTTCCGCTGATCGCGACGGGCATTCCGACCTTTGCCCACGCACGACCGAAGTTGGACTGGGCGCATGGCGTATCCGAGGCACGAACCCCTAACTTCCTCCTTGGCGCGGCGACGACTGTGACCCTCGGAAGCGGCACGGGCACGGTAGGAGGCGCGCCCTTCGCAGGCAACTGCGCGATCGGCGGCGGTGTTCCGCAATCTCCCAGTTGGCCCGCGGAATGGCGCGGCCACGCGTTCATCGGCGACTTCGTCGGCGGTTGGATTCGCGCACTCACGATCAACGAGAGTGGTGATATCTCGAATGTCGCGGTCTTTGATAGTGCAGCGGGCTCGGTCGTTGGCCTCTTCGCCAATCACTACGACGGTTCGCTCTGGCGCGTTTCCTGGCCGGATCAGGTCGTGCGTTACCGATACGCGCCCGCCGCGAATCTTCCTCCGATCGCAGTTGTGCAGGCGACTCCGAACTTTGGTCCCTCGCCACTCCTCGCAACACTGAGCGCTGTGGGAAGTAACGATCCAGAAGGGACTGCGCTCACCTATCAATGGAACTTCGGTGATGGAAGCGCCCCCGTTATGGGCAACGCGAGCGTGCAGCATGCGTATCAAACCAAGGGCGGTCAACCAGCGCGCTTTGATGCGACGGTGACTGTTCGCGATGCTGCAGGAAACGCGAGCATCGCGACCACGATCGTCAGTCTCAACAACACGCCGCCCGCCGTCTCGATCTCGTCTATCACGGACGGTCAACACTATCCAATGACCGACAACCAAAACTTCCCGCTCTTTGCACAGGTCCTTGACGCAGAACACAGCGGAAGCGCGTTGTCCTGCGTCTGGCAAGTAGTGTTGCACCACAACAACCACCTCCATCCAGAGCCGCCCGTCAACAGTTGCGTCTCGATCGCCACAACCAGTCCGCTCGGTTGCGGCACCGAAGACTACTCCTTCGAGTGCATCTTGCGCGTCACCGACAGCGCGGGACTCGTCGGCGAAGATCGCGTGACGCTTCTCGCCGACTGCGCCGGAATCTTCGAGTGCACCGGCGACCTCAACGCAAGTGGTGCTGTCGACGCGGAAGACATCGCGTTGTTCTTGACACAATGGAACCTTCCGGGCGATGCGGATCTCGACCTCGATGGCGTGACGAGTGCTGCGGATCTCGCGATCCTGCTGGGCAATTGGGGCCCCTGCTAGGCGAACGAACCGCGTGCTAGCCGTCGGCCCCAGCAGCAGATTGCGCTCGCCGCCACCGCAGAACCCCTAGCGCAATCAACGAGAGCGCGAAGAAGTGATACCCACTGAGTGGGCCGAGGACGCACTCCCTCTCACGCACGAACTCGAGACCGAAACGCACCAGTCCGGCGGCGATGAGATAGAGATGAAAGCAGTTCCCTTCGAACCAACGACGGCGGAACGCCATCAACGCCCACGACGCAAAGACGAGATTGAACCCGGCCTCCATCGCTTGCGTGGGAATGTGTGGGCGCCCTTCCGCATCGTGCCAGGCGTACCACGACTCATCACACGCCGTGCCGGCGCAACAGCCAGCCACGCAACATCCGATCCGCCCGATGCCAAGAGCGGTGGGCACGAGAACGGCAAACCTGTCTCCCGTCGCGCGTGCCATGCCGATGGCGCGCTTCGCGATCTCTACCGCGAAGTAGCCACCAAGAAGTGCGCCGGTGACACTCTTTCCCGTCAACAACGCAGTCCAATCATCCCAATGTGAGGAACCCTCGGCGACAAGAAACGCAATCTTCGCACCGAGCATGCCGCCAATCAGGGCCGCGCCGTACACGAGGAGCATTCCTCCACTGTGGCTCGGCGGGCCACTCCGCTCTCTTTCAATGCGCGCAAGATAATCCCACAGCACAGCCGACAACGCGAGCCCTACGCACGCGAGTAAGAGATACACCACACTCCCGTCCGTCGTCGACGCGAGCGCACGGGCAATCATCACATACGCTCCGCGAGCGATCGGTTGCGCGCCTCGAAGCCCGCCTTTCCGCCATGCAGATAGTAGTGACAGAAGGAGTCAAGCGATCCATCGCTTCGGACCACATGTGTGCAGCACCGATCAATGCGATCTTGATCGAAGGTGAACGCATCCATGAATGGTTTCAGAAAGATTCGAAACGGCATGTCGGGCTTCAATCGCAGGCGTTGGTCCGCGGCGCCCATGACTCCCACGCGCGACTCGACCTCCTTCAACACCTGCCCCAGCGGTTCCGTCTCGCAGCCACAAGTGGCGAGGTCTTCGATCCGATAGTCAATGCGATTCTTGAGAAATCCCTGCAGTACGGAGAGGTCAATGAAGCGCGAGATCCCGCGAATGTCGTCACCCACGCGGAGCGCGTACCCAATCGTGTGGCAGTTTGGATCGCCGCAAGGGAGTGGCGTGAAATCATCCTCGCTCAACACGCCACTCGCTTGTGTCACGCAGGCATGCACGAGTTCCCCAACAGAGATCGGCTGTTCGTTCGTACGAAAGAGCGGAAGGCCTCCCTCGGACACGAGCGATGGAATACGCCCCGACACGAAAACCGGCTGGAGTGTGATGCCGCGAACATGCGGTCGCGCGAATCCAAACTTCAGCGCCGAACCGATGTGGGCGAGCGTCTCCCGCGTGACGGTCATCGCGAGTGTCGTTGGAACACCGAGTGCGCCTGCTTGATCGATGGCGCGCTCTCGCAGCGCACGCAGATCGGCACCGCGGAGTTCCTTCTGCCCTTCCAATTGCGTCCCATCAAACTGTGCGTAGAGCTCAAACTTCCCGCGCGCGCGGCGAAGTGCTCCGATCCGTTCCCGAAACGCACCGTCGCGATCCATGCGGACGAGATTAGTGTTGACGAGAACATAGCCAATCTGCTCTTGCGCGAGCGCCCACTCGAGTATTCGCTCGAACTCCGGATGGATGGTTGGCTCGCCACCGGAGAGTTGGAGAATGTCAATGAAACCTTTGCGTTGGATGACGCGCGAAACCTGCTGCACGAATTCGGCAAACGGCGTGCAGTCGATGCGGCCATCGGCGCCGAGCGGGCTCGAAGCAAAGCAGGTTGGACAGGAGAGATTGCAGCTCTCAACGATCTCGATGAGCGCGACGCAAGTCGACAGCACATCGAACGGGCTCGTCGCGGGCTGCTCCCGAGTCGATTCCCCCGGAACACTCCCGCAACAAACTCCTCCTCCACAGCAACTCGCGTTCGCTGATCGATCTCCGGTGCTCGTGTAGTAGCGGGATGGATGTGATTCAAGGCGTGTCTGAAACGCGCCATGCACCGAACAGTGCTTGACCATCCAGACTTCGCCGCCGCGATCCACGACCTGCGCCGCGATACTCGTCAAACAGCGTGGGCACACGGAGCGCGTTTCCTTGAGGACGCGGGGCGCGGAGGGTTGCGCGAGCGATAGGGCGCGAGGATTCATGCGGCGTTGTGTGGGGTGCGCCCCGTTACGATGGGCATCAAGAGAACGCGCGCGGGCTGAAGATGCACGCGAGTCCAAACCAGCCGAGAAAGAATGTTGGCAAGAGCGCGAAAGCAAAGGTAAGGAAGAAAAGAATGATTCCGCCTGCTGTGAAGATACGACCTCGCGGGGACCTGCGGCGCCACGGCGGAACGCATTGCTTCACCAGTCGGCGAGCGTAGAAGTAGCCATTCAGCATGGTCAAGAGGATCATGATTGCGCCGCTGAGCATCGCGATTCCCAAGAGTGGCGACGATCTTCCATCGTTCATGAACGAAAGGAGTGCGGGAAGCAGGAGGACCAATGGCCAACTCAAGCGGCCGAGGATCGTGCCGACTGAAGGCCACGCTTGCATCCAGTACTGCGACTGCGCGGTGTATGCGCTCCCGCACTCCGGACATTTCCCTTCACTCGCAACCCCGCGCAGGTTGAAGCCGCATGCAACGCAAAACGGACCGCGCGTTGGTTCCCGACCGGACTCGTGCTCCACGGAACTCGCCTCAGACATCGCATGGATTGTTGCACCTCCCGAGTTTGGCGCGCAACACGGCGGAAGCACGAAATTCAAAATTCGAATAGAAAAAAGGAGGCCTATCAGAGTGATGCCGCAAGGGGCGCTTAGATTCCCTGCTCGGTGCGACGGACGCATCGAATGCAGGGACGCTCGTCAATTCCTGCACATCAATCCTCTTGACGCGAGCGCGTCAGTGGGGGAAAGGACGGCGCGAGAGCGTGCGGCTCGACCACATCAACCGTGGTCGGAGCTGACGCAACCGCGTGGGTATCGCTACGCCTTGCAAGGCAAGTGCGGCCGTGCGCGTCAAGTTGAAGAACTTCCGCCACGAAAATCGGAGGACAAGGAATGGGACAGAGCACAAGGATTGGAAACACGCAGCGTCCACAAACTGCATCGCGCTCAAAACGGCAGTCGCGATTGCGAGCGCATCTCCTCGGTGGGTCAGTCGCAAGCGCGACACTCTGGATTGCAGCGCTGTCGCACGCAGAGGTCGTCGCCTACTGGTCGCTCAACACGCTCAACCCGCTCGCGGCGCCGACGATTGCGGCCGACATTGGCAAAGGAAGCGTCGACGCCTCAGGATTGGGTATCGACGCGCAGGTCTACCAAGGTACTGCGATGAATGCCGAGAGTGGGTTCACCGCAGGGACAGCGCTCGGACTCGCGGGTATGTCTGCGAACGGAAGTCGTCTTGATGTCGCGATCGACACCGTTGGCTACACAGATCTGTCGATCTCGCTTGCGAGTCGACGATCAGCAACCGGTTTCACGAGCGTCACTTTGCAGTACTGGCGCGGCGATTTCTGGACAGACATCGAGATGTACTCGCCCAACGCCCTCATTTGGGAGGTTCGCACGATTGACCTCTCAACACTCGATGGGCTTGAGGATGGCATCGCGCTGTTGCGATTCACCTTCGACGGCGCGACAGGATCGACAGGAAGCGCGCGTATCGACAATCTCTCACTGACAGGCAGCGTCGTCCCCGCACCAGCGGCACTGGGACTCTTCGCGTGCGTTGTCGCGCGCGGCAACCGACGCCGACCCAACATCTGATCGCCCGCACCGACACCAAGCATCTTCTCTCAAGCTCCTTCGTGCCCATTCGTGGGCACGAAGGGGTTCTTCTAGTGAACTCGCGTGAACGAGAACTCCTGCGCGAATCCTTGCGCGCAGCGGGATTGCTTCATCGATCCATCAGCGCAAAGGACTGGTTTCACCGAACATTGGCTGGATCGATGATCCACAGCCAATCACCGAAGAGGAACTCAAGGCGTTGGGAAAGAAGTGTGATGCGACCCATCACTGTGAGACCAAAGGCCGCACCAAAGGTAATCATCAGGTACCAAATCCCCACTCTTGAGACTTTGCCGACCATCGTTCCGAGTCGACCCTTGTACTCGATGGAAAAAAAGAAGTAGGTCAGCACAGAGAGGACGCCGACAAGCAACACGACATTTCCGAAAGAATCCCCTAGCTGCAGCTGGCCGTCCTGCAACGCGACGAGCGGCGTAATCGTGTTGGAAGCCTGCGCCATCAAGTCTCCCTCGATGAAGGCGACGAACTTCAGACCGGCCGTCGTTCCAATGATGAAAGCGAGCGGCCAAACTGAAATCCAGCCACCCTTTGGCGAGAGACGCATCAAAAGCATGAGGCCAAGGATGAGTGGGACAAGTGCGAGGAAGAATGGCGTCAGCGATCCATCGGCGTCGACCGGGAGTGATGGCATGGACCACGCCTTCACTGTTTCTGGCGCGAGCTTCGCAAAGAGGTTCGGAACCAGGGTCGCCCAGAACCCGAGCGTCATCCAATACGCCGCGCTCACGCCTACGAGGATGGACTCCGCGAACTTGTAGACGGGGTTATCCCGCCAGAGAAAGGAAAAGATGGCCAATGTAAAGAACGCAGCAATCCATAGCCCAATCGAATCGATGATGCTCAACGAAACCGCGGCCTCGCCGTTCGCGATCCGCTCCCGCGCGATGCGCGGCGCAACATTGTCCGTTTTTGTCACCACGACCCGCGCCTGATCTGGAACAGCGACCGCCGTCCCATCCGCAAGTGCGGGGTCGCCACTCGCGAGCCACTTGGTCGTTGGCTTCTCGCCCTTTGGTGCGCCGATGGGTGGTGCGATTTCAGCCTCGATGTATGTCTTCTCAGATCGTTCGACGAACACCTGGGCCATTCCATGAGGACGCACGAACGCGTTGTAGGCAAGCCCGATGCCACCAAGAATGAAGAGCGCGAACCAAACCAAGCGTGGGCGACTCATCGGGTTGCCCCCTTTGTCCGAGTCGCGAAGTACACAACATTTCCAAGCACGATCAGCGACACCATCAAGAGATGTGCGATGAGTTGTGGCCCCATGCGTCGCTGCCCTTCCTGCAGCACGGGAGGCACCTGCGTCTCCGATTCGCCGATCCCGCTGGACTTCCGCATCGCGGCTTGTGCCTCTGCGATCGCCTTTGTCTTCCCGTACTTCTCATTCACGAGCACTTCGTACTCAGCAGCGCCTTTGATCGCAACGAGCATGCCTTCCATTTGCCCAGGGTAGTAGGGATACAACTGATTCGACTGCACGCCGGTCGTTCCAACCAACAACGTGAACGCATCGGGATAAGCGGAGGTCGCGTACTGCGCCCACTCTTTCGCACCTGGATAGCCCGCGCTGATATTGATGATGAGATCAAACGCTTGAATGTTGGCCACGCCCTTGAGCATCGGCACTTCCTGCAATGGCGTTCCGCTCGCATCCGTTGGGAACTGTTGCAGCAGAGTTGTGACGATCACCTTGATCACCCCTTCGTTGCCCGCCTTGTAGCCAAGCATGCAGTAGTCCGTGCCGAGTTTGTACTCTGGATGAAACGGCTTCAGAATCGTGTCGACCGTCTCCGTTGCCTTCTGCGCGCCGAGTGGCCAGAGCGCGAGAAACGCAAGTCGATGCCCCTTTGACGCGCAGTGGTGCACAAACGCATTCGCCATCGGCTGCAACTCGCCCTCGCTCGCGGGGTCGTAGTCAAACGCCAACAAGACACGCGATCCCTCTGGCATCGCCTCGATCGCATCAAAAGTCGCTTTCGAGAGCGGCCCCGCTGTTTCGGTTGGTCGAAGTTGCACCAGAATCGGCGTACCAACGGCCAACATCATCGCGAGAAAGATCCAGCGACGATCCATCGACGCCAAGAACTGTATGCATCGGCCATGTTCTGGGTTCGAGCGCGTGGAATGCGGTTTACTCATGCGTTTGCCATCTCTCGTCGTTCGCTTTCATCGCCGCTTGGTTGGATACTCTGCTCGCAGTCCATTACGCTGACCCCAACTCGGAGCACTCAATCACTCACGAGGTAGGAACGGTCGAGTCCCAAAATCAAACGAAGACTTGTCGCCGCAATGCCGAGCGCGATGCCCATCATGACGGCGCGTGTGCCGGCAGTACTCACATATTGCATGATGTTCACCGCAAGCGTGTCGAGTCGAAGGATCGCGAATGGCCCGTCCACGGGGATCCATCCCGTCAAGATGCCGGCCGCGGCGGTGCGTCCGAGCAAGATCACAAACGCGGTGCCGAGTAACAGGATGGCCTCGATGTTCTTGGCACGAAATGCTCGAAACGCCGCGCTCGCGACATAAAACGCGAGCATCGCGAACATAGTCGCGGTCAAGGGCGACAAGACATACTCGTAGACCCAGCCAAACGGCGCACGGACCGATTCATAATCGCCGGCCCACGGAGTCGCCGGAAACTGTGGATTTGGAACGGCGCCAATCTTGAAGATGCCGAAGGTGAGCGTGACGACAAATGCTAGAAGCGTCACCGCCGCGTACGCCCATCCCGCTCGCCTCGACGAGATCTTCTCAAGGTTCACAAAGAGGAGATTGCCGCCGCCCAGGATGAACGCAACGGCAGCCAGCGTGTTCATCCAATCGGTGACGACCTCGCCCCAGTTCGTCGTCGCAGGCGAGAAATACGCGACGATGAGGATGGCGCCTGCGAGGGCGGTGATGAGGAGTGGAATGGTTCGTTTGAGCATGCAATCTCCAACTCAGGCAGTCTCCGGAGCGACAGCCCCTCGCAAACCTTATCCAAGCGCGCCCACGAGCCACGACGCCGCGGAGGCCGCGCTTCCATCTGGCGCAAACGCGCCGATCGTGGCAAGTAGTGTGCCGATGACGATGCACGCCGCAGCAAGCAACTTGCCTAGATCCTGTCCGCGAATAGAGCCGAGCTGCGCTGGCTCTCCACTGAGGTACGCACTCGCCGCGAAAAACTCTTCGCCGATGAGTGTGTAGTCACACGCCGCAACGAAGAACGGGAGTTGCGATGGCTCTGCAGTCCCACTGATCTGAATCGCGCCCACGGAGTTTCCGGTCTCGGCAAACAACAAGCTCTCCGCGTAGAACGCGCCCATGTAGAAACATGCCGCGGGCTTCTCGCGCACCATCTTTCCCGCGACATACGCGACATAGCCAAACTGTTCGTCAGTCACATAGTTGATGAGGTCTGCGCGGTAACTCTCAGGTCGATGCACGGCGAAGTGGGCAGCTTGCACGGTTTCGCGCGCCGCAGTCATCACAAGCGACCGCGTCGTGGGAACTTCGAGCGTCGCGTCGTACTCCGCCGTGGTGCGAGCAACGCGCGACAACACAGTGAGACCCGCAACCGTCTGGATATCCGTCATGTCTTGAATACCCGGAACAAAGAGCACTGATCTGCCCATCTCAGTTGCGCGGCCGACTGCTTCGTCAATTGCATTCAGCGCCGCAATCTTTCTCAGTTGCGGAGCCCGCACCCGACACGCCATCCACACGCTCCATCCGATCAGCGCCGTCAACACGATCACGGCAACCATGAGCGGAATGCGCGAGGCGAAGAGCGGCGCGATTTCGGTCACAACCGATGCCGCGGTTTCCGTTGCGGCCGATTGCGCACCGTCACGCGAAGCGATCGCGCGAAATCGAAATCCGTTCGCCGCAGCAGGAAGGTCCGTGACTTCGAAGCCGAGTCGTCCCTCGGTGCCGCTCGCGACACCGATGAACTTCCAACCAAGCTCATGGTTGGTGGACATCGCTTGCTCGGCGTCAGTCGCGGCTTGCTCGGCCGCCTCAGGCGTTGCGCCTGCCGCGAGGGCGGCGGCGGCTGCTGCAATGCGAATCTCTCGAACGAGTGACGTGTTCTCCTCATCCCCAAGCGTGCGCGAGAGCAATATCTGCGGCGCCCCTTCGGCACTCGCCCAGTGGAGCACGATGGCGCGCCCATCATCACCGGGCTTATCCGCTGCTGTGAGTTGAATGACCGGAGGCGGCGCGACCTCCATCGCGCCCTGCGTCCGCGGCGTCTGCCACAACATCGTCGCCAAGAACCCAAAGGCGTACGCGAGAGAGCTGGAATGAATGAGTCTAGCCATCAACTGCTCCGCAACCTTCCTCTTTACGCTTCTATCAGTTCGACATTCGCGCGAGGCACGAGGACGCTCGCGCCACCTTCGATCTTCACGCGCACGACTCGTGCCTTCGACCCACTGTCGAGTTTGGCGACCTCGGTCGGCAACTCTTCGACTGCGCCAATGCGACCGAAATTCGGGTCGCGAATGAGCCGCACGGGCGTGCCAACCTGCAGCAACCCCGCCTCGCTCGGAGGCGCTGACCTTGCTGAGAACAGCGCCTCTCCCGATTGCCTCGCGACGATGATCTCGGGTCGCATCACGCCGGCGCGGATCTGCGTCGCTCCATTCACACTCGCCGCGCGGCCTTCGAGCGAACGGAGGAGATCAAATGTGCGCTGTGCCATCGCGATATCGCCAAACCCCTCGGTAATGACGAGTGTCAGTCCGATCTTCTCCGAGCCGGTGATCGCAACGCCAAGGTCGTAACCAAGGATGTGCTTGAGATCAGCGTCATCAATGCCGCCCGTGATGATCGCCGCAACACCAACCTCACGCGCCCGCGCGACCGCCTCGGCAGTGACCCGACCTCCACCGACGAGCACCGCACCTTTACATTCCGGCGAGATCGACTTCGCTTCAAGCGTGTCGGTTGCACCCACGCCGGCAAAGTGGATCTTGCCGAATGCTTCACCGCCGATTCCGAAAATCCCCTGCACGAGGGCAGCCTCGCACTCGAGCGTCACGCCTTCGCGATCATGGATCGCGATCACTTGCCCGTCGACAAATGCGAGTACCTCAACCGGCAGCGCGGCTCCCCGCACCATGAGTTGACCGGTCGTTGCAGACACGCTCTCCACAGTCCCACTCTCAGGTGAAGCAAACTCCTTCTTCCCGAATCCAAAGATCCCTTTGGAGCGCGCAATGATCTGGCCCTTTTCGATTCGATCGCCCTCGCGCACAAGCAACGCCGCCGCAACCTCAACCGCGTTCAATCCAAGTCCGTTCGCGACATGAATTGGCGTGATGTCGCCATCGAGCAAGGCTCGGGCGATCGGTTGCTGCGCGCGCACATGTGCACCAACCGCGACCAGTACCTCGCCGGCAACCGGCAACACGCGTCGCACGCGCATCGTCGTCTTCGAAGAGACTTTCAGTCCAGGCGTATAGGCCTTGGCCATATGTGGCAACCTACCCTCAAACGACGCAACGCACAGGAACCGAAGTGACTTGCTCAGTCGATTGTTTCCCATGACCGCGCCCAACTCCCGACCGCAAGCCTCCGCTCGGCCGCATTTCTCGGAAGAATGAGTGCGCGCCCGCGCGCGTCAAAGAAGATACCGATCGCGCCGCCCCTCACGCGCCGAGTCATGGGCTTTCCGGAGCCTGCACCGAAATCAAACCCCTTCTCAGGCTCGACGGTCACTTCCACTTCGCCGCCCGCGGGAACTCGTACGAGGGCAACATCGCCACAGGCAAGGTGCCCTGTCTGTTGCGCCGCACCAGTCACACTGAATCGGAAGCAGGGTTTGCCCCACCGCGCTTCACCATGCGCCGCAACACACCAACCAAGGCGCACGAGGCAGTCGCGCTCGAAAACCTCCATCGCCGCCTGCGGATGCACACTCGCGAGCACGCCGAGGTGCGGCATCATGAAAATCGAGTCTTTGGCGAGTTCCGTAAAACCCTTTGGCTCGAAGCTGTCAATGAGCATGGCCGCCGTCTGTTCGAGCTTCGGCGCGTGAGACAGGACACCGCCACTGGCGACGAGGAGCCCGAGTTGCATGTCATCCACAATCGTGTCCGCGCCGCCTTGTTCGAATAGGTCTCCGACGGTGCGTTGTTTCTGCACGCCCTTGAGCTTCGTCGCGAAATCTTTGTGCTGCTGATACGCCAATCGAAGTGCTTCGCGCGCGACAGCCTGTTCGAACACAAGCGCGTCGACACTCTCCGGAATCGTCGTCGGGCGAATCATTTTGTTTTTCACCCGATTCCGAAGCTCCCGTTCCTCCATCTCCAAATGCACCCAACGAAGGATCTGATCCATCCCCGCCTCCGCGCAAACATTCGAGATCGAGTAACTCATCCCGAGATTCGCGCTCACGGTGCGATTGAATGTCCCATCAAACACGCTAAACACATCCGTCGTCGCGCCACCGATGTCCACACAGACCGCATTCACCTTGTCGCGCGCCGCAATGCGCTGCAAGATGTCCCCAACGGCACCTGGTGTCGGCATGATCGGTGCGTCTGACATCGCGATGAGTTTCTCGTAACCCGGCGCGTGCGCCATCACATGCTCGAGAAAGACGTCGTGAATGCGGTCGCGCGCAGGGTCGAGATTCTCCAGCTCAAGTGTGGGGCGAAGATTTTCAACGATCGAGAGATCAAATCCGGTTTTGAAGATCTCTTCGACGCGGGGCGCCGCATCACGATTCCCCGCGAAAATGACGGGCATCGCATAGTCGTTGCCAAACCTCGGTCGCGGCTTCGCGGGCGCGATGAGCTCTGCAATCTGCACGACCTGCTGCACATTCCCGCCATCCGTGCCACCAGAGATCAGGACCATGTCAGGGCGCAGTTCGCGAATCCGTTGAATCTGCTCGTGTGGTCGGCGACGATCATTCGCTGCAATGGTCTCCATCACGATTGCGCCCGCACCAAGCGCTGCTCGCTTTGCGCTCGCCGCTGTCATCTGCGCAACGACTCCCGCGACGACCATTTGCAGCCCGCCACCAGCACTCGATGTCGAAATGTAGAGATCGCATCCGCGAGGGTCATCCTCACTGGAGCGCCGAAGGATGCGCCCCTCCGGATCGACGAACTCTCGGCCCGCAAGCTCTCCGACCTCCGTCAGTGCGTTCACGACGCCGATCGTGACATCGGCAAATGGCTCCTCCACCGTCGTTGGTGCCTCGCCCCGCTGCGTCTGCGAGTACGACCCATCGGCCTGTCGCTCAATGAGTACCGCCTTGGTGGTCGTCGATCCGCAATCCGTCGCAAGAATGATGCTGACAGACCTCAGGTCGATGGTTGGATACGCACGGGAGTGTGAAGGCGCAGACATAGGGTGATTGGGGAGTATGACTCCAAACGCGCACTTGCGTAACACGCGGCCCGCAGTCATCCTCTCCGACATGCCTTCGAGCCCGACGCACGCCAACTCAGCGCTCCTCCGGTGGCGCGTCTGGCCTGCTCGCGACTGGCCACAACGCACGGCGCTCGCCGTCGCGGTCATCGCCGCGCTGGGGATCGCATCGGCGCTGCTCTTCGAATCGAGCACCGCTGCGGGAATCGCGGTCGGGTGCATGCTTCTCGCCAACATCCGATTTTTTCTTCCGAGCGACTACTGCCTCGACTCGGAATCCATCACCCTCGCAGGGTGGTTCGGCACTCGGAGACTCCCGCTCTCAAGCATTCAGTTGGTTCGATTTGACGAGCGCGGAGGACTGCTCGCCCAGCGCGCGCGACCTGGTCCGTTCGCAAGCCTTCGGGGTGTTCCGCTCCTGTTCCCCCGCGAAGGCGGCGCGGCGGTTTCCTCCACGCTGCGGGAACTGCTCGCAGTCCATTGCATCAAGGTTGTGTCTCCATGAGTCGTTGGAGGGCGTCACTGCGAAAGGCCTTCGCGCTTGATGATGGAACGCCGTGCGAACCTGATCCGCATCAGCGAGAAGTGCTTGAGAAACTCGCCGATGAGATTGCGCGACGCGAACTCACGGGACCAGCACTCGCGTTTCTCGAAATGTCTCGACCGCTCAATGGAGTCTCCGGCGCGGTACTCCATTTTTTCACACCGGTCGCGTCTGTCCTCGCGAATCCCATGGCGCTGAAACGCTTTGCGGAGTTCCTCGAGAAGCGAGGCTCGGTGGATTGTCTCTGCGGCCTCCTCGAAGTCGCGGAGCGACGCGCGCTCGAAAGACGCGAATCGCAAGACGCGGGCCCGCCCGCTACTCCGCGAGCCTGAACGCCTGCATGCTCTCCCGCAGCGTCACGCTCGTCCTCTGCAACTCTTGCGCGGTCTTTCCAAACTCCTCCGCACTCTCAACGGTTCTTCGAGCGGCCTCCACCAAAGAGGACATGGAATCAGAGATGTTCACTGCTCCTTCCGACTGACTCTGCATACCCGCAGAAACCGTGCGGAACCGAGTCGTGTTCGCGGCCACATTCTCTATCACCTCGCCCATCTGCCGACTCGTGCGAACAACTTCCTCCACGCCCCGACGGACCTTTTCACTGAATCGATCCATCTCCATCACGCCCGCGCCGACTGCGGACTGCATCTCTCGCACGATCTCTTCGATGTTGACGGTCGCACCAGCGGTCTGGTCGGCAAGGCGTCGGATCTCCCGCGCCACAACAAGAAACCCGCGGCCTTGCTCACCCGCCTTCTCCGCCTCGATGGCCGCATTCACACTGAGCAGGTTCGTCTGATCGGCAACCTTGGCGATCGTCGTAACCACTGTATTGATCGCGATCGCTCGCTCACTGATCGCTGAGAGCTTGGCCGCAATCGAAGTCGTCGCGCTTTGCAGTTCGCGCATCGTGCCATCCACCGCCGTGAGACCACTCCGTCCCTCACTCGCCGTTTGGGCCGTTCGCTCCACCGCTTGATCGACATCCGACATCGTGCGGGATAGCTCGGTACTTGTCGCACCAATCTGTCGGGTTGCTGCAGCGATCTGACTGGTTGACTCACCGAATGCGTGCGAAAGCGCCTGCTGCTCGCGGCTGGTTGCCGAAAGCTCTATCGCCGACGAGTCAAGTGTCACGCCTGCTCCCTTCACTGCGATCATCAGGGCGTTCAAGTTCAACTGCATGCGGCAGAGACTTCGGAGCAAAACGCCGGCCTCGTCACTGTTGCGACTCGCCGGAACCGCCGTCCGCAAATCACCCTGCGCGATATGTTGCGCGGCGCGAGCGGCCGTGCGAAGTTGGGCGCCGGTTCGGATGGCGATCCACGCGATCAAGGCGACCGCGCCAGTGATCGCTAGGAGGAAGATGATCCCGTTGCGCCACGCGACTGCCTTTGCCGCAGCGAGAACGACCGACTCCGGGCGGGTGAGCACCAGCGTCCAGTCTCCTGCGGGAATCTTGACCGCGGCGGCGAAGAACCGCTCGTGCGACGCGGGATCTTCAACGACCTGCAGCACGCCATCCTCCGTCGCCTTCGCCAAAAGCGGTTGCACGAGCCACTCTGCGCGACTCCCCACGACCGCCGTCGTTCGAAGATCCGGCAAGGCGCCCTTCGCAAGTGTCGCGCCAACCGGTGCGTCGGTAGAGGCAACAACGAATCGACCACGACCCGAGATCAAGTACGCGACTGCATCACTGGCTTGCGCACTCGCGCAGACTCTGGCATCCATCTTGTCCAGTGCGCGATCGGCGGCTCCAACGCCTTTGAACTTCCCGTCTATGACAATCGGGAACGCCGCCTCGACGATGAGTTGCCCGTCATACACATAGGGCTCCGTGACGAGCGCGCGCTCGATGCCTGACTTCGCGAAGTCTCGGCGCACACCGTCGTAATAGAGACTCGTATCGTAATCCACGAGTTGCTTCACGCCGATTGCGTCGCCCTTGTGCCAATCACGGAACGGATATGGAATGAATCGACCGGATGGCTCCATCCACTCCTTCGGATCTCCAGCGGCCAGCGCGGCGGCGTCATGCCCGTCGGCGTTTGGCTCGTAGCAGACATACGCCGCTGTGACATTCTCATCCGCTCCGAGCATCGCCGTACACACGGCAACCGTGAGTGCGCGTTGCCCGACCAGCCCGCCGACCTGCTGTCGAGCGATCGACTCACAGAGTTCCATCGCGCGCTCGTTGGATGTCTCTACCTTCGCCGCCGCGACATTCGCATCGCGCAAGAGACTCTCCGTGCCAATCTCTCGCAAGTTATCGAAGGTCTCGATCGCCCCCCAAGCAAGCAGGGAGGCGAGCAACAGCGTCGCTGGCAACACTCCTAACAACAGGAGTCGGCCTGCGAGACTCTGGTAAAAATGGACGCGCTCTGCCTCGCGAGTAGTTTCCATGTGCATTGCTCAGTTGGACGCGAAACACGGATGTTACGGGATTGGTAGGAGAGGCTGAATGTGGCACGCCTCCTGTTCCAACTCGGGTCGGGGAGGTTTAGTATGTGTGCATGACCACCGTGAACAATTCCCCAATCGTCACGAACCCAGACACGCCGGATGATTTGAGTGGGTGGGGTCCGCTCGGAGAAGTGCTCTCCCCGTTCCACCTCATGTCGTGGATCTCCGCGAATCGCGCGCACTTCAGACCGCCCGTTGCGAATAAGTATCTCTACTCCGGCCGCGACTTCTTCGTGATGATCATCGTCGGGCCGAACGCGCGGAACGATTTTCACCAAGTGAATAGCGAGGAGTTCTTCCTCCAACTCCAAGGCGACATCGTCGTGAAGACGATTGAGGGCGGTCGCGTACGCGACAACATCGTCAAAGAGGGCGAGGTTTTCTTCATCCCTCCCAATGTGATTCACTCCCCCCGTCGCGGACCAAACACGATCGGTCTCGTCGTTGAACGCCGTCGGCCTGCGGGCGAAATGGAACACATCATTTTCTACTGCGAAAAGTGCGACACGCTGGTCTACGACAAGGTCTTTGACTGCAAAGACATCGTGGTGCACTTCGCCCGTGCCATGCATGAATTCTGGGCTGACACTTCGCTCTGCACCTGCAAGAACTGCGGGCATGTCATCACCAAACCCGTGGTCTAAGTCAACGCTTAGAGTTCGACCTGCGACCCGAAGTCGACCACCCGAGAGGGCGGAAGGCTAAAAGATCGCGTTGCGTCAGCCGCATTCCGCGCGAGAGCGGCAAAGAGACGCTTGCGCCACGGCGCTATTTTTGCGGGCCCGGTGGGAAGGACGAGTGTTCGGCGCGTGAAGTAGGTCGTGCGCTCGGGGTCGAACTTGAACGCTTCTTTGCCGTTCGATCGCTCGAGAAAGCGAGGGATGTTCGGGCTCTCCATGAACCCACACCGCGCCGTAATCTTCCAGATGCCGTCGGGCAACCAATCGACATGCACTTGTCGCCAGGGAGGAACAACCGGCAAGTTGGAGGGGATGATCGTGAGCAGCACAATCTTCTGATGCAGAACATGCGCATGCTCGACGAAATGCTTGAGCGCAATCGGCGTGCTCAGGTTTGTCGTCAGGAACACCGCGGTGCCATCCACGCGGGGCGTCACATCCGTCCATAAGACTTCTGCGAGGAACTCGTGGATGGACTGGCTGTCCTCGGCAATCCGTTTGCCGAGGTGATAACTCCCCTGCACCCATGTCGCCATCACAATGAAAGTCCCCAGCGCAATCGCGAGCGTGAACCAACCACCCGAAAACACCTTGAGCACATTGGCCGCGAGGAGCAACAAATCAACAGAGAGGAACGCGAAACCAACAAGCAGCACGACAGAGAGTCGCCAACGCCAGAGCCGGTACGCCACCGTGCAGAACAAGAAGGTCGTCACGCCCATCACTGCCGTGACGGCAATTCCGTACGCGGACGCGAGCGCCGTCGACGATGGGAAGAGAAGGACCGTGATCAAGCAACCCACAAGCATCAGCCCATTGATCGTCGGAAGATAAATCTGCCCTTCATGCTCATCTGAGGTATGCACGATTTCGAGTCGAGGCAGGAGATTGAGGCGCACTGCCTGGCGTGCCATCGAAAACACGCCGCTAATCATCGCTTGGCTGGCGATGACCGCTGCGAATGTCGAGAGCAGCACCATTGGTATGAGAAATCCTTCCGGCACAAGTTCAAAGAACGGATTGAATCCCTCAGGCAGGGTCTCTCCAGCCTTCAACCTCGAAAGCGCGAGGGCGCCTTGCCCAAAGTAACTCAGCGTCAAAGCAGGTCCGACGAGCACATACCACGCGAGGCGAATCGAACGAATACCGAAGTGCCCCATGTCCGCATAGAGCGCTTCTGCACCAGTCACGACGAGCACCACCGCACTGAGCAGAAAGAAGCAGGCAACCGGATGCGCCCAAACGAGCGACGCTGCGTACGCCGGATTGAACGCGCGAAGCACTGAGGTATCCATCGCAATCCCGCGCAATCCGAGCAGCGCAATCACGACGAACCACAGAATCATCACCGGTCCGAAGAAGGCCCCAATCCTTCCCGTGCCCCACTGCTGCGCGAAGAAAAGTGCGACAAGGATTACGAGCGTGCCTGGAACGACCGCACCCGAGAGTTTCGGACTAAACACAACCAACCCTTCCATGGCGGAAAGCACCGACATGGATGGCGTGATGATGCCATCACCAAAGAGCAGGCCCGCACCAAGCACCGCGATCATGAGATAGAAGAGCGTGCTTCGCCGAACGCCGCGCGCAAGTCCACGTGGGATAAGCGACATGAGCGCGAAGATGCCGCCTTCCCCACGATTGGACGCACGCGTGATCGAAAAGATGTACTTCACATTCACCACGAACACGAGCAACCACAACACAAGGGACATCAATCCGAGCATGAACTCTTCAAGCGGCTCGCCGTGGGCTCGGAGATGCGCGATGCTCTCCTTCACGGCGTAAAGCGGGCTCGTCCCAATATCGCCAAACACAACTCCCACAGCGCCCACCGCGAGTCCGGCGATCCCTGCTGTCCCAAGGTTCGAGTGCGATACAGACGCTGGATGTTCAGGCGGGGTGCTCACGGGAAGTCGAGAATGGTACGCATGTTTGCGTCCATGTGGTGATGGTTGCGCGTGTGGCCCCATCGCTCCAAGCGCGATTGCACGCGTTTTATCGACTGCCTGATAGCATCACGCGTGTGCACGCCGGTTCACTCGACATTCACACGCACATCCTTCCACCACAGTGGCCCGATCTTGCCGCGAGGTTGGGTGGATCGGGTTGGCTGACGATGGAGCACTGTGGGTGCGACCGCGCTCGGCTCATTCTTGACGGGCGTGCGTTTCGCGAGATCGAATCCAACTGCTGGGATGCTGACCGGCGAATACAGGAATGTGATGCGTCCGCGGTCGGCGCGCAGGTCCTTTCGACGGTCCCGGTCATGTTTTCGTATCAGCAGCCACCGATGCACGCGCTTGAGTTGCATCGATTCCTCAACGATCACATTGCGATGGTGGTGCGAGCTAATCCCACTCGTTTCACTGGGCTCGCTTGCGTTCCAATGCAGGAACCCGATCTCGCGTGCAGAGAACTTGAGCGAAGTGTGCGAGACCTCGGGATGCGCGGAGTGCAAATCGGCACGAACATCGCGGGCGCCAATCTCGATGCACCCATGTTCTTTCCGTTCTTCCGGCGGTGCGCAGAGCTCGATGTTGGGATCTTTATCCATCCGTGGAACATGGTTGGTCAGTCGGAAATGCCGAAGTACTGGTTGCCTTGGTTGGTGGGAATGCCTGCAGAGACTGCGCGCGCCGCGTGCGCACTCATGATGGGCGGAGTGCTCGACCGCCTGCCGACATTGCGCGTCTGCCTCGCGCATGGCGGCGGCTCCCTGCCGTTCACCATCGGGCGCATCGAGCATGGGTTCCAAGAACGCCCCGATCTCTGCGCTGTCGATTGCCGCGTCTCACCCAAGCAACAACTCCACCGCTTCTACTTCGACACACTTGTGCACGATGCGGCGGCACTTCAATATCTTCTCGCGCTCGTTGGAGCACGGCGCCTTGCGCTCGGCAGCGATTACCCATTCCCGCTTGGAGAGCATCGACCAGGCGAGCTTATCCGTTCGCTTCAGCTTCCCGATGCAGACTCCCAGTGGATGCTTCGGGGAACGGCGATGGAGTTCCTTGGACTCCTGCCGCCGACGGCTCTATAGAAGTGACGCATGAGCAACACCCCGCCAACCCTCCCCACTTCCATCGAACGCGTGCAAGCGCGGGACTTTGTCCCAACGGAAGAGTTTGCGTTGCATCTGGATCGCCTCGATCCTCTCACCTCGTTTCGGAGCCAGTTTGCCGTTCCAAACACACAACGCGATCGCCCGAGCGTCTACCTGGTCGGAAACTCACTTGGCCCAATGCCGCTTGAAGCCCGCGAGTTGATCGCCGAAGAGCTCGACGCATGGGCGACGCTCGGCGTCGAAGGGCACTTTCATGCGAAGCGCCCGTGGTACTCATGGCATGAGCAGCTGCGGGAACCCCTCGCAAGGCTCGTCGGCGCGCGGCCGCATGAAGTGGTTGCGATGAATTCGCTGACCACGAATTTGCATCTCATGCTCACGACCTTCTATCGCCCTGAAGGGAAGCGCACGAAACTGCTCATCGAGAGCGGAGCGTTCCCCAGCGACATCTTTGCGCTTCGAAGCCATGTCGCGGCGCGCGGGCTCAATCCCGATGCAGAAGTTGTGGAACTCGCGCCTCAAGAGGGCGCGTGGACCCTCGAGGAGCGCGACATCGAAGCGGCGTGCGAACGCCTCGGCGGCACCCTCGCGTGCGCAGTGCTCCCCGGGGTGCAATATCGCACTGGTCAAGCATTTGATCTCGCTCGAGTCACTCGCGCGGTGCAGGCAGTCGGTGGTCGATGCGGATTCGATCTCGCGCATGCCGCCGGAAACATTGATCTTCAGTTGAGCGCGAGCAACTGCGACTTCGCCGTTTGGTGTTCATACAAGTACCTCAACGCGGGCGCGGGTGCGGTGGCAGGTTGCTTTATCGCGGAGCGACATGGGCGGGACACCGCGCTCCCACGACATGCCGGTTGGTGGGGCAATGATCCAAAGACTCGATTTCAGATGTCCGACCGATTTCATCCGGTGCAGAGCGCAGACGCGTGGCAACTCTCCAATCCGCCCATCTTCGCGCTCGCGCCGCTCCTCGCCTCTCTGCGGTTGTTCGACAAGGCCTCGATGCCTGCACTGCGAAGGAAGTCGATCGTTCTCACGGGCTATCTGGAATACCTGATTCGCGACGCGCTCGACACGAACGCAGAGATTCTCACGCCGGCGTCCGCATCAAGGCGCGGCTGCCAACTCTCGCTCTTGTTCAAGGACAACCCTCGCGTGCGGTTTGATCGATTGACCTCCGCAGGCATTGTGTGTGACTACCGAGAGCCAGGGATTGTGAGGCTCGCGCCAGCACCGCTCTTCAACACCTTTCACGAAGTGTGGCGAGCGGCCGCCGCCGTTCGCGATGCTTGTCGGTAGTTTCACTCTACGATATCCCGCATGACCGTGGCCTCTCCTCGTCGCGTACTCATCGTGGGAGCTGGACTCGCTGGCAGCCTGCTCGCGATCTACCTCGCGCGTGCGGGTTGGAGCGTGCTCGTCGTCGAGCGAAGACACGATCCACGCGAACGACGATTTGCGGAAGGACGCTCGATCAATCTCGCGATCAGTGCACGGGGCATTCATGCCCTGCGGCGCGCGGGGCTCGAAGAGCGTGTGATGGGCGCCGCGCTGCGAATGTACGGGCGCATGATTCATCCGCGCAGTGGCGAACCGCACCTCCACCCCTACTCCAATGACCCGACGCGTGGGATCAACTCTGTCTCACGAAGCGCACTCAACCTCGCGCTGCTTGAAGCCGCTGCCGCTGAACCTGGCGTCGAGTTGCTCTTCGAGCGACGCTGCACGGGAGTCGACGCAACCCGTGGAACTGCGGAGTTCACCATCCATGACACAGCCACGACAGAGACATTTACCGCAGACCTTGTCGTGGGCGCTGATGGCGCGTTTTCCGCAGTGCGCGGTTCCCTGCAGCGGACCGATCGATTCGATTACTCGCAGGCGTATCTCACGCATGGCTACAAGGAGATGCACATACCTCCGGTTCCACATGGAGCGCATGCGCCCTTCGCATTGATGCCGAGCGCGCTCCACATTTGGCCACGCGGCGCGTCGATGATGATCGCGCTCCCGAATCCCGACGGATCATTTACCTGCACGCTCTTCTGGCCATGGGAGTCCAATCCACTTTCGCCCTTGGAGCCGAGCTTCGCGACCATTCGCAGTGCCGCCGAGGCGCGCGCAGTCTTTGAACGCGACTATCCGGACGCACTCGCGCTCATGCCGACGATGAGTGAGGACTTCGAACGAAATGCCGCTGGGAACATGCTCACGGTGCGATGCTCGCCGTGGAGTGCGTCCGGACGCGTGACACTCATCGGCGACGCAGCGCACGCGGTCGTGCCGTTCTACGGGCAAGGCGCGAACGCAAGCTTTGAAGATTGTGAAGCACTCGTCGATGCCCTCGCCGCGCACCCGTCGATTGCGGATGCACTCGTTGCCTACGAGAAGGCGCGCAAGGAAAACTCCGATGCGATCGCCGACATGGCGCTCGCCAACTTCGTCGAAATGCGCGACCACAGTGCAAAGGCGAGTTTCGCTCGTAAGAAGAAACTTGCACGATTACTCCGCCGCGTCTGTGGTAACGCGCTCGAACCAGAGTATGACCTCGTCAGCTTTTCAACCGTGCCCTACGCAGAAGCCCAAGCGCGCGGGCGACGCAACGAGCGGATTCTACAGATGTGCCCCGTCGTTCCGATGGCTCTCGTCGCACTGACGGCGCTCGTGGGATTGAAGTGGTATGGATTCGATACGCTCATGCATGAGTTTTCGACATGCACCTTCTGCCTGATGATCTTGATCTTGACCATCCTGCAGTTCCAACGAGTCGTGCGGAACACATCAGAGAGGAAGTCATGATCCTGCTGCCAACCGAAATCAAGCCCGAACTTCCCGATCCGCGCTGTGCGGCATGCGGTCACGATCTTAAGCGCGCGATCTCAAGTGCAGTCTGCCCTGAGTGCGGCCGGCCAATTGTGGAAGTTCTTGTCCGAGGCCCCGCGCAAATCTCCATCGGGAGGCGTTATGTCTCGAAAGCTCGCGTAGGCTCGCTTCCGCTCATCGCCTTCGCGATTGGGCCTGGGAGTGATGGAAAACCTGGACACGCTCGCGGATTCATTGCGCTTGGCGACAAGGCGACTGGCGTGATTGCCATCGGCGGATTCGCCCGCGGCATCGTGGCGATTGGTGGCGCAAGCGTCGGCGTTTGCACGCTTGGTGGCGCTTCGATTGGAACACTCGGTGCGATTGGCGGCCTCGCCTGCGCACCGCTCGGAAGTTCGGTGGGCGGGCTCAGTATCGGCGCGGTTGCGCAAGGCGGTTTCGCGATCGGATTTGTCGCACAGGGCGGCTTTGCGATTGGTTGGGCGGCGCGCGGCGCTGGTGCGATCGGGCAGTATGCATGGTCGCTTGCATCCAACGCGCAGGCGACGGAAGCGACGCGCGCGCTCTTTCGCGATCATCTGGAACTCTTCCTTGGACCCCCTGGCGCCATGAGCCTCATGCACGGCGTCCTCTGGACTTTCGCCGTATTCGCGACCGTGATCTTGCTCTGCGCAATCTATGGCATGAGCCGATACTCGAAGAACCCTGCACAAGACTCCCAGAGGGAACCACCCAATCCGTTCTCCAACGCCGGAGGCATGTGAAGCGCGCACTCATCGATATCACGCCGCGTCTGACACC
>SXUJ01000149.1 GCA_005790565.1 Planctomycetia bacterium
CTGACGCCCCCGCAATCGCTGCGAGAGGACATACGATGCGACCGTCCACATTTGACTCAGGGGAACCGCCATGGATCGGAGAGGGTAGTCGAGATCGGACCGCACATTGGCGCCTCTCGGCGAGCCGGACCAGTCAAGGAAACACGCGCGATTCATGAGAACAAACCGATCGACGCGTGAACTTGGGCGTGCGATGGCGCGTAGAAATCGCGTGTCCGCATTTGCGCTTCGCTCACCGCAACCGTGTCCGCCCGCCCTCCGCTCGAGTTTCGCGCGAGCCGTTACCCTGCGCCTCTGCATGCCCGAGGCTCGAGTGACAAATGAACGCGAACGCAGCGACGAGGAACTCGTCGTGGATTATCGCAATGGCAACGCGTCGTCCTTCCAAACACTGCTCGAGCGCTATCGCACTGACCTCTGGCGGTTTCTCGTGCGATTGACAGGCTCTCGAACCGCTGCGGATGATGTCTTCCAAGACGCATTCTTTCAAGTGCATCTCTCGGCGGAGAGCTTTGACGCGCAACGCAGATTCAAGCCGTGGCTCTACACCATCGCCGCGAACAAGGGACGCGACTTCCTGCGTCGACAACATCGCCGTGCCGCCACGAGCCTCTCCGCGCCGCTCAGTCAAGATGGCGACGGAACCCTGAGTGAATTGATTGCGTCTGATGTCCCACTTCCAAGCGCCCCGATGACAACTGAGGATGACCGCGGCGTGGTCACGCGAGTCGTGGATGCGCTGCCGGCGCATTACCGCGAAATCCTCGTACTCGCGTACTTCCAGAAGATGAGTTACGAACAAATCGCGCGAGAGCTCGGTGTACCGCTCGGAACAGTCAAGAGCCGTCTGCACGCGGCGGTCGCGAGTTTTGCCGATGGATACAAGCGCGCTGACGGAGCGGAGGTGACAAAGTGACCGCGTCCAACGAGAATCCCCCCACACCGCCTCCACTCAACACTCGCGAGGCGGACGCGATTGATGTGCTCGTCGAGCATGGCTTCGACCTTGCCCAAGCGACGAACGCTCGGCCGGATCTCGCGAATGAGTTGCGCTCCATGTCTGCGTCGATGGGTGAACTCGATGGGTATGTCACCGGCGAACCAGATCCAGACCTCGTGGCCGTCACGCTCGCACGCGTTGATCGCGCCGCGCGAGATGAAGCTGCTCGAATGAGCACCAGGTCCGAGCGCTCGAGGGTGAGCGGGATGGGGCAGTGGCGCGACATCGTCGCCGTCGCGGCAGTCGCATTGCTCGTGGTGTCGGTCGCGGTTCCCGTCTTGTCGTATGTGAAATCGCAGAAGCAAATCACGGCTTGCAGCGCGAATCTTTATCGGGTCGCGAGCGGGCTCGAGGGATTCGTTGGCGATCACGATGGCTCGCTTCCGATGGCGGCGGGGTTCATGTTTCCTAACGGGGCCCTCCCAACGACGGCTTCGCATGACTTCCACGCGTCCGACTGCCTCGACCAACTCGTCGCCGGCGGATACTGCAAGGGCGAATGCTGCGCCTGCCCATCCGACTCTGAAGCGGATCCAAACTACGCGGTGCAGATCGCGTCGCCCGCGCACCCGCTTCACTGGCGCACAGGCGTGCGCCGACCCGTCGTGGCTGACCGAAATCCGCTTCTTGACCTCCTCCGAGCGGGATATTCGGTGACCATCCTCAATCTAAACAGCCCCACCCACGGTTCTCGCGGCCAGAATGTGTTGTTTACGGACGCGTCCGTTGAGTTTGTGACCACTTCGGGCGTCAGCGTGAATGGGACGATCGACCAACTCTATGTCCCCTGTGACCGCGGCGGGCTCGAGGACGATGTCTGCTCCTTCGCCGACTGGGTCGGATCCGACACCTTCTTGGCGCATTAGTTTCACGCCAGATTTTCCCGTTCCCACTGCTTGCGAACGCTGCGGTTGCCTGCTAACCTTCTCGATCCCCCTCATTTGGGGAGCGGCTTGTCCGCGTCTCGCTTTCCTGCCTCCAGTTCCCGTTTGGGGAGCCTCTCCATGCCAAAGAATAAATCCCACAAGGGTCTCGCCAAGCGAATCAAGCTCACCAAGTCTGGCAAGGTGCGCGTGAAGCGCCCCAATGGCCGGCACTTGAAGAGCAACAAGACCGGTGCGGCGATCCAGTCGTACCGCGGCAACAACTACGCAAGCTCGGGCAACCTCAAGGCGCTCGCCAAGATGCTCTTCCGCGGACTCCGTTCGCAGGAGCAGTCGAAGGCAGACAAGGCCACCGACCTCGTCGAAGTCGCCGCCTAGTTTTCACTCACGAATCTGTTTCCGTTTCATCATCTGTCCGTCGGGACCGAAGTGCGCCGACCGTACGCGCCTCCGCCGGACAACCGCTTAGGAGTCCACTATGCCACGCGCACGCAAGGGTGCAGCCCGCACGCAAGCCCGCCGCAAGCTTCTTCGAGAAGCACGCGGTTTCTTCGGTACCAAGAGTCGCCTCAAACAACAAGCGAAGGTTGCGCTCATGCGCGCCGGCCGTTACGCGTGGCGAGATCGTCGCGCGCGAAAGCGAGATTTCCGCGCGCTTTGGATCACGCGCATCACGGCGGCCTGCCGCATGCGCGGCGTCCGCTACTCGCTCTTCATCAACGGACTCCAACGCGCCGGATGCCTCTTGAATCGCAAGATGCTCTCCGAAGTCGCGATCCACGATCCAATCACTTTCGACGCCCTCGTCACCCTCGCGAAGGCGAAGACCACGGCTACCGCAGCAATCGCTGCGTAAGTCGATCAACTTCAGCAATCAACAACCGCACGGCGCTGGATTCTTCCAGCGCCGTGTTTGTTTTCTCGCTGAACAATCTCAGAAGGGAGGGTTCGCCAACGCGCGTCGATCGAATGGTGGGAAACAGCATTCCGCCGTGGAAGCACTCGCGCCCCGCGCGCTCGCCAACAAACCCGAAGTCAGAATGCAAAGCAGCGAAAGGGAGAGGAAAAAGGAAAAAGAGTAAAGGAAACTCAGAGGGGGAACCTCGCGACACGGAACCCAAAGCTGTAGTGGCTCAAGCCCGGCGTGGCGCTGCTGCGGTTGGAGGAACGCAAACTGTTAGTGCTGGAGTTCGACGCACCGCCGCGCACCACGCGGCCCGAACCGGATGATGGCCCCGTCGGATTCGTTTGCGCGCCCGACGAGTAACCGCCGTACCAGTCCTGCAGCCACTCCCACACATTGCCGCTCA
>SXUJ01000150.1 GCA_005790565.1 Planctomycetia bacterium
GGTCGTGCCATCGATCGTGCCCACGTATTCGAATGCGCGCCGATCGTTCGATCAATCCCATCGCGACCTGTTCGCGCACTTCAGTGCTCGACAGTCCGGAGCTGATTCGCCCAGACTCGTGTTTGATCTCGTAGGAGCGACCAGACATTGCCGTTGTTCTCCTCAGATTGCTTGCCGAAGCCAACCGCCACGCCCAATGGACGCATGGCGATCACTGAAATCCTTCAAAGCCTCGTCCCAGACTGAGAATGCGCATTCAGATCGAGCCCGACCGGATCCAACTTTCGCACGAACAAACTCTGACCCAGTGGGAGTGTTACCAAATCTCCGCGAGTCGCGCACGCCAGGCGCCAACTCGGAATGAGGAACAATGCCCCCAAGAACCCTTGAGCGGCGCGAGTGACAGGGTCGCTCTCATCCGTCCACCCCTAATGCGAGTTATTGGATCGTAGCTGCCCCCTGCATGCCTGGCGGTACGCCAGCGCAATCGAGCGGAGCGAGCCGGAGCGGAGGCCGCGCCAGGCATGCCGCCGCAATTGCCGCCGGGGGCAACCTGCCCAGCGCCCGCTGGATCCGCCGAGGGTTGTAGAAGAGCCGCCACTGATCAAGATCAGGCTCCTCCGCCAGTCCACGGGTCCCTCAGTGCGCGCCTCTCGCCATCCGTGGCGCCCTTCCATTCCATTGACATCACCTCGATGGTCATCACGGCGTTGGGAGGGAACTACTCGTTCAACTTCTTCTGTAGTTTCCTTGGTTGCCAGCATGTTGACAGGCAGTCTGAGCTCGCCACGCACACACTGCTCGCGCCTGTCCATATTGACCTAACCAGCCTGTCATTCACCTTTACCTCGGTGCTTTCCGTTCGCTTTGTGAACTCGAGTGCGGGTGTCATCACGGGTTCCCAGGACCTCACCGGAACGATTCCAATCACGGTCTCCGGAACAATCGTCCCCGGCCCCAACCGCGCACAACTCCGAAACATCACGATGTCGGAGTACACCTTTCCGGTACCGCCCTCATTGCTGCCGCCTGGTGTCACTGCGGCGAGTTACATCCGACTGCTGCCAACCAAGGCAAACTTCATGGCGGGAGGATGGACGGTTGTTTCACCAGCCGACATCCATGGTGATGGCAGCGTCGATGGCATGGACCTCGCGGTGCTCCTGAGCGATTGGGGCACCGCCGAATCGTCGTTCGCTGACATCAACAACGATGGCGCGGTGGATGGCGCCGGCCTCGCCCAAATGCTCTCGAGTTGGAGCTAAGGCGCCGACGGACTCCAACGAATCACTGTGCGTTCCTTGGGCGGCACGCCACTAGACCGCGCGGCAGCGGTTCCTGGTGCGCCTGATTGCTCGGAGGAAACACCTGCGCGGCTTGAAGCAAGTGGCGGCGCGATTCTTTGCACCAGTCGCGTCGATGACCGCGTCGTGCTGGCGGCTTCGAACAGTCGCGCAGGCTTACTCGCATCGTGTGAATTGGCCGTTACAAGCACCACTGAGCGGTTGCTCTACCAAGTGGGAACATGTGGCGAGCACGGGCAGACGAGGCGAGAAGGACGACACATGGCGCTCAGTCAAAATCCGAGCGCGGCACAACCGCGGCGGAATTGACCGCCGATAGGAACTCGCTTCGACTCCGCGAGAGTGCTTCGACAATTGCGCCCAACCCCATTCCGCGGAAGGCTGTGCGCATCACGCGCCGTACGCGCCCTTCGCGATGCGTGCGCCCAACCAGACAGCTCCAAGTCCAAGGACAACGCTCAGCACGACATTCAGGCTCGCCTGAGCGAGGTGCCGATCCGCCGCGAGCGCGACGGTCTCCTTGCCAAACGCAGAGAATGTCGTGAAGCCCCCAAGGATTCCGATCACAATCGCAACGCGGTACTCCTCCTTGATCGAACTTCCCGAAGCCGAAGCAAAGAGTGCTCCGAGAAATCCAATCAGGAGGCATCCGATGACATTCACCACCAGCGTTCCAGTTGGAAACAGTGGCGTTGAGCAGTGCTGCACCCAACCAGAGAGGCTGTAACGCGCAACGCCGCCGATGCCCGATCCAAGAAAGATCAGGATGAGTTTCGACATCACAGAGTTTTACCACCAACCGAGTTCCGCGCGGCTGGCGAGGCGAACCCCCTCGCTGAATCAATTCGCCCGGATCGCAAGGAAACCGAAGTGCAGTTGCGCGTGACTGAGATGCAGTCGTATCCATTCGTCGTGTGACAACTTGCCGAACGCAGGGCTCTCAATCGTCATCCGTTCGCCGGCGTCGACGCGATCGAGGACTCGAAGCATCCTCTGCATCCCGACTTCGAAGGTCGTCCCCGCATCAGGCAACATAAAACTCGCCTGCTTCGGAAGTTTGAATCCCGCAGGGAGTGTCTTACCGCTCGTGAACTTTCCCTTCATGAGTCGCGCGATCAGCTTGATGATCAGGGGCGGTCGTGCGTGTTCGGGAAATCCATCGAACGCCATCGTCCACATTTTCGCGACATGGTCAAGAATCTCCCCTTCTGTCCAATTGCCGGTGTGCGTAAGCGCCCCCGATGCATACGCCGCCTCTACGCGCGCGAGTTCCTCGCGCACGCACTTCGTGCAAGAGAATGAGAGCGCGCGGCGTGCGGCCTTCTTGGTATTGATTGGGTTCGATGTCATGGCACCTCGTCCGAAGTACTCGACTTTTGTTCTCGGGTAGCGTCATCGATCAATCGGTATCCCGATGGGTTGTCAGGGAGGTAGAGATGAAAGCCCTCTTCGAACAACACTGCGACGGCGTTCGCGGCTACCACAAGCACGAGTAATCCAACCGACGCTCGCGCGCTCCAACCAGTTGGCATCCTCTCAGGCGAGCGCGGAAGGAAACACAGATGCACTCCGCTCACCGCAATGACCGTGACGAAAATGATGAACGCCCATGTGTAGAGATGGAACCCGAACATCGGTTCCCCGTACCCAGGATCTCCCGGTGCGATATGCAGGCAGATCTGCCGAAGCGCGATGCCTCCGCCGAGAACCGCCGAGAGAATGCTGGCGCCGTAGCACTGCGCGTAATCGCGCGCATCGACGGCGCCCTTGCGCGCGCGACAGAGCAGCCACGCAGGGCCCGCCGCGCACAGCATCATGCCCATGCGTTGGAGAATGCACAATGGGCATGGCAATTCAGACGCAAGGAACTGCATCCCGAATGCCCCCAAGAGCACTGCGCACACCGCCACGATGCAGAACTGCGCGAGCAGGCTGAACAACATTGGCATCAGAGTGAGATCTCCAATGTTTCGGTGGCGTGGTGCCAGAAGAGCAGTGCGGTCGCAAGGAACGATGCAACGAAGAGCCAGCACGCCAGTCGCCGCCGACCCTTGATCATGGCGAGCAGCGTGGCGAGAATGAGGAGAAAGATCAGCGTGACCATTGCAGGTGCACCATCGCGTGAATCACTTCACCCTGATCATACCCCACCCTTGTAACCGCCGCCCGCGTCAGTGTCCCCGCTACGATCTATGCAGAGGCCGCACCATGAACATGCGCACACTCACGCTCACCATCGCGCTCATCGCGTGTGTTTTCACTCCCTCGCTTGTTTGCGGTGAACCACCCGTCGCCGCGAAGCCCCTTCCTTCGGAGACCGCGCGCAAGGCTGTCTACAACGAGTCGGCCGACGCCAACGCGGACATCGCCGCCGCACTCGCGCGCGCCCAACGCAATCACACGCGCGTCTTCGTGCAGTGGGGCGCGAACTGGTGTGGCTGGTGCAAGTGGCTCCATGAGAAGTGCCAAACCGATAGAGCAATCGCGAGTGCATTGCGGAGCGAGTACGAAGTAGTGCTCGTCGATGTCGGGCAGTTCGACAAGCATCTCGATCTCTTGACGAAGTTTCACGCGAACGCGAAGCAAGAGGGCATCCCCTACATCACGGTGCTCGATGAGTCAGGCAGCGTCGTCACGAATCAAGAAACCTCCTCGCTAGAAAACCCCGTCGGAACCGAACCAAAGGGGCACGACGGCGCCAAGGTGCTCGCGTTTCTCAAGCAGCACGAAGCGCCGCGGGTCGACGCGGCACTCGCACTCTCCGATGCGATCACGAAGGCGAAGTTGGAGGGCAAACTGGTGTTCGTTCACTTTGGCGCCCCGTGGTGCGGATGGTGCCACCGCTTGGAAGAGTGGATGGCGAAGCCTGAGGTCGCCGCGATCTTGTCCAAGGCATTTGTTGATGTGAAGATTGACACCGCTCGCATGACTGGTGGCGAAGCACTCCTGAAGGCGCACGCGGACGGCAAGAGCGGCGGCATCCCGTGGAGCGAGTTCCTCGACGCTGAAGGCAAAGCGCTCGTCAATTCAAATGGTCCACAAGGCAACATCGGATTCCCTGCACAGGCAGAGGAAATCGCATGGTTTGTCGCCATGCTTCGACAGTCGAAGGCGAGGCTCTCCAACGATGAAATCGCAGCGCTTGCGGCATCCCTCACGGCTCCAGCGAAAGCACCGCACTAACTCCCGTCGAAACCATCAGTCGTCTTGCAAGTCGTCCACCGCGAGTGAGTAGAAACCAGCGCCCTCGCGCTTAAGTTTTCCCGCCGCAACGAGCGCCGCCCAAACCACCGGCGCAAACTCTCGCGGAGATTCGATCGCATCGATCTCACTCTTCTTCCCGCTCGACATCGGCCCGACCCCGAGCCGGGACTCTGCGTCCAGTCGAGTGTACTTCAACCGTTTGCGAAACATCTTCATCGCTGACTTCATGACTTCGGGAGGGACCACCGGAGTCACGAAATCCTCTGCAAGCGGCGCGGCCTCGAGTTCCTCGCCCTGCAGCCACCGCGCAAGTCGATCAAGTGCCGAGAGGTCGCGGCTCGCGACGAGGCGCATGATCGCGTGGGGATCAACCTTCGCCTTAAGCAAGAGTTTGTGGAGACCGCCCCAGAGTGCTCCCGACGATTGCGCAGGTGCTGTAGCAAGTTGCGCGCACTGCGCCGCGATCTCTGCGAGCAACGCAGGCGCAATCGTGGGTCGTTTTCCGAAGTATGAAACCGCGTCTGCCATGCCGATGAGCGTAGCGCATCGCTCAGGCAGACCGCGAATCGCATCGGATCTATACTTCCGTTCCAAATGGCTGAGCCGACTCTGACACTCCGTCCCATTGCCATTCTCGCTCGCGCTGCCGTCTCGGTCGCATGCATCGGTGCCGGAATCGGCATCTATCTTTGGCTCTATGAGACTCGACCGACGCCCCCTTCCACCGATGCCGCCACGACCGGTCGCCTGCGATTGCTCGTGGCGAACCCTCTCACCCAACCCGTTGGTCGCCGTTTTCGCGCGTTCGGACAGGCGCGCGCGATGGACGCCGCAGATGTCCCTGCCCGCGTGAGCGCGACGGTGACTCAACTCCATCCGAGTTACCGCGAGGGGGCGCGTGTTGCGAAAGATGAAGCGCTCGTTTCGCTCGACGACAGCGACTTCCGCAGGCAAGTCACGATCGCGAGTGAGTCGCTCAAGAGTATCGACGCGCAACTCGCGATGCTTGCACTCGAAGGGGCAACCATCGAGCGTACTGCAGGATTGGCGGCGGAAGAAGCCGCCCTCGCGGCCGCCGACCTCGCTCGCGTCCGCGATGCACAAGCGCAGAACGCCGCGCAGTCACGCGAAGTCGATCGCGCGCGGAGCAACGCGATCGCGTCGGAGAAGCAACTCATTGCGGCTCGGGACGCGCTTGAAAAGATTCCCCTCCGACGCACTGCGCTCCATGCTGATCAACTTCGCCAGACTGCTGCTCGAGAACTCGCGCAGCTCGCGCTCGATCGCTCGGTCGTTCGATCTCCAATCGCGGGCGTCGTGCAGACCGCAGCACTTGAACTTGGCGAGAACGCGGCGCCTGGCATCCTTGTCGCGCGCGTGGTCGACCCCTCGAGGATTGAGGTCCCCATCCTGCTTCCCGCGTTCGCGCGCGCAGTCGTGCGCGCGGGCGACGCGGTGCGACTCCGTGCGGATCGCGCAGGAAGTCAGTGGGTCGACGCTCAAGTGACGCGCATTGCACCCGAGGACGATGCCGCTACGCGCACGATGACGGTCTATGCGGAAGGCGAAGGATCCGACGCACTCGTTCCTGGCGCGTTCGTTGAAGCTGAGATCGCGGCCGCGAGCACGGACGGGCGAACAGTGGTCCCCCGGCGTGCCGTCAACGACAGTCGGGTGATCGTGATTGAAGACGGCGTCGCGCACCATCGCGAAGTAGAGATAGAGTTTGCACTCACGGGAACACTCTCTCACGACCTCCCTGACACCGAGTGGATCGTGCTGAAAAGCGCGCTCGCGCCCACCACCAGTCTGGTCCTCGATGCCTCTCGACGAATTGTCGACGGAACGCCGGTGACGCCAATCGACGCGAAACAACCGCCCGCGACGCCGTAACAAGAGCACGCCATGGACTTCATTACCTTCGGCGTCAAGCGTCCCGTCTTCGGCAGTCTGCTGATGTGGTTTCTTGTTCTCGGTGGAGTGGCAGCGCTCCTCTTGATGCGTCGCGAGTTTTTCCCCGCCGTGGAGCCCGAAGCTGCGCGGATTGCCATTCTCTATCCCGGCGCAAGCCCCGCGGAAGTCGAAGAGTCGATGGCATGCAAGATCGAAGATGCTGTCATCGATGTTGAAGGCGCCAAGCGCGTGACGACGCATCTCGTCGAAGGCGGCGGCGGCGTCGTTGTAGAGTTCGACGACGGGACGGAACTCGATCAAGCCATCGACGATGTGCGCATCGCCGTCGACGGACTTCAGGATCTCCCCGTCGATGCCGAACGCGTTCGGGTGACGGAGATGAAGCCGAACTTTCCGGTGATTCTCCTCTCCCTCTACGGAGACGCGGGCGAAGCCGCACTCAAGCGAGCCGCACAGAGCGTGAGCGATGACCTGCGTTCCATGCATGGGATGGGCGCGATCGTCATGACTGGTGCGCGCCCCTACCAACTTCGTGTCGATGTCAATCGCGCGGCCCTCTCGCGCGAGGGGCTACGCCTCTCCCAAGTCGCGGATGTGATCGAGGCATGGATGCGCGAAACCCCTTCGGGGACCATGCGGACTGGAGGCGCAAACATCGGTGTTCGCACACTCGGGACTGCCGAGCGTGCCGATGCGATCCGTCGCATTCCACTCCGTGCAACCGCGAAGGGGCAGCTTGTCACGGTTGGAGATGTCGCGACCATCACCGATGGATTCGCCGACCTGCAGGTCGGCCGACGATTCAACGGCAAGCCTGCGATGAGCCTCGTGATTTTCAAGACGAGCGATGAGGACGCGGTGCGCATCGCGGAAATGGTTCGCGGCTATGTTGCAGGGCGACAAGGCATCCCATTGGATCCTGGGAGCATCTGGAATCGCGTCACCGGCCTCCTCCACGGGTCCGACCGCGCGAAAGGATTCGCGCTCGGCGAAGAGGCCAATAGACGCGCACCCATCCCGTGCGCCATTGCGGCTCACAACGACCTCGCGCGCATCATTGAGGGCCGCCTCGACCTCCTCACAAATGACGCACTGCAGGGTTCCGGACTCGTGCTCATCGTGATGGTGCTTTTCATGAATGTACGCGCCGCATGGTGGGTGATGTCGGGCATCTTCGTGTCGATCGGCTGCACCGCGCTGACGATGTGGGCGCTCGATGTGACCCTGAACATGGTGACGATGTTCGGCTTGCTTATCGTCGTGGGCATGCTCGCCGACGACGCAATCGTCGTCGCGGACATCATCATTCAGCGAAGCGCGCACGGCGAGGATGCGGATGAAGCGGCCATTCGGGGAACCAAGAGCGTGTTCTGGCCAATCGTTGCCAACAGCGCCACGATCATTCTCGCATTTCTTCCGCTCGCGTATGTTGCAGGACGCATGGGCGACCTGCTCTCCGCGCTCCCGATCGTCGCCGCCGTCGCGCTCGGGTCGAGTGTCGTCGAGACGATGGTCATCCTTCCTTCACACATGTCGCACGCCATCGCCGGGATGCGAACCCGAAAGGTTCGTTGGATCGGACAGCAGTGGCGTCGATTTGAATCGTGGAGAGAGTCGCGCGTGGTTCCGCTGCTTCAGGCGAAGTATGTCTCGTTCGCGCGCTACTGCATCGCGCATCGCTACGCAGCAACGAGCATGACACTCGGTGTCCTCATTGCAAGCCTCGGCATGGTCGCCGGCGGGAGGCTGCCGTTCGTCTTCCTTCCCGCAGAGGACGCAGAGACGATCATCATTGACATTCGCCTGCCGATCGGATCGACGCAGGCCGCGACTTCGGCGATCGTCGCGCGATTCGAGGCCGCGTTGGCGATTCCCGAGGAAGTGCGTGGGTTTAGTTCTATCCTTGGGCAGAGCACCAATTTCGAGACGGGGCAAGCCGACGCGGCGGCAGCGCATGTTGCCCAGTTGTATGTCGAGCTCGATCCAGTCGAAACTCGTGAGCGCGACTCGACGACCGTGATGGATGAAGTGCGCGAGCGGGTCGGCGCGGTCGATGAAGCCGAGAGCGTGCTCTATCGAGAGATCGCGGGCGGGCCGTCGGGAACCGACATCACCTATCAGATTCGTTCACAGGATCCACTGCTCGCGCGCGAGGCTGCGCTGCGCTTGAAACTCGCCCTTGCCAAGTTTGAGGGTGTCTATGGCATCAACGATGACGACCTCAGCACACAACGCGAACTTCAGGTGAAGTTGCGCGAGGGCGCTTCGGCGATGGGGTTCACGACGATCGAGGTCGCCCGCCAAGTCCGTGGAATGCTCTACGGACTCGACGCGCACACCTACTCCGCAGATCGCGAGGACATCGATGTCCGCGTGCGGCTTGATGATGAGTCCCGAGCACGCATTGATTCGATCACGGATCTCTGGATCAGCACGCCTGCCGGAAGCCGAGTGCCACTCGCGGAGATTGCGGATGTCACCGAGGCAACCGCCTACGCCGCCATCAAGCGCGTCGATCGGCAACGGGCAATCACGGTGACAGCGGATTGCTCCGCGACGACGATTCCGGAGGACATCACTCGCGCCCTGGCGGTTGATCTCGCTGCAATGCGCCACGATCTTCCTTCTGTGGACATCGTCGAGGCGGGTCGACAGAAGGACCTCAACGATGCATTTTCTTCGCTCCCCTATGCGTTTCTTGCGGCCCTTCTGCTGATTTATGTTGTTCTCGCGTGGCTCTTCGGAACCTACACGCAGCCGCTGGCGGTCATGATCGCCATTCCCTTTGGGCTCATCGGCGTGGTGTGGGGCCACCTCTGCATGGGGTACCCGCTGACTTTCCTCTCACTCATTGGCACAGTCGCACTGAGCGGCATTGTTGTGAACAATTCTCTCATCTTGGTGGAGTTCGCGAACGAGCGCAGGCGTGGAGGAGAGGGACTCGCGGACTCGCTCGTTCACTCCGGCGCGTCCCGATTGCGGCCGATCCTGCTCACCACCGGTACGACAATCTTTGGGATCCTCCCGCTGCTGCTCGAACAATCGTTTCAGGCGCGTTTTCTCATTCCGATGGGGATCGCGATCTCCGCAGGACTGTTGAGCGCCACGATTCTCACGCTCATCATCCTTCCGGCCAACCTCCTCATTCTCGAAGACGCTCGCAAGTGGCTCCGTCATTTGTGGGGAGGTACCGAGGCGGCGCAAGTGCACGCCTCGCAACCGTCCGATCCGTCGACATGAATCTGCCTCGCTGTGTGCAATGGACTCCGCGCCTGCGGTGCATCGTCTTCCTTCTCGCGTCGACATCGATCGCGTGTTTGCTCGCAGAAATGTACGGATTCGCGTCGATGCGCACCGTTTGCCTCTGGGCGTTTCTGCCGGCGTCGTTGCTCATCGTTGGCATAGGCATCTGGGCGTGGAAGTTCGGGGACAGACGGGTCGCACGCATCCTTCTCGCAGCGTCATTCGCTGGCATCCTTGCGGCGGTCGCGTACGACTGTTTTCGATTGCCGTTCGTCTTCGCGCAGGCGTGGGGAGTCGATGCCATCGGCGCCCCGCAACTGCCACTTTTCAAGGTGTTTCCGCGCTTTGGCGCATTACTCCTCCAGCAGTCGCTCGATCAAGGCGCGCCGAGCGGAGCCCCGGGCTTTGCATGGGGTGCTGGTTACTCAACCACCACGCAACTACTCGGATGGACTTACCACTTCAGTAATGGCGCGACCTTTGGCGTCATGTTCGCGGCGCTGTTCGTGTCACAAACTCGTCGCTGGAGCTGGACGGCGAGCATGCTCGCAGGCGCGCTCCTCGCCGTTGGCATTGAAGCAGCGCTTCTGCTGAGTCCGTACACAGATTTCTTTGCGATCGCGCCGTCCGCGACCTTTGTCACCGTCACACTGCTCGCGCATCTCGTCTTCGGAATCACGCTCGGCCTTACAGTGGCGTGGTACTTCCGACGGACTCCGATCCACTCTCAGAATTGAGCACGGCCATTCCCGTGTGCGGATCGAACGGAATCGAGCAATGCTCGTGCACAATGCGCCGCTCGCGTGTTCATGCCGCGGGCGTGAACAGTCCAAGCGCAGCGCCACTCGAATCCGCAATGACTGCCGACCGACCAAAGCCTGGAACATCGCATGGCCCATGGAGTACGCGGCCGCTTTCCGCGATGGCGATCGCGACGCATGCATCGACATTCGGCACGCAAACATAGGGAAGCCAGCAGGAATGCCCATCTGACTTCATCATGCCTCCGACGAAGCAATCGGCGGCTCCTTCCCGCGCAAACATCGTGTATTCACCGCTTGGCATCGGCATGGACACGGTTGAGTATCCCAACAGCGCCGTGTAAAACGCGCCGGCCGCAGCCGGATCGGTCGTCATCAGTTCATTCCAACAGAAATGACCGGGGCGCGAAACGGGAGCCGTTGTTCCGTGGGGCGCGATGCCTTTGAAGAGGTTGACGCACGCACCTGTTGGATCGGCGACAACTGCGAACCGACCGACATTCGGAATATCCATAGGTGGCATGAGCACCTTCCCTCCCAGCGCAGGAACACGCGCAACGGAGGCGTCGACATCCGCGACATTCACATAGGTCACGAAGTTCGGTGGAACAAACGCGGGAACCCCCTCCGGCATCTCCATCATGCCGCCGATCGTTGCGCCATCGGACGCAATCCACTCTTCATAGGTATTGCCATCCGGGCACGCGTTGGGATCGCATGACTTGATCGTCCAACCCACGACTTTGGTGAAGAAGGCACGCGCTTGCGCGCGAGTCCGCGTGTGAAGTTCGATCCAGCAGAAGGCTCCGAGTTGGGCGGCGGTTGGCGCGTCGACGGAAGTGGTGGCGGGATTGCTCATACTGCGCACCGTAGCGAAAAATCTCGCGCGCTCCCGCCAATTCCTGCCAAAATGTCTTTGTCGAATGCGGATTCTCACTCGTCTTTCGAGCGGGCTTGCGCGTGAGGATGGATTGGAACGAGTTCCCTATGCAAGCACCCCCACCGCCTGACGCTCCCGTCCGAGTCACGAGCGTCGACGCGCTTGGGCGAACCATCCGCGCACCGTGGCGCGATTGCACTTGATCTCCGATGCCTGCAATCGCGCGCACCCAATCGAACCGAAATCCGATCGAAGCATGAACCGGTTCGCCTGACAATTCCACGACGCGGGTCCACACGAGTGGACAAGGAAGTCACCGCAGAATCCATCATCGAGGCCTTCGCCTATCGCGCGAACATTCGTGGCATGGCGCACGAACCCACGCGCCTGCGGTTCATGCAGACGAGGTTCGAGCCCATCGAGGCATCGTCGACGGGAGCGAGTCGCGACGAGATCGCGATACCCTGCCCCGCCATGAAGACCGCAAGCCTCCGCCAGCCCACGATCATGCTTCTTGGATCCGGCGAACTTGGGAAAGAGTTCGTGATCTGCGCCAAGCGGCTTGGCTGCCGAGTGGTCGCGGTGGATCGCTACCCCGATGCGCCCGCGATGCAGGTCGCGGATGCATGCGAAGTCATTGACATGCTCGAGGCAGCGTCGGTTCGCGCGATCGTAAAGAAGCACAATCCCCGCTATGTCGTTCCCGAGATCGAGGCGATTCGAACGGAGGCACTCACCGCAATCGAGAAGTCTGGTGTCACGGTCATTCCATCCGCCCGTGCCGCACACCTCACCATGCATCGCGACGCGATTCGCTCACTCGCCGCGCGAGTATTGAAACTGCCGACCGCGCGCTTCGCTTATGCCTCAAGCGAAGGAGAGCTCGCCGGCGCGGTGCAACGCATCGGACTTCCCTGTGTCATCAAGCCGGTGATGAGTAGTAGCGGAAAGGGACAGTCTGTCGCTCGAATCGCTGGCGACATTACGAAGTCGTGGAAGTATGCGATCGATGGCATGCGCGGAGACACCAAAACAGTGATCGTCGAAGAGTTCATCAACTTCGATTATGAAATCACACTGCTCACCGTAAAGCAGCGCGCCTCCTCGGGTGGTAAGAGCTTTTTCGTTCCACCCATCGGACATCGTCAAGAACGGGGCGACTATCAAGAGTCTTGGATGCCATGCGCCATGCCCCCGCAACTCATCAAGAAGGCGCAGCGCATGGCCAAAAAGATCACCGACGAAATCGCTGGACCCGAGGGCGCTGGGATCTTCGGCGTCGAGTTCTTCGTGCGTGGGAAAGAGGTCATCTTTAGCGAACTCTCGCCTCGTCCACACGACACTGGCATGGTGACGATGATTTCGCAAGACATGAGCGAATTCGAACTCCACCTTCGCGCCGTATTGGGGCTTCCAATTCCAAAGCTCACGCTGCGAGGCCCGAGCGCAAGCGCGGTCATTCTCGCTCCCCGCGAGATCAGAGGGGAACCGGCCTATGCCGGGATCTCCGACGCGCTTCGCACGCAAGGAGTCGAGATTCGCATTTTCGGAAAACCATCCGCACGACCGTATCGCAGGATGGGCGTCGCCCTCGCGACTGGAAAGACTGTGGCGGACGCACGCAGGAATGCGGCGCGCGCCGCGGCGTGCGTACGGGTTGTCGAAGGCCGCGATCGCTAGCGCCGCGCTTGAGCATCTCCATCCGCGTGTCGAGTTCTATCGCATGCGCGCGTGCCCACACCTCGCCGAGATGATCAACCAGCACGAGTATGCACTCCGGCGCGGACTTGAACATGCCTGCGTCGAGCGGGTTGCGTTGAACGCGTTCGAACTGGTGCATGTCAATCGCGCATCAGACTGAGCGAGCGCGATGAGCACGCTCACGCGGTTTGCAGCGCGTGGGAACTCTGGGTGACGATTGCATTCAGCGTCGCGCTCGGACGCATGAGAGATGCGAGGCGCTTCACGCACGGATGGTAGTAGCCACTGATTTCGACGGGATTGCCCTGCACCGCGTTCAACTCCGAAACAATGCGCTGCTCATTGGCGGTCAGTTCCGACGCGATCGGACCGAAGTGCGCGGACAACCCCCCGTCCTTCGTCTGCGCGGCCAGTGCTTGCGCCCAGTACATCGCGAGATAGAAATGGCTGCCACGATTATCTAGGTCGCCGACCTTTCGCGCCGGCCCCTTGTTGTTGGCGAGGTAAGTCGCGATTGCCTCGTCCATCGTCTCCGCAAGTACCTGCGCACGCGAATGTCCGGTCGTGAGGGCAATATGTTCAAAGCTCGCGCCGAGCGCCTGGAACTCCCCGAGCGAATCCCATCGAAGTGAGTTTTCAGCGACAAACTGCTGGACATGCTTGGGCGCGGAACCACCCGCGCCGGTTTCAAAGAGTCCTCCGCCGTTCATGAGCGGCACAATGGAGAGCATCTTCGCGCTCGTTCCGAGTTCAAGGATTGGGAAGA
>SXUJ01000151.1 GCA_005790565.1 Planctomycetia bacterium
AGGGGGAAAACTCGTAGAAGAAAAAAGGGAGAGGATTGAGTGATCGTGCTTTCTCGTGCCCACAATGCGCGACATGTCCCGGATTACGAGCTTTGCGCTCCGGGGGATTGAAGCTGAACCGATCGATGTGGAATCGACCGCGACGGAGGGAAAGGGTGGAGCCCCTCGCCGGAGTGTCGTCGGTTTGCCCGATGCGGCGGTCCGTGAATCGCTCGAGCGCGTCCATGCCGCGCTCCGCGCCTCGGGACTCGGCGGACTTCCCCATGAGAGCGTCGTCAACCTTGCGCCCGCCGATCTCCGCAAGGAGGGGCCGGTTTACGACCTGCCTATCGCGCTGAGCCTGCTCGGCGCGGCGCGCGTCCTCTCCGAGTCCGCTCGCGCGAGGCTCTCGCGGACGATCGTTGCAGGCGAACTCGCGCTTGATGGAACCGTCCGTTCGGTGCGTGGCATCACAAGTATGACGATGCTTGCGCGCGAGCGGGGAGTTCCGGCGGTGCTCCTTCCTTCATGCAACGCGCCAGAAGCCGCGATTGTGCGCGGAGTCGAAGTCGTGGGAGTTCGTTGTCTCCGAGAGGCGGTCGCGTGGGCGGAACGCGGCTCCATCGACGCACTCGATGGCACGAAGGGTCCCGATCCTCAGCACGAACCTATCAATCGCGCGCTGTCCATCGATTCGGTGCACGCAATCGGAAACACGCTCGACTTCATCGAGGTTCGCGGCCAAGAATCCGCTAAACGTGCGCTCGTCATTGCAGCCGCGGGCGCGCACAACACACTGCTCGTCGGGAGCGCCGGAAGCGGAAAGACCATGATGGCACGCGCGATGCCGGGTATTCTTCCGCCGCTGTCGGAAGACGAAGCGCTCGAGATCACGCGTGTGTACTCGGTTGCGCTCGGAGCTGTTCGGCAGCATGGCCTCGCGCGCGAGCGGCCGTTTCGAAGCCCGCATCACTCTGCCTCGATGGCCGCGATCATCGGTGGAGGAACCAATCCGCGACCAGGAGAGGTGACGCTCGCGCACTTAGGGGTCCTCTTTCTCGACGAATTGCCTGAATTCAGCAGGCAGGTACTCGAGGGGCTTCGCGAACCCCTCGAAGATGGGTTTGTTTCGATTGCGCGCGCATCGAGCCGCGTTCGATTTCCCGCGCGGCCGCTGCTTATCGCGGCGATGAATCCATCGCATGCGGGTGGGTTCGGGCAATCGGCAAAGTCCATGCGAGACCAAGAGCGCTACATGGGCCGGCTTTCGGGTCCGCTCCTCGATCGCATTGATATGCATGTCGCGGTGCGAGCGGTTGGATTTTCGGCGCTCGCTGCGCGTCGAACCGGGCTGGACTCATCGATGATGCGCGGCCTTGTGCAGGATGCGCGAGGTCGAATGGTAGCAAGGCAGGGCAGTGCCCGACCAAACGCCTACCTACGCGGGAGCGAACTCGATGCTTACGCGGCACTCGATTCGGCCTCAAGTCGTTTGCTCGGCGAGGCGATCGCAGCGCTCGGGCTCAGCGCCCGTGCGTATGACAAGGTACGGCGTGTTGCACGGACGGTGGCAGACATTGAAGGCTCAAGCGAAGTGCTTGAATCGCACATCGCCGAGGCAGTGCAGTATCGACTGCTCGATCGACACAAGTCCTCGAGCACCCCGACACGCGTCTCGCTGACTGGAGCGCATCCCTAAGTGGGGCATTACTCGGCGTTCTCAAGCAGTCTGACGCATCTGCGCACCCGAAATCTCGGCAGAGGCAGGAACACTGGCAGCCCGCAGGGTCACCGGCGCACTCGCGGTTGCTCTCAATCGAGTCCGGGGGCAAATCCGCGGCGCATGGTGTTCTCGCACACCGCGCGGGGTTCAACGAAGTTGAGGAGGTAGTCGCGGCCACCTGCTTTAGAACCCAAGCCTGACATACCGAAGCCGCCGAATGGTTGTCGCCCGACGAGCGCGCCCGTGATGCCGCGATTGAGGTAGAGGTTGCCCACGCGGAACTCGCGCCGCGCCTTCAGCAAGTGTGCGGGTCGACGACTAAAAACGCCGCCGGTCAGTTTGTACTCGGGGGCATTTGCCATCCTCAGTGCCTCATCGAAATCCTTCGCATGGATCATGGCGAGGAGTGGTCCAAAGATTTCCTCTTGCGCGATTCGATGTTCTGGCTGCACACCGCTGAAAATGGTCGGACCCACGAAGGGCAATCCGACCTTGGCCTCAAGCCCATCGGGAATCGGCAGGGTGAGTTCGTGCTTCGCCTCCTGCTTTCCAATCTCGATGAACTCGCGGATCTTGCGCGCTGCATCGAGGTCGATGACTGGCCCGATGTCGGTGGATGGGTTTGACGGATCACCCACGACGAGTGCGCGGGTCGACTCGACGAGTCGGTGGAGGAAGGGTTCGTACGCGCTTCCCACCACGATCACTCGACTGCACGCGGAACACTTCTGTCCGCAGAATCCAAACGCACTCGTCCGCACCGCGAGCACGGCTTCGTCGAGGTCGGCGGAGCTATCCACGATGATCGCGTTCTTGCCGCCCATTTCGCAGACAACCTTCTTGACGAACTCCTGTCCTTCAACGACGACGCCCGCCGCTCGCACGATGTCGAGTCCAACCGCCTTGGATCCAGTGAATGCAATGAGTGCGACGCGCGCATCCCGCACCAGTGCGGCGCCGACGATCTCTCCCTTGCCTGCGAGGAAGTGCAGGCAATCTTTGGGTGCGCCCGCGCGCCAGAGAATCTCGCACAGCATCCGCGCGATCGCGGGCGTCTGCTCCGCAGGTTTCACGATCACCGTGTTTCCTGTGACGAGCGCAGCGACGGCCATGCCGCAGCAGATGGCGAGCGGGAAATTCCACGGCGCAATCACAACCGACACGCCTCGCGGCTGGTACCACTGCTCGTCAAGTTCGCCGACGAACGCACCCAATCTTTCGCTTTCGAAGAGACGCGCGCCTTCACGCGCGTAGTACTCGCAAAAGTCGATGGCTTCGCACACATCTGCATCCGCTTCGCGCCACACCTTGCCGCTCTCTTTGACGATCACTGCACTCAGCGCGTCGCGCCGTTCGCGCATTTCTGCCGCAGCTTTGATGAGCACACTCGCGCGCGCGGCATACGGGGTCTCGCGCCACGCTGGAAACGCCGCGTGGGCGGCGCCGACGGCACGCGCGACATCGGCAAGGGTTCCTGTGTTTTCCACACGCGGCAGTTGCGCCTTGTTCATCGCGGCGCTGAATGCATCGCGAGTCGATGCAAGCGCGAAGTTTCGCAGGGGTTCGGTGTAAAAAGGCTTGCCGTCACCGATCGAAGGATGCGCCATTGAGAGCTGATGCTTTTCTGGCGCGCGGAGAATGCGTTCGATCCCTGGATCGGTCTCGAAGACGCGGTGCGGGCTCGCGAGCAGGCTTTCAACACTGGCGTTGTCCTTGAATCCCGCCTTCAACCACGACTCATTCGAGCTGTTCTCAAGCAACCGGCGAACGAGGTACGCCATGCCTGGAATAAGTTCCCCTACTGGAACATACTCGCGCAGACGCAAGCCAAGTTCGATGGCGGCAAGCTTGAGCGGATCACCCATGCCGTGCAGCATTTGCAGTTCAATCGCTTGCTTCGGAAGGCCGCGCCGTTCGAGGGCAGCGAGCGCGGAGGCAATCGAACGCGCGTTGTGGCTGCCGAGCGCGAGTTTCACGCCTCCTTCGTTTTGGCTCTTGGGCGTGGACGCGATGAACGCGCTCGCCATGCGCTCGAAGCTCGCGTCGGTGTCGCACTTCCGACTCCAGACCGGAATCGGCCAGCCCTGTTGTTCGGCGTTGATTGTCTCGTAGTCCCAGTATGCGCCCTTGACCAACCGCACCGTGACGCGACGCCCAGTTCGCTTCGACCACGCGATGATGCGCTGCGCATCGGCATCGCCGCTGCGCAAATATGCTTGCATGGCGAGGCCGGCTTCAAACTCATGTCGCTCGCACGCCCGCATAAAGAGTTCAAGCGTCAAGTCCTTCAGCGCAAACTGTTCCATGTCGAAGTTCACGAGTACCCCGCGCGCCTTGGCCGCACGCAGAATGGGATCGAGGCTCTCGAGCAGATTCTCAATACTCCCGTCGGTATCGATGGGGTCGACGCGAGCGCTCAGTGAACTGACTTTGATGGAGACATTCGTTCGGGGGATGCGCCCGAGATGATCGTTGTCGAGATTTGGGTTGCTGCTCCACGAGGCGACTTCGGTCGGGAGATTTTCAACCAAGTCGAGGTACTTCTGGCGGTACGCGTCCGCTTCCTCTTCGCTCACGCATGACTCACCGAGGAGATCGACGGAAAAACACAGCCCGGAATTCCAGATCTTCTGCAACTGTGGGAGCGCATCATGCGCATCCGTTCCCGCGATGAACTTCGACGCCATTGAGGTGATCTGGCCCGACATGGTCTTGGAGACGAGCCCCTTCGCCACGACTCCGGCCTTCAATGCAGTCGCGACGAACGGCGGTGTGGTGACGCCTGGCTGGCTGAGGTAATCGGTGAGGTGGTCGTAGACCGCATCAGAATCCTTGAGGGTGGGAAAGCAGTCGACGAATCGAAACAACTGCACTTTGAAGGCCTCGTCCTTCATCGCCCAGTCCATCAAGCCCTCGCTCCAGACCGCGAGCACGCCAACCTTCGCATTTCGCGCACGTGCGAGGAAGTCGCCGCCAATCTCCATCGTCCGTGTTTCCATCGCAGGATCGAACGCGGCGACCGTGGTGCCGCCGAGTCCGCGCAGGGGAGTGACTGTTGGGAGGGCAGCGACCTTCGGTTTCTTGCTCTTGAAAAACAATGCCATAGAGGGGCAAAGTATAGATCCTCTCGGTTGGGTGGAGCAGCAGCGTGGCGCGCTTCTCTTCGCCAAATTCAATCGATATCCGCAGCGCTCGACGAGCTTTGGCGCGCGGGTGCGTCGGCCTTGATCGGCCGTTACGACTTCAAGGCGCCGAATCGTTCGGCGATCGCTCGGTTGTATGTTTGCAGGCACTTCGTCGCACTGCCATCCCAGCTGATTCCGCGCACTTCGAAGGAGCCGTGCTCCTTGAGCGTGTCCGACAGAATCGGATGTCGGAGCACCGCGATGATCTTGTCGGCCATGTCATCGATGTCCCAGAAATCCGCCTTCAGTGCGTGCACAAGCACCTCGCTCACACCCGATGTCTTCGAAATCAAGACGGGCACATTGTGGCTCATCGCTTCGAGAGGCGCGATGCCGAATGGTTCGCTCACGCTTGGCATCACATAGAGGTCGGCCATGGAAAACACCCGCGAGATGTCGCGGCCACGGAGAAATCCCGTGAACAGGACCTTGTGGCCGATCCCCAACGCGGCAGCCATCTCGATCATGCGCGTCGCCTGATCGCCGTTGCCAGCCACGACGAACTTCACATTGTCCATGTACTCAAGGACTCGCTTGGCGGCGCGAATGAAGTACTCCGGGCCCTTCTGAAGCGTGATTCGACCGAAGTACAACACGATCTTGTCCTTCGAATGAATGGGCTGCGTGCCGACATCTTCGGGGCGCAGTTCGACGCCGTTGTACACAACATCGATCTTCGAATCCGGCACGCCGTAACGCCGAATGCAGACATTCTTCGTCAGCATGCTCACGGAAATCACGCGGGTCGCGGCGTGCATGCCGCGTCTTTCGATTGAATAGACCTGTTGGTTTGGTGTTTCGCCGCTGCGGTCAAACTCCGTCGAGTGCACATGAACGACGAGCGGCTTCCCCGTCAGTTTCTGGAGTGCCATACCTGCCGGATAAGTGAGCCAGTCGTGCGCGTGAATGACATCGAACTCAATGCCGCCCAAGTTCGCGGCACAGAATCTCGCGTATCGTGCCGCCGCACCGAGGAGGTCGCCGGAGTAATCCGCCGCGTCGGCGGTTTGATCCTGCATGTCACCGCTTCGCGCAGGTGCCTCCGGAAGCGCAGTCTGAATCGCGAACTCAACCGGATCGAGTCCCGGGAATGCGCCGCTCTGCGCGAGTGTGCGCATGCGTGATTCGCTCCAGCCCACGCGGTCCGCCCACTCGAGCATTTGTGCTGTGGTCGGGGAACTGATGAGGAAGCGGACTTCTCGCGCGCCAAACGATTCCGCCTCGGACTCCGCGTCGCTCCCCTCGCGAGGCGCGTACACGCTTGGAGCAGTGAGGGGAATCTCGATCACCCGTGTCTGGCGAAATGCTTCGAGCCTCTGGGTAAACGCCGTTGCTCCCGCGTCACCCGTCAGTCCGAGCAGTACGCACCCTGCGTGCGCAGTTTCGAGTGCACGCGCCTCAGCGGTTCCCGAGGGTGTGGAGGGAACGCTCGGTGCGCTTGCGGCTGGCCCCGAAGACTTTGGTTTGGCGCCCTGCGCCGTTGCGGTCTGCGCATCCGCCGCAGCGCGCAACTTCGCCGCCTCGGCCGCGCGATTGACCGGTTCGGTGATGCCGCGTGGTGTCACCAGTCGAACATGGGACGCGCTCTCTGCGCCCACGGACTTGGGAAGCACAAATGTCACTTCCGCCCCTGCTTGCACAAGCGACTTCGTCAATCCCGCGCACGCGGTCCCCAAACCGCCTGTGATGAATGGAGGGAACTCCCAGCCGAGCATGAGAACGCGCATCGTCAATCGGCACTCGCTCCCGATTGCATATCGCCGAGTTGCTCGAAGGTCCGGGCGTATGCGACGAGGAAAAGGGCTGCGGTTTCCACGAGCGGCTTCGCACTCACTGCGGGCACTTTGTGCTCATAGACGTAGACCTTCTGTTCATCGCGGAAGTGCTTGAGCTCGCCGACTTTTCCTCGCCAACCGAGTTCCGCGAGTTCCTCCTCGAGGAGTTCGTCGATCGGGTCGCCCTCGAGCACATCACCTTCAACAGACTCGCTGAGCCAACGGTCCGCAGTGAGCATGCGAACCCAGTACTCGCTTCCCCGAAGTTGAAGTTCGAAGTAGGCCGGTGCAAGAGACCTCTTGGCGGTGCAGCGAACCGCACTCGCGCTTGCGTCCACAGTCGAGAACCCTTCATGAGTCAGTGCCGCAACACGAGCGGCAGCGAGAATCGGGTCGGTGAGAGGGGTCGAGTTCATGAGGGAGTTCCATCTTCTCCGCGGCCGGCAAAGCGGCTTGGCCTGAAGTCACACTTTGAAGATTGGGGGCAAGAGTATAGTCCAATCGAGGTCGGTGAATCGCATCAGAAATCGCGGGGCATTGGATCGGCGGGGCCGTTTCCTCTGTTACCCTCGACTTGCGGCGCGGGTCGTTGGGCGCAGGAATTGCGCAGCGCCGGCTGCGCGCGCGTCCGGCGCCGCCGGATTTGAATCACCGACGGAGGCGATGTGCAGGAGCAGCAACCGAGTTCGACCACAAGCACTCAGGCGAAGCGTTGGACGACGCGTGAGTTGCTTGCCTGGACGACGAACTTCTTGAAGGAGCGAAGCGTCGAGAGTCCGCGCACACTCGCGGAGATGCTGCTTTCCAGCGTGTTCCAATGCGAACGGCTCCGGCTTTACATGGAAGTTGACCGCGAAGCGAGCGTCGAGGAACTGAGCACCTTGCGTGCACTCGTCGTCCGTGCAGGTCGGATGGAACCAATTCAGTACCTCCTCGGACACTGGACCTTTCATGGACGTGAGTACGAAGTTGCGCCTTGCACTTTGATTCCGAGACCTGAAACCGAGTTGCTCGTTGATGAAGCGTTGCGATGGACGCGCGCGGCGATCGCGCAGGGGGCACTCGGCGGCGACTTCCGCGTTGTCGATGTTGGAAGTGGCACTGGCTGCATTGCGATTTCATTTGTTGCGGGAGCGCGAGGCCTCTTTCGTGCGGTTCCTGGCTCAAAGATCTCGGGCTGTCAGCCGCTCGGCGGGGCAGGCGTCGCGCCGTCGATTCGCCGCGAGGTCAAGGTCGAGGGCGTTTGCGCTGACGGTGATGCTGATGTCCGCGCGGAAAGCGGCGGTGCTTCGACGCGTTCGCCGTCGATTGCGTTGCGTGCGTTCGCGTGCGACATCGTGCCAGCGGCGGTCGAACTCGCGAAGCGAAACGCCACTCGGCATGGCGTCGACCACGCGATCGACTTTCGCGTGAGTGATCTCTTTAGTGCGTATGCCGCGCACGAGCAATTCGACCTGATCTTGTCGAATCCTCCTTACATCGCGGACACGGAGTGGGCGACTCTGGATGCGAATGTTCGGCACTACGAACCCGCGAGCGCGCTGCGTGGCGGTGTGGACGGTCTTACGGTGGTTCGGGAACTCCTCGCACAGGGCGCACAACGCCTTCGGCCCGGCGCGCTCCTCCTCATGGAAATCGGATGGAAGCAGGGGGATGCGGTCCGCGCGCTCGCCGAAACGAGTGGTGCGTTCGCGACAGTGGCGGTGCTGCGCGATGGAAACGGCAACGACCGCATCTTGCGCGCGACGCGAGCATAGGTTGCACGCGGCCTTCCGTCAGACTCGCTGCTGCATCGCCTTGCGTGATTCATCAATGAGTTGACTGACTTGAAATGGTTTGAAGAGGAAGCAGTGCAGTCCCTCTTGACTCGATCGCACGATGGAGTGGTGCGGGTCGTAGCCAAAGCCAGTCATCAGGATCACCGGCGTATCTTTCGACGCATCCTTCGCCGCTCGGAAGACCTCATACCCGTTGGCATCGGGCATGCGGACATCAGAGATGACGAGGTCGAATCGCTGCCCGCTGCGGGCGCGATCGCGAATAGCCGCAATCGCGCCGATTCCCGTGGTGCAGGCGAGTACCTCGCAACCGTGTTGCGCGAGGACGAGTTCGACGGTCTTGCGAATAGTTTCTTCGTCATCCACGACGAGGACGCTCTTTCCAACGAACGCGGCGTCCACGCAACCCTCTCGCAGGAGTTGCTCGATGCCGAGCACTGTCTTTGGTCCGGTTGCCGCGTTGCGAATGCGTTCGAGCGTGCAGTCCAGATTCTCCAGAATGCGCTCGATTGAAGTTCGAAGGAGTGGATCCGAGCTTGTGGAGGCGGCGACGAGACGCGCTTCGCGTATGGCGGCTTCCAGCGGACCTGCGGCCTCGCGCTGAATCGTTGCCGCGACCTCGCGATTGGTCGTGACACGCTCCGCGACGAGCATGTCGAGGATGTTGAGCCCCAGCGCGACATATCGACCGTAGAGTTCTGCGGCGATGCGATCTCCGTCATCGAATGCGTTGAGATCGCTGCTTTCGGCGTTGAAGACACCGACCACGCGATCATGAAGACGAAGCGGAATCGTCAGGGCGCTTCGCGCACCAGGGAGTCCGCCGACATACCGTGGGTCCTGGGAGACATCTTGGCAAATGACACCTTCGCCCGTGCTTGCGACCCACCCTGAAATGCCGTTTCCCTCTGACTTCGCGTACAAGCGCTCGCCGATTCCAAGGGGGACGAGACCGGAGCAGAAAACGAGTTCGAGTTGGTTCGACCGGCGATCGGTCAAACGATACTCAAAGTGATCAAAGCCAAGGATTGCGCGCGTCTGACCGACGACTCGATCTTCGAGCAATCGCAGCCGTTCCGCAGAGTTGAGCGCACGGAGCTGATCCGCGTCGAAACTGAGAAGGTCCGTGCCCGCGGCATCGATCGAGTCGAGGCGTTCGTGAATCTGGCGCGTCGCGGTTGCGTCAATGAGCAGCGCAACGGCGCCATCGACATCCTGTGCGCTTTGCTCATGGCGACGGAGCGGCGTCATGACGACATCAAACCAACAGCCCAATGAGCGGAAGGTCGAGCGCATCGAAGAGATTGGAACGCTTTTGGCCCTTCTCCATACACCGATGGATTCCACGCACGCATCCGCGAATCGGCGCATTGTCTCTGGTGCCTGCGTGGCGAGTCCATGATTCATCCAGACGATCTCGCCGTTCCCTTCGACGATGCCTGCTCCTTGTCCGAGCAGGTCGAGCACGCGACCGGCCGCCTCGTCGCCGCTCGCGCCGCCGGCCGC
>SXUJ01000152.1 GCA_005790565.1 Planctomycetia bacterium
ACATGAACACGGTGGACGCGATGGAAATGCTCCGCACCCGCGTGGCGAAGACCAAGTCCAACGGCGAATTCCTCATGACAATGAGCATGGGGTAGTGGGAGCGGTTCGCAGGGTGCGCTCACCCGCCTCTTGCGGCCTTCCAAGGGATGCCTTTGAATTCCGCGATGAGTTGCGGTTTTTCACACATTCCGGCGCGGGTGCCACGCGTGCGACGCGGGGGCCGACGCGGTATCTTGCCGGTTGCGCGATGGCTCACATATTCGGAGGATCGAGATGAAGAGACAACACCCTCAATCGTGCGGCCTGTGTTCGTTCGCTCTTCTTTGGTTCATGAGCTTCTCGCTCGTGACGCTCGCGAGGGGTGATGAAATCATTCTCGGCGCGGACCCTCGAGCGACCGCGAAAGTGATTCGCGAGTTCCCATCCGAGTCGCCACTTCCGCTCTTCATCGAGCCTCAAGGGCTTGATGCCGATTCGACCGAAGCTGTGCTGCACGCGATCGACGATCGACGTCGGCAGGGAGGTTCCACCATTGCCATTTGTGGGAACACGATGGACGGCGCGACGATCATTGCGTTTTCGTGTGACGCGATCGTGACATTGCCTGGTGCATCTCTTGAGGGCGCAGGCCCGGGGTGGTGCGTAAGTGGATCGCAGGCCGAAGCCATCGCGTCGCATCTCGCGAAACTTGGTCGCCTCGATTCGGTCTTCGCATCGCGACTCGTGATTGCCGTTGGTTCGCTCGCGTGGAGTCAGGCGGATGGCTTCGCGCTGAACGGAAAGGGAACGCACAAAGTTGGCGTACCTGGTCGGGCGGTCTCGCTTGCGCCGGTGTTCCTTCGCGCGAGTGGACTTTCAGTCATTGAAGCCCCTGATGCGGCCGCGGCTGCGATCGCGATTGAGGCGGGAGATGTGAGTGCGCGTGAAGCTGCGGTACCGATCGCTCTGGCGGCACCAAGTGGGCCGCCTCACATGCCTGTATCACCGAGGGCTCCGGCTTCGCCGTTCGGTGGTCCTCCATCGCGAGTACCGCGCCCTTCCGAGGCTGATCCACACAGCCTGTCGACGCCTCTCGAGGTAGAAGGGAATCCGAAGCTGCTGGAGTTCGTAGCCAAGTACAGAAAGCTGCTGGGCGTGATGCAGGAGGATCTTTCGCTCTTTGATCAGTACTTCACAGGAACGGCGGGCCGATGGGAGGATGGAATCTATGTGCCGCCTGTCCGAGGGCGATGCGGTAGTCCGGAAGTGCCCGGAAGCATTGTTCGACGGAAGGACGGAATCTACGGTGTGAAGGATGCATGGGAGAAAAAGATTCGCGTTCCCGATGTTGACACGCGGGCACAATCGCAGGACCTACAACGAGAAATCAAGTCGTCGATCAGCGCCCTACTCGCGCTTGCGAAGTCCATCACGAAGATCGCCGACGATCCGACAAATCCCGATGTCGTGTGGGTGGCGTCGCACACGGAAAACCTCGCTGGACTTCACACAGCGATTCAGTACGACAAAAGTCGCGAGTATCAGAAGTTTGGTGCGGCTGTGCGCACTATGAAGTAGACGCCGGCTTCGAACTCGACGCCGAATTTCGATCGCGAGAGGCCACATCGCTCCTTGGATAACCGGAGGCGTGGTTGCGGCCTTCTGTTGCCCTAGGAGGACCGAGCCTGAAAGCGCGGCAGTCGCGATGGTTGCCCCCTTCAACATCCTGCATTTGCGGGTTTTTCGCTACCTTCGGGCAGTAGGTGTCGTATGTACGATGCACTGTCTCGCCGCAGTCGTAGCTCTTTAGGAACTCCATATGCCCCTCCTCACTCGACGGTTCACGCGATCCATGCACGCATCTTCTGCTCGCGCGCGTGCGATGACGATTGTCGAAATCCTCGTTGTGATTGGGATCATCGCATTGCTCCTCGCGGTGCTCTTGCCCGGGATCCAAGCCGCGCGCCGCAACGCAGTTTGGGCGCAAAGTCAGGCGAATATGAAGCAACTCGGGCAGTTCATTCAGCTCTATACGACAGATAATCGAGAAGTGCTTCCACCGAGCGCGTTTGATTATCGCAACGCACCCAACCCCGGCAAAGTTCGAACGCAATCGCCCGCTGGCGTGAGCCCGCTCATCGGTCCCGAGAGCGTTGGAAGTTGGGCGGACATTCTTTGGACGGTGCAGAAGCAAGGTCCGATTCCGAGCCTTTCGGACACGGTCATCTACGACTGGCGATTCGATTCGCCCGATCGTGCGTTCTACGAGAGCGATCCCGATTACGCGAAGAACATCTTCCGGTCAACCGAGGCAATGTTGCGCGTTCCGGAGGGAACTGAAGCGACGCCGTTCGGCACCGGCGCGCGCGTCGAGGAGTCCGCGCAGCCTGGGTACTTCGCAGCCAACCCGTTCTTCAATCAGCTTGGGGCGGTCGCGGCAAACCAGGTCTACCCGTGGTACTCAACTCACGAAATCAAGCGACCAGCGCAGTCGATGTATCTCGTGGACAGCGTGGCAGGCGAACTCGCCACCCTGGATGCTACTTCAACATCGGCTAATAACTGGGACCTCGTCGATTGCGCGTATCCCTATCCAGGAGGCGTCGCACTCATGCTTCTCCTTGATCTCCATACGGAAAGCGTTCCCGAGTGGGGAAACCTGCGAGAACTTGAAGAGGACCATCAGATTCGCGTGCTCAATCTTGATTCCGGTAAGCCGTTTTGGGCGCCGTGAGCCCGGGCTCCCAGACCGGTCCGCTGACAACCGCTCACTTCCTCTCCCGCACAGGGTGATCGAGCGTCTGCCTGTGGGCTTGCAAACAAGCCGCATTTCGATACACTTTCTCGTCTAAGCCGTCCCGCTCGGGACGGTTTTTCATCGGCGCGTGTTTTCCTCTGTACGAGGAATCGCCCGCGTACCGATGAGGCGCAGCGTCAACTTCAAAGCAGCATTCGCAGCAACAATTGCGAGGGCGTCGCGATGAAAGCGAGGCGTCATTCGGACTCCATCCGAACCGAGTGTCAGTCACTGATAGGACTGAACAACCTTGACTGTTGATGCCCGCGTGCGGTTGTGTCCGCGGGGTCCACGCCACCGTAGCTCAGTGGTAGAGCAC
>SXUJ01000014.1 GCA_005790565.1 Planctomycetia bacterium
GAGCGATCAAGAATCGCGAGCGAGGGAATCTGCGGCTTGGCGCAGATTCCAAGTCGCGAGCGCTCAAGTACTCGCGCGCTCACGGAACGCAGAGCCACTCCACCCACGATGGCTCTTTCGGGCTTCCGCCCTTTCGCCACGCGGGTTTGGGAAGACCATCGCCTTTGAACGAGTCGCTTGCGACTGGTTGCGACGCACTCGTCGCGCCAGACTTCGCATTCACCCAGTAGCCTGGCCACCATGTGGTGGCACCGTTGAAGTTTCCCCACTTCGCAGTCTTGCTCTTGGGCTGAGGAAACTCGTACGCCCAACCCGCTTGCTTCAATGCATCCGCGAGTCGCCGCTCCGCCTCCGGAGCCCCCGCCTCAAATCCGAGCGGCTTTGGAACATCCGCCGACGCAGTGCTTGCCGACTCACTCGATTTCGGAGCGGTGTCGGCCTCGCCTTGACGCACGATGTCTGGCGCGATCTCGGCTGGAAGAACATGGTGATCCGCCTCGACGACGGGTCGAATCTCGATTGCGATTGGATAGTGATCGCTCGCGTATCCAGCCGGCGGCGGAATCTCAGCGGCCTTCTTGTAATCCCAATCGCTCGCAGGATGCAGCGTTCCGAGGACAAAATAGGAACCAGCCACAACATCCTTCGCCAACCCCGGTGTCATGATCATGTAATCAATCGATCGACTGGACGCGTGCGTTGTGTAGAGCGCGAGTGGCGCGTCCTTCTGTGCGCGGAAGTCGTATCCGCTGCGGAGTCCGAGTGGGCTTGTTCGGAGCACCTTGACATTCATGTCATTCGGCGTGCCATTGAAGTCGCCAAGCAGCACGAGGTTGAGTTCTGGATCGAGCTTCAATCGCTCCGCGATGAAGGCTTCTGACTGCAACGCTTCCAGTTCGCGTTGATGATCAAACGCGCCCGCCTTGTAATGCACAACCATCACGGCGAATGCATACCCCTCCTTCGTTCGCAGGTCCACCATCAATGGCGAACGCTGAAAATGCGTGACCGGCTTCGCGCCCGATTCGGGCATCGCCCAGGTTCCCTTCAGCGACGCTGCGCGCTCGCTGGTCATCGCCGCCTGCATGTCATCGATGCGCTCCGCGCTCCAGATCTTCACCCCTTCGATTGGAATTCGCGAGAGGACCGACTGCTCGACGCCTCGGTAGTAACCAACCTCCTCACTCGCGACGAATCGGTAGCCCATATCACTCAGATAGTTGTCGCGAAACCACTCAATGGCAGTCTTCGACTCGACCTCCTCGAGGCAGAGCACATCCGCATCGAGTTCGTGAATTGCCGCAGCGAGCGCCTTGAGCCTCGCAGGGCTCGTGACTTCGTCCCTGTCGTCGTACTCGCCCGAAAGCAACGGATCGTCCATTGGATCAAAGAGATTTTCGACGTTGTAGGCCGCAATGCGAATCGCGCCCGCGTCCTTTGCCCGAGCCTTCGGCGCGCCGTACCAGACCCCCGCTGGTCGAACCTCTTTGCCGTTGGTGGACTTCGCAGATTGTGTGGGTGCCCCCGATTGCGGTGCAACACGAGGCACGCGCGACGCGGGCTGTGCGGGCGGCGCCGCACCCTGCACGGAGGCTGCGACAGAAACGAGCAACGCATGCAACCAGTTTGCTACAAGAAACATACTAGATCCTACTTTGGTTTACCGACCGACTCCGCCGTACTCGCCCGCAGTTTCGCTGCGGCAGTTTCACACGATTGCAGAAAGTCGCCGTTCCGCTGGCCAAAGGGCGGATAGACGACGACCACAATGCCTAACTGCTCAAGATGCTCTCGAACTTCGGGAAGTGGCTCCCCCTCCCAAAGCATCGGGACGCGTTCCCTGTCGATCGTTGCACGCGCTGCTTCGAGCTCCGCCCACTGCGCAGCACTCGGAAGATCTGCCGGCTCCCAATGCACAGCACTGATTGAGGCTCCAGCGCTCGCGGCGAGATACTGATACACCGGGTGAGACGCGAGCCATTGCGGTGCCTGCTTCGCCGACTCCTTCAACTCTCGATCGAGCGCGCGCAGTCGCTCCTGCACCCTCGCGAGTCGCCCAGAGATCGCCTGCGCATCCGCAGGAACAAGTCTTGCGAGCCGTCTCGCAATCGCATCCGCCTGCTCTGCATACAGAATGGGCGAAAGCCAGGTGGTCGATGCAAACCCTGAGTGCGAGTGTGCGCCTCGAGGTCCGTGCGCATGCTCAATCCCATCCTGCTTGATGAGTACCGCTTCGCACGCCGCCGTTGTATCGAGCAAGAGCGTTCGCGCAATCGCCACCCTTCCCGCCCATGGCTCGAAGTCAGCGCCGTTGAGAACAATGAGGCTTGCCCCTTGAAGCAGGCGGATTTCTGCATCCGTAGGCGACCAATCCTCCCCCTCCCCATCTTGCGAACTCCACGGCGTGATGACCCCTACCGCGCCCCCAGCGAGTTCCCGCACCATCCATGCAAGCGGCGCATTCGATGCGAAGACGATGGGCGCGGCGGCAGCCTTGCCGGCGCTCGTCGGCGAAGGCTCTCCCTCGCCACATCCCATGGGCGCGAATCCGAGTACAAGAAGTATCGCCGTCACAAAGAACGCTTGATGGCGATCAATCGATTTCTTCCGGTCCCTGAGGAGCATTCGCGGAGTGTACGCCGATAGAGAAGCAGATTGATCACGCCGCCGCCCATTCTGCTGGAGACCACACGGCTCGTCTTCTCACGACCGAGCGGATTTCGCCTTCGCGTCGAACCGATCGAACTCGCCGCAGGATGCTCGCTCGCCGTTCGCGGAGTCTCGGGATCAGGAAAGAGCACGCTCCTTTCGTTGCTCTCGGGGGAATTGATTCCGAGCGAGGGAGAAGTCAAGTTTGAGGGTGTCTCAATCAGTTCTCGTTCGCCCGCCCAACGGCGCGCATTTCGCATCCAACACGCAGGCCTCGTGTTTCAAGAGTTCGGCTTGATTGCATCGCTCAGTGTGGTCGAGAATGTCCTCCTGCCGTTTCGACTCCACGATGCGCTCACCCTCGACGGCGACGCGCGTGATCGCGCACACACCATGCTCGGAGCAGTCGGACTCCACGGAAAATCCTCGCGGTTTCCAACGCAACTCTCCCACGGTGAACGACAGCGTGCGGCCATCGCTCGGGCACTTGTCACGGGCGCTCGCCTCATC
>SXUJ01000153.1 GCA_005790565.1 Planctomycetia bacterium
AAGTCATCCGCGGACTGCTAAGTGCGCGCGGCGCGGATGCGCTGACGGCGAACGCGCGCGATCAAGTGACGCTCGGCCGCTTGCTCTACATCACCGACTGCGCGGATTGCCACTCACCCGAACCAGTGCTCGCGCACTCGATGATTGCGTGGGAGGAGATCCTTCCGCGCATGGCACAAGAGAGCAAACTCAGCGACGAGGAAACGGAAGCCATCCGCGCGTATGTCGCGGCGGTGCACGCGTGGGGCGGCGTTGCGCAGTGATGGCAGCGACTCATGGGTCGCACGCTCTCACGCGGTCGCTGAAGAAAAAACTCGCCCTTGATGCGCGTCATCCCGTGCGGGAGAGGGGCGCGGCGAGTCTGTTGGCAGGAGCATAGCGATGCGTGTGTGGGGCAGAGGGTGAGTGTCGGCAAGTTTCTGGATCGAAGTCGGATTCACATCGCGTTCGTCTCGCACGATGAACCGCGTGAACCGACCGAATCGCGCCAAAGCATGGCGGACTCTCACTGGAGCGTTTCTGTTGCGGGCAAGCGGAGATTGAGGTACCGTTTCCTCCCAGAAGGGCCACGTCCATTCCGAATGTACCGCGCGTACGATTCAACCAAGCAAGGGGTATCAATGACTGCTCGAATCGATGGTCATGGTCGCGCGAAAACGGTTTTGTTGCTGGCTTGGTTCAGTTGGCGTTGCTGAGTTGGTTTGGCGCCACCCCTGCCGACGCAGGAGCGCTGCAGTCCACCGACTCGACAACTCAGGTCGATACGCCTGAAACCCAGGTGAAGAGGGATGCCGCGACCGCGGCGCTTTTCAGGGCGTGCACCAACGGCAGTGCCGCAGAGGTATCGAAACTGCTTGAAGCCGGGGCGGAAGTAAGGGCGCAGGATTCGCATTGGAGGACTCCGTTGCACTTCGCCGCGCGCCACAATTCCAACCCCGCGGTCCTCGCGGCGTTGCTCGCCGCTGGTGCGGACGTCAACGCTCAGGATATTGAGGGTAGGACACCGCTGCAGGAAACTACGCCATACAACATTCGTTACGAGGTGATCTCGGTTCTCATTAGGTCTGGGGCCGATGTCAGATCCAAGCGTCGAGGCGGGTTGCCTATCCTGCATTACGCTGCTGCTCTTTGCGAGGACCCTGCAGTGATCGCGTTACTGCTTGATGCAGGTGGAGAGATTAATCCTAGTAATGGTGTTACGCCCTTGCACGAGGCTGCGGGGTTCGATTCAAATCCGGCGGTGATCGAGTTGCTCCTAAAGGCTGGGGCAGAGTTCAAGTCGACTGGTATGGACGGTTCCACACCACTGCACGACGCAGCGGCAACGAATGAGACTCTCGAGGTCATCGAACTGCTGATCAAGGCGGGGGCCGATGTTAGCAGCAAGGACAGTTCAGCCAATACGCCCCTGCACAAGGCTGCAGAGAGCAACCCGAACTCTTCTGTTGCCGAAGTACTGCTCCGGGCTGGCGCTGATCTCCACGCCAAGAATGACGATGGAGAGACGCCGTTACATTGCGCCGCACACAGCAGCGAGGACCACGCGGTGGTCGAGTTGCTGCTCAGAAACGGGGCGATTGTCGATGCTCGCGACTCGGGCGGATCTACGCCGCTTGCGAGTGCAGCGCGGAACAAAAACTTTGCGGTGAGTGCGCTGCTCCTAAGGGCGGGCGCCGATGTCAACGCACGCAGTTACATTGGCACCACGCCATTGCAAACCTCGGCCCGGTGCAACGCGAACGCCGCGGTGACTGAGTTGCTACTCAAAGCTGGTGCGGAAGTAGACCTTGTGGACTGGTCCGGCACTACACCGCTGTTCAAAGCCGCGGGCTGGAACCGAAACCCCGCGGTCGTAGCGTTGCTGCTCAAGGCTGGGGCAGAGGTCAACACGAGGAAGACTGCAACGAAAATCTCGAAGGCAGTGTCGGCGGAAGCATTACAAGGAGAGACCGAGAAGCACGATGGCGAATCAGCATTGCATGTAGCCGCAAGGTTGAACTCACGCGATGTGATTCAGTTGCTCCTGAACGCGGGAGCGGATGTACGACTAACGAATGACGATGGCAAGACCCCGCACGCCGTCGCTACGCCTGAGAATCGCGAGGTTCTCTGGAAGGCGATGATGGACAGGCCGCTCAAGTGAGCGTTGGCGTTTTGCTCCCCGTGACGGGACGAACAGACGCCAAGAATCGCGACCATTGTTGCGCTGATCTACGCGATCACTCAGTCGGGTGACGGAACTCAGAATTGGCTGGTCGGGCAGGGAAGAGGGTTGATCGATCCCGTGCGGATGAATGTGTTTCGCTCTGATTCTGCTTCTTTCGCTGCTCCTTCTCTTCCCTTTTCTTCTCTGCTGCCTTTGGTCTGTCGGAATATGATGACGAATCGGCGAAGTTGCGAGGCACGAACGCACGCGCGTAACGAAGTGATCGCGAGGCGGGCGCGCGGTTGTTGTTTTAGCTCACGCGACGCGCCGCATGTGCGCGCAAACTTCCTCACTCACACGGCATCCGGCTTTGCCCGCAGTCGAAACGTGTTCACGAACTCGTAGCCAAACGGCGGATAGGCGATGCTCACTCGATGCACACGCATCGACTTGAGTCCGCACTCGGCGTGGTGAGCCATGATTTCAACCATGCGACGATAGTTCGGTACTGCGGGAACTTCGAATGCGCTGTCAGTCGCATCGAGCACTTCGACTCGTTCAGGCACGACGACGCGATCAATGTCGTCGATGCGATCGTTCACATTCGTGCAATTGCGCGGACCTGGCGAAAAGACGAACAGTTCCGGCAGCGAGTCATCCGCGAGGCCATCGGCGATCAGCACATCAAGGTGAAGCGTCTTCACTGGTGTCTTGATGAGCGCGAATGGTCCGGTGCGTCGACCTGCGGACTTCGCAAATCGTGGCAGCGCGTTTGGGTTACTCATGAGCGAGAGCATGTCGCACACGATGCCTTTGCCAATCTGCTTGTCGCCAAGTCGATAGAGTTTTCGACCACCAATCTCCTCAAGCACAAGCGCCGCTGGAGGATTCGTGAAATGCTCCGCGAGCCCTGCAAGACCAGCAGGGAGATCAGCAATCGCTTGCGTCGCTGCTCCTGCTTCGTTCACAGGGACATAATC
>SXUJ01000015.1 GCA_005790565.1 Planctomycetia bacterium
CAAGCTCAAGGAAATCTCCTACATTCACGCGGAAGGCATGCCCGCGGCGGAGATGAAGCACGGGCCGATCGCGCTCATTGAAGAGGGTATGCCCGTGGTGTTTGTCGCCACCCGGAACAGTCAATACGAGAAGGTCCTCGCGAATATCGAAGAGGTTCGTGCGCGCGGTGGCCATGTGATTGCGGTCGCCACCGAGGGCGATGAATACATCAGGACGCTTGCGAAAGAGGTCTTTTATGTGCCCGACTGCCCGGAGCAACTGCAGCCGCTTCTGACCGTCATTCCGCTGCAGTTACTCGCGTATCACGCGGCCGTCATGCGCGGCAAGGATGTGGATAAGCCGAGAAATCTTGCGAAGAGCGTCACCGTCGAGTGATCAGGATTTCGGTTCGAGAGCCGCGAGAATCGCCGATTCGATTTCCTTGCTCTCTGGGAGCGTGCGGGCATCGAAGTAGGTCGCGCGTTTTCCATCCTTGCTGATGATGTACTTGCCGAAGTTCCAACTCGGCAGTTTTCCGGTCTTTGCGCCAAGGCACTCGTAGATGGGAGATTGCTGCGCACCGGATTTCACATGGCACTTCTCGAAGAGCGGAAAGGTGACCTTGTACTTGGTGTCACAGAAGTCGCGGATCTCCTTGGCGTTGTCAAACTCCTGGTCGCCGAAGTCGCCGCTCGGAAATCCGAGAACCACAACACCACGGTCCTTGTACTTCGTCGCAAGCGCTTCGAGCGCGGCATATTGCGGTGTGAGTCCACACCGGCTTGCCGTGTTCACCAGAATCGCAACCTTGCCCTCGTACTGCTTGAAGTCTGCTTTCGTGCCGTCGAGATTGTTCACCTCAATCGCGTAGAGACTCGCGTCCTTCCACTTTGCGCGCACCGTGTCGGCGAGTGGCGCGTCCTGAGGCCCTCCGGTGCCCGTCAGCAGCATGGCGAAGGATGTCAGCGAGAGTTTGAGTGTGGCAATGAGTGACATGGCGAACCCTTACAGTACAGCTTGCTGAGTTTTCTTGGAGTTCCCTTCCATGCAACGAGTTCTCACCACCACTCTTGTTTTCTCACTCCTTTCTGGCATTGCGTTTGCGAGCGAGGATCTCGATCGCGCGCTTGCGCTTGTTCCGGATGACGCGGTGGGCTTCGTTGCGTGGCCCTCTCCAAAGAAGTCCAGCAGTGATTGCGCCGCCTTGCTCGAGCAGATTGGCGCGGGGGGTGCGATGATCGCGGGTCGCCCCATCGACTTCTTCAAGGCGAGTTTCGGCGTCGGGGCAAATTTTGATGAGACCGCGCCGGTCGTGTTGTTCGGTGTTCCAGCTGTCGACGCCACCGCAACACCCGACCTCGTGTTCATTGTGGGAACGACTGATCCCGCCGCGTTCATCCAAGCGAATCTTACGCCGGAAGGTGCGCCGGAACAGGGTCGATTCAGGACCGCGGATGGTCAAGTCATCAGTGCGCGCGCCGTCGGCCACTCGATCGTCGCGTCGAGTTCCCACGACGCTGTTCGCGACTACGACATGACGAAGCGCGCGTCCATTGCCGCGCGTGTGCAGGGACGATTGACGGAGGAAGAGTGGCACTCGCTTGATCGTGCGGACTTTGTGCTGTGGGCGAATGCGGCTGGCATGCGAGCAGGAACCCGTATCGCGAGGGAGAGTGCGCCGGTAGACGCTGACACGGCGGTGGCGACGACACTCGCGAACTCCTTCAACGCGCAGTTCGCTGACGGGGTGGTTGCGATTGACATCGATCCGCTTGGTGTTTGGGCGCGAGCCATTGGCATCGCGCAGGAAGGGAGCGCGCTCGCATCTCTGGCCGCAACGCAAGCAGTTACACCGGCGGCGAAATGCTCGCGATTGCCAGGAAATCCCTTCTACTTTGCAACAAGCATCGACCTCGTGGGCATCGGTGGCGCGGAGTCCTTGCTTGACGGTCTCGCGCTTTTCGGCGTCGATCGAGAAGCGTTGCCCGCGTGGTTACTCACCGACGCAGCGGCCGTGACGGGTGTGCAGTTTGCTGCGTATCCGTCGAAACTCGGAGTCGCGGTCGGTGGCGTCCTGAACGACAGCGCCCTGTTCATCGCGTCGCGCAATCCAGAGGGAACACTTGCGCGCATGAAGGAATCGTTTCTTGCGCTTCAAGGTGAGTCAGGAGGCGTGAAACGAGAAGCGCATTGGACGGACGCCAAGCAGTTGAAGTCTGGCGCTGTCGCGAGCGCGTTTGAGTTGAAGGAGACAGTCCTGGATCTGTCCAAGCAAGCACCGGGTGCGGAGTACATGCGACTCGGGAAGCAGTTCATTGTTGGCGTACGCGGGCTTGTTGGACTCGCGGCGGTGACGAAGGGCGGGGTCGTCGTGACCTTCAGTCAACGGCCCGATGTCTTTGGTCGCGCGATGGCAGCAGGCAGCGCAGGCGGAGATATCCCACTCTCACAAAACGCGACGATCACTTCAATGGAGGAATGGTTGCCACCCAATCGCGATGTCGAAGTGATGCTCGGCGTCGGTCGACTTGCCATGCTGGCCTCGTCCATCATGCAAGGGATCGGGAGCGCGTTTGGTGATGAGGCAGCAGCCGCGGGCGGCATGAACATTCAAAAGCCTGATCCTTCACTCGAGCCAGTCTTGATGGCGTTCGAGGTCGGAGGGGGGCGAATTGACGGAAGTTTGGTGCTGCCCACCGGCGTGCTGAAGTACCTCTCGACGCTCTACGCGCAGCAATCGAAGGGCTCGTCGACTCCGAGCACAACGCCTTCAGAGGCACAAGAACGAGATCTGCAAACTGAGGGCGGAGAATCCGAGTTCCCATAACGGGGTTTTCCTTACTTCTCGCGCGCCATTCGCCGAAGAGCAAGACAGATGCGTGAGCCGGAGATCCATCACGGAGCCCCGAGTCACTGGACCATTGGCCCAGATCGGTTGCTCGCGCTCGAGCCATTCGCGTTGATGGGGATCGTGAATGTCACTCCTGACAGTTTTAGTGATGGTGGAAATGCGTTCGATCCGCAGACGGCGATCGCGCAAGCGCTCCGACTTGCGGATGAGGGAGCAAGCATTGTCGATGTCGGAGGCGAATCCACGAGGCCTGGCGCCGCGAGCGTCGATGCGCGTGAGCAGATGCGCCGCACGATTCCCGTCATTCAGGGTATTCGCGCAGAGAGCCGCGTGGCAATCTCGATTGACACGACAAGTGCGGAGGTTGCATTCGCAGCGATCGAGGCTGGCGCCAACATCGTGAATGATGTGAGTGCGGGGGAAGATCCATCGATGTTTCGGATCTGTGCAGAGCGCGGTTGTGGCATCGTGCTGATGCACCGCTTGCATGCGCCCTCCGAGGACAAGTACAGCGATCAATACGCGCGTGCACCGCAGTACGACGATGTTGTGCGCGCGGTTGGTGATGCACTGCTTGCGCGCGCGGACATGGCCATGCAAGCAGGGATGGCGCGCGAGGCGATCGCTCTCGATCCCGGACTTGGATTCGGAAAGTCCGTGCGACAGAACTACGAACTGGTCGCGCGGACGAGCGAACTCGCGTCCTTCGGATTCCCCATTGTCGTGGGCGCGAGTCGAAAGAGCTTCATCGGTGCCGTGACGGGGCAGGATTGCCCCACCGATCGTGTCGCGGGGTCGCTTGTGGTTGCGGTCGCGGCGTTCGGCGGAGGCGCGCGAATCGTCCGGGCGCATGATGTCTCCGCGCACCGCGAAGCACTCCAGATCGCCGAAGCCGTCCTCAAGGGCGGCGGGATTCACTAACTTGAGCGCTCGCGACTTGCGCCGCGTTTCGTCGCATGCGCCGACAGCGTTGCGGGCGCCTCGCCTCGCTCGCTTTGGACTGCGTCGGGGCGACTTCTGACCGATTGATCTCGATCTCCGACGGGGCCGATTCACTCGGCCCGCCGGAGTCAAAAGGGGTCGATGGAACCCGTCCGCACGCAACGCGCGGACAGATTCCATCGCTCCCGCTCCAGCAGATGCCGCTAGCATTCCCTCCCCACGGACTGTGGTTCACGAGTCCGACCGAGAGTTCAATATCTGGAGATTTCGCAATGGCCGGACCGAACACGCTGACGATCAACGACGCCAACTTTCAATCGGAAGTACTGCAGAGCGCAGTTCCAGTGCTCATCGATTTTTGGGCGCCGTGGTGTCAGCCATGTTTGAAGCTCGCGCCGACAATCGATGAACTCGCCAATGATTTCGTCGGTCGCGCGAAGGTGGCGAAACTCGACATCGACTCAGCGATGGAGCTCGCGGGGCAGTTCAACATCAACTCCATTCCCACGGTCATCATCATGAAGGGCGGGCAGCCTGTCGCTCGGATTGGTGGCGTCAGCGCGAAGGCGGTCTACGCCGATGCGCTAGAGAAGGCGCTCAAGGCGTGATCGCGTCAACGCTCCGCGGCGCCGTGTTGCGATTCGTAGTGGGTTCTCGCGCGGTCGACTTCGATGGAGTGGGAGATGAATCTGTCTCGACGCTGATGACCGCGCCAACGGATCTAGAGTTCAAGACGATGGCATCCGAGCAGGCGAGGTTGGCATTCCGAAGGCTGCCGAATCAACGATCGCGAGTGATGCGGGGTGGCTTGCCGTTGGTGGCGATGCTGGGAGTGCCGAACACTCGATCCGTGACATTGTGAAGCGACCATGGCGCATCTGCGCGCAGTCTCGAGCCGACCTTCGCATCGTGATTCATTGGTTATTCGCGTATCAGTGCGTGGTTCGCGCAACTGCGCGACCTGAACAGCCGATCCTGTTGCCTCAGGGCGGCCTTCAAGGTAGGCTCTCCCTCCCTGCAAGCAGGCGATTCGTCGCGCAACGCATGCAGAGTTTGGGCCTGTAGCTCATTTGGTAGAGCGCTTCCATGGCATGGAAGAGGTGGTCGGTTCGAGCCCGATCAGGTCCACTTCAACGAAACCGCCGCGAGTCAATCGACCCGCGGCGATTTCATTTGTGGGGCGAGTTCGCCTCACAGGGTTTTGGACGCGCTGGCGTTGGTCAGTTGACGCTGCCCTCTGCCGTGTTCGCCGTCGCGCGGAGGCTGCGGTGCGAGTCGCACTCGCGGATACGCCCGTTGTGTGCGCGGTTGGAGCACCCCAGGTTGGAAAGACCACGCTTGTGAAGGGAATCGATAGGCGACGGGTCTACATCATGCTTGATGACCTAGAGGCGGCGTTCGCAGCGCGACTCGATCCACGGGGGTGCGTGGAGGCAATGACTGCTTCGGGAAAGTCTCTCACGATTGATGAGGTTCAGCGTGCGCCATCCATCCTCATCGCGATCAAGGCGAGCGTGGATGTGGATCGTCGCGCAGGACGCAGCTTCAAGGGCGGCGTCGTGCTCTACTCAGGCCCGACGACCTACCCGCTCGGTGAGAAGAACGATTGTGCGGCGCCGGTGTCCTTGCTTTGGGACAGGTGAGTGTTGCGAGCAATCTCGCATCCAGCGGTTACGGCAACGCATCAATGAGGCATGACGGAATGTCCTGCCCGTCGGTATTCACGGTTCCCACGCAATCGGTTCCCCAAGCACTCAATACGGTGGCAAGGTCTTCGCCATCGGTCGTGCCATCGTTGTTTGAATCCCAGAATCCGGGGTAACCCCAGCTCGCGAGAAGTCCAGTGAGGTCTTCCGCGTTGATCTGCTTATCGAGATTTCCATCACCTGGGCAGTACCAGTTACTCGCAAGCAGGTCGTACATCGCTTGCGCGAGGAGATTGAATGCCGTCTGTTGGTCCTTGGACAGAGCGTCGAGCGGAATCGAGTTCCCATTCGCTCCCGGCCGATCGAGCCCAGGCTGGTTAGGTGCCTGAAACTCAGCGAGATGAAAGAACTCCAACACGCACGAGGGACTCACGCAATCTGGATACTCCTGCAGGACGAGTTTCCATCGGCCATGACGCACGGCGAATTGTTGAAGAGTGGGCGGATTGGCGGGTGTGCAATCGGTGCAGCTCTTGCACGCCGTGCCGAAGCAGTAGTCGACGCCGTTGACTGTGAAGACTCCCTCGACACCACAGAAATCAGTTGGAGAGTACGGGGTCTCGTCACTCGACAGCCAAGTGCCCCCATTCGCAACGCACATCGTCGGGCTCGAGAAAAGATTGTCGACAACGGTTGCTCCCATAAGACAAGGGCCGCACTCACCGGAGACAAAGGTGCCTTGGCGATACATCGTGAAGTCAATCTCGCGAATCTGCGCTTGCGTCGGGTTGGACAGGTATGGCAACATCGGGCGAGAGTCAACGATGCGTTGCGGCGGGATCTGCGCCTGCCAATCGACCCCCGCGCTGTCGAGGATGAGTCCATAGAGGTCAACGCAATTCACCACCGCATCCACAGCGCGGTTGGGCTGCACAACCATCGGACCAGCAACGATGCATGGCGTCCATGTACCGGTTTGATACACCGTCTGTTTCGAGTTCGTTGGGCTGAATGGATTCAGGACCGTCGTGCCAAGTGAACCATTGTCGCCAAGAACCACAATCATGGTGTTGGTGATTGCGGGATCGAGGAGTTCCACGCCGCCGGACTTGGTAATCGTCGCGAGATCAAGGTCGACGAGCATCGCGCCAATCGACTTGTCGAGAGATTCGCACATCTGCCGGAACGCGAGTCGATACGGTGGCGTCGGCGCAGTCAAGGCATCACAGCTCGATGCGCCAGGCGCGTCACCGGTCAAGGTCGGTGGTGGGGTTTGCACCGGCGTGTGCCCCGATGAGTGCATCGCGAAACAACACCATGGAACACCGGCGGAGCGCGCCTCGTTGATCCATTCCGCTGATCGCCGCGAGATGAATGATGTGAGGTACTCAGCGGTGAGCGCTGCGGGAATCGTCGTCGATCCGTTTGCATCGGTGATGTACCGCTGCCACTTGTAGTACCCGTTTGCGATTTGAAAATCAATCGCGCTGCAATCCCCCTCTGAGCAGTTTGCGGCGAGGTTTCCATTGCGATCGAGGAGCGGCGTCCCGCCGAGTGCCATCGCGGTGTAGGGGTTGATGCGGTCGATACATGTGCCGTTGGGAAAACACGCAGCACCGAAGTTTGGGTCTCCGGTCGGCGCGCCACAGGTGTAGGTTCCAGCGGCAACCTGTCCGCCGATGGTCTCGTCAATGTTTGGAGGCAGGGACCAATAGCCGTCATAAAAATCTAGGCGCGCCGTTGTCGCGGGTGCTTGGTAGCCATATCCCGGTGGCGTGTTTTCCGGTCCTCCACCAAGGTGATACTTCCCGAACATGCTCGTGCGATATCCCGCTTCGCCCAGCAACTTCTGTATTGTGATCTCAGATGGATGCAGCTGGTTGACAGGCAACATTGGATCGACAAGCGCCGTCACGACACCCGTCCGAAATCCGAATCGACCAGTGAGGATTGCTGCGCGGGTCGGCGAGCACTCCGGCGTCGCCCAAAAATTTGTAAACGAAACCCCTTTCGCCGCGATCTCAGCGAGGACTGGCATTCTCGGTGCCCACTCCGATTGCGTCCAATTGAAAGGGGGGAATCCTGCCTGATCGATGCCTATGTCATCGAGCACGATGACGAGAATGTTCGGAGGCGCACCCGCACCGCGCTCCGCTTCGGCTGCCTCGGAGTTCGCCGCGACCGTCATGCAGAAGGTTGCCGCAACCAAGATCGCGATGTTCCTTGATTCGAACGCAGCGATAACGTGTTCAAACCGCGGGAGATTCCTCATGCGTATCATTGTCTAGCTGGGCTCTTGAGGGACCCGGGGATGCCGATTTGGGTCTCAACTTCGAGTGCCAACGGCAGGATCGCTGATTGGCCATCCGATAAGGAGGAGATCACCGCAGGTTCTGGGCTTGTGTGTTCTTTCCGTCGCCGTCGTCAGATTGGGCCTCGACGCGGCGCCGCGATGTCGGGGAGAAAGCGGTTGACGTGCAACTGCCACCACGCATCCTTCCTCGATCTGGTCACGATCGACGACGCGAAGGGAAAGTCGGCGGAGGCGCGGACGGCGATCGCGGACCGCACCAAGCGCGTCGTCGATAAGGCCCGCGCGGTGGGTGAGCTTTTGATCGTCCTCAGCGGGACTTGTTCGCAGACGGACGACCCCGACCGCAGCGCGTTGGCGGCGGTGATCTTCGGCACTGAGATATGGCTGCGATGGTCAAGGCGACCAAGAAGCAGGTCAACCCCCACAACTGGTTCTCTTTCCACCCGTTCGCGAAGTTCGTCTCTTCGCACGCCGAGCGTCGCTCGCGGCCATGTTGGTGGGTGCGCCGGCGAAGAAACTTACGCTCGCGGGCGACCGTTGCTTCGCGGGTAACGCTTCGGGCAAGTTCGAAGTCGCAAAGCCGTTTGTGTTTCCTCCTGCGACGGATGGGCTGCCCCACCCGCTCGTCGCCATGTCGGAGCGGCTGAGGTGATCAACTTCAGGATCGTTCCCGCCGCCCGATGTTGCGGCATCGAATCGGAGTGAGGAACCTACCGACTCCGAGTCGAACTGGCCAAGGTGGATGGGCAGCGTGCGGGTTGTGTTGTCGATCGACTGCGGGATATCAAGTAGGTCCTGACATTCCGGAAACTGCGACGCATGGTCTCGACTCTAGGTGGCTCACAAGCCACTCAACCCCCGCACGGCCCCCAGTTGTCGAGGAGCATTGCGAGGTCGGTGCCGTCGGTTTCGCCGTCGTTGTTGATGTCACCGACGCTGGGCATACCCCAGTACGACATCAGAGCCGTGAGGTCTTCCGCATTCACGATGCCGTTCATTGTGATGTCGCCATCGCAGTGTGCGAGCGAAACTTGCATCGCCGCGAGCTTGGTTCGAAGCCGGTTGTACTGGATCAGCTGATACTCCGTCAGCGTCGTTCCGGGTGCGAGCAGGTTGTAGTTGGGGTTGTCGATGCCGCGACCAAAGAGTTGGTTTGCTGCGAAGCACTGCGTGAGATCGTAGAACTCGTAGTCGCTCGTCGTCGATTCAAAGCACGGCGGTTGATCGCTGTACACAAGCTTCCAGCGACCATCCGTGAGCGCCTGTTGCGAGGCGAAGACGACATTGAAGTTTGACGGCTGATCCAAGTTCTCCCAAAGATCGCAGCAAGTCACTGATTCAGGAGTGGATCCACCTGGCCCGTACCAGACCCCGCCTTGTGATTCGCACAACGATTGTGTCGTGAGGATCGTGTTCGTGCAGGTGTCGTTGTTGCCTGTCGTAATCAAGCACGCGTAGCACTGCTGATCGAGATACTCCGTCCCATACTCTGAGAAGTTCCATTCGCGCGCGCTCGGCGCATCAGCGCTCGTGAGGTAGCGGAGCATCGGGCGGCAGTCGAGTTTTCGTCCCAAGGGCACTGCGGCGTGGACATCAACTGCGGCCAGTTCGCCCCAGAGTTGAAAGAGGTCCACGATGTTGACCATCCGGTCGCAGCGACGACCCGGCACGACGGTGGGACCGCCGGCTGCCACGAGTGGCACGCAGATACCTGTCTGATATGCCGTCGCTTTCGCGCGAAGTGGGTTAAACGGTGCGCGAACGGTGGTGAGGAATGATCCATTGTCCCCAATGACGACGATCACAGTGTCTGGCGCAGTGAGCGTGAGTCCACCAGCCTTGTTCAGGCTCGCCAAACCAGTTGTGAGAAGTACGCGGCGAATCTGCACATCGAGCGCTTCGATCGTCCAGTTCGACAGGAGTCGTTGCTGCAGAGCGACACTTTCTAGATCTGGCTGCTCATCGCATGCCATCGGCAGCTTGTTCGGCCAAGTCGTGCCAGGGGGAAGGCTCGACTGCGGCGGTGGTTGCCACGGATCGTGATCCCCACTGAACGAGAGAGTGCACATCCACTTCTCCTTGGGTGTCTTGCGCTGCTCATTGATGAACGCAATGGCGTCATCGGCCTGCACGACATCCGCGTGCTTGCGAACCGGAATGACTTGTGTTGCTCCGCCATCTCGGTTGATGGTTCGTGGCCATGCGTAAGAACCGTTGGTTGCACTCCAGTCAATCCGCGCCGCAGCGGCTTCACTACATTCGAGAATCGGCGTGCCGTCACTTGCAACGAGTGGCAACCCCCCCGCAGCGAGGCACTCAAGCGCATTCACGCTGGGCACGCACTCTCCGTTGGGAAACGCGCATGCACAGGCGGCAGGCGCGCTCCCATTCACTGGAAATCCGCAGGAATACACGACGGCATCGGAGTCAACTTGCCCTGCGATGGTTGGGTCGATGAAGGGCGGTCCACCGAGCAATGTTCCGTTGAAATCGGTGAAGCCGTTGGATGCAGGCGCGGCGATGCCCGCAGGATTGAGATCCTCTTGCGAGAGGTGATACTTTCCAAGGAGTCGGCTGTGATACCCGGCACCTCCAAGAATCATCGGCGTCGTCGTCTCAAACGGCGAGCATTGAGATTGGGGAAGCGTGTTGGAGGTCAGCGCGGTCACAACTCCCGTCCGGCTTGGATAGCGCCCCGTGAAAAAGCAGACGCGACTGGGAGAGCATTCCGGCATCGCCCAGCAGTTGGAGAAGTTCACGCCCTGCGCCGCGATTGCGTTGATGGTCGGCGTGGACGCGAGGCCGACGCCCGCCGGATTCGACAACGTCAGTTGATCCGCACCGACATCATCGAGAATGATGAACAGGATGTTGTATCTTGTCGGGCCGCCGATGAGTGCCTCGACGGAGGCCTCGTTGGCGAGGGTCGTGCAGGTCAACACGGCCGCGCTCAATGCCGCGATGGAGAGAGCAATGTGTGACAGGCGTTGCGAGAGCATTGGAATACACATAGAAAACTCCGAGGGCTGACACGCAAGACGACGCGCCCTTTTCGCTTCAGGTTCAGCGAGTGAGGCGAGGTGGAACTTTCGACGCGATCGACGTACTCATGAATCAGAGTGCCAAAGAACCTCGAAACCCAATCTACAACCGTCGCTGCGATTGCAAAGCGAAGTTTATGTCATCCGCGAGATTTCCCGAGCGACATGGCCCTCACCGCTCGATTGGGGACAGGCAACGAGGGGATTCGCTTACAGGAGAGAATCAGCTCGTCCACGCACTCAAGAGCGCAGCGAGATCGGCTGCGTCGACAGTCCCGCTACCGTTTATGTCGCCAGGGCCCGTCGAGCCCCACGCATTGAGAAGGATTGCAAGGTCGGCAGCGTTCACGCCGCCATCCGCGTTGAGGTCAGCCGGATTCGCTGGTGGACCAGCAGGCGCCTGAATAGCAACCGTGACATTGGGTTCCGCGCCTGGCTTGAAGAGCCCGATGGTGCCGAGGGCGCCAGAAGGTGGGTAGTTCGCATCAAACGCGAAGTTGTAAAGCGTCGCGAAGCGCAGGGCGTTTCCGTTCGCGCTTGTTGCGTAGCTTCCGCCAGTCCATGTCACCGCGCCACCCGTTGTCGATACCGTCCAATCCGTGGGCGAGTATGGATCACCGGAGTGGTAGTTGATGTCCCTGAAGTAGGTGTTGGTGATTGTGGCATTCACAGGGACTGGCACACTGAAGGAACGACCACTGCGGTCGCTGTTGAGATTTTGAATCGCGTACTCATAGTGCCACTGTCCGCCACCGAGGTCGGTGGCGTTGTATCCCACGATGAAGCGGCCATCGTTGGGCACATCAACATCGACAAGCGTGACTGCAGGCACAACCACGCGCCACGCGCGGATGGCGCTCTGTTGTTGGTTGGTCGCGCCCGTTGGCGTGAGGAGGTACGCACCACTCGTGAGTGCGCCGACCGTCATCAAGCGCCATGAGCCGTTGTTGTCGTCGTTTCCAGCCGCGGCATCTCCCGAGTGAATGTACTGACCTTCACATAGATAGATCGCGCCCGCGTTGAGTGTTGGATTGAGATCATTCGCGTTGACCTGCACGCGGCGGCCAATGGTCGCTGCTGCTGCAGGCATTCCAGCATTGAAACTCCCTGGAAACACGCCGGTTGCCGCGTTGACTTCGGTGCGGGTGCCCAGTCCACCCTGACTGCCGTTGAGATCCGCGCCGTATGGGTCAGAGCAACCAACGCCGAGCCATGTTCCGCTTGGCGATGGCGTGCATGGGCCGCAGAGGGAATCTTGCAGGGCGTAGAAACCGTGCTTGCCCCAGCCTTGACCAATCTGTTCGATGCGCCCGCCCTTGATGCGGTACATGTTCTGTGGAATGAATGGGTGACGAGCATCGGGCGACGCGAACCAATCAAGGAGCGCGTCACCGATGTTGCAACTGACCGTACCGATCGCATAGGCCATGATCGTCTGGCCACTCACAACAACCGATCCATACTTCGCAATGTCGGAGAGTGAGCCGACGATGACATCCGGACCAACGGTTCCACCGCCGCCACCGGGAGTATCGAGGCTGATCGAGAGTGTTGCCGCGCCACCGTCACTACTTCCATATCCGCCGACAACCACGCGATAGAGCGCGCCGCCGGTGAGTGGACCATTCGCTTGGCTTTGATAGGCGCACGCATCGTCGTTGCAGATCACAGGCACGAGGTTGGAACCGCATGCTTGGAGGACTGCGATGCGCGTATCCCAACCTGTGGAGCCGCAAGTCGAAAAGGTGTAGGTGCCAGTCTCTGCGGGCGTGAAAGTGAAGTAGTTGACCTTGTACATTGTGTGATCGCCGCATGTACTCCCGGCGAGCACACTGAGCGACCCAGTCGCGGCTGCCGTGTCGAACGCATTCTCGCCCAGCACTGCCGCAGGCGCGGTTGCGCAATTGGTGCTGCCCCCCGCAACTCCACCATCTCCCTTTCCTCCGCCGAGGCGCGCATGAGCGGGTGCGTTCCATTGTCCGAGGATGACAGCGGATGAGGCGAGCACAACGGAGGAGATGAGGATGCGGGAAGTGGTCATGGAGGTGAATGCTCAGATTTGGGTTTCTGCGCTCCCAGCGTGCGGGCGCATGCTTGAGAGTACATCCTGATCCTTGGAATGCTGATTCCACAGTCCCAAAACCGCCGAAAATCCCGTGCCTGCGTGGGACTCATGGAGTTTCGCGCTATGTTCACTCGATGCATGGCCCGTCAATGCTCCGCTCCCTTCCATGTTTCGCAATCGCGTCAACGCTCACGCTAACGAGCGCAATGTGCCTATTGCAGAGTTGCGCGAGTGTTCCGCCGCCAGCCCCGCGCGCTGAAACCCTTCCACGCGCCACGGGTCCCGACAAGGCGATGATGTGGCGCCGTTTGGCGTGGCGGGATGAGTTTGGACTGATCGATCCCGCGAAAGTTTCGCGCGGCATGGATCAAGTGCAGTCGCTTGTGACCGCGAGCACTCGTCGAGGCGATGATGGCGCGTTCGGCGGCATCGCATCGATGGATGCGAGTTGGATTTCGCGCGGCCCCACCAATGTTGGCGGACGAACCCGCTCGCTCGTGATTCATCCAACTCAGACGAACCGTATGTGGGCTGGCTCGGTGGGCGGCGGGATCTTCTATTCGATGGATAGCGGCGCGAATTGGTCAGCTGTCAATGACCGCATGGGCTCGCTTGCGATTGGCTCGCTCGCGATTCATCCGACCAATCCTGATGTGCTGTTTGCCGGAACGGGAGAAGGACAATTCAACGGCGACGCGCTTGGTGGCGACGGGATCTTCAAGTCGACGGATGGTGGCGTTTCGTGGGCGCAGCTGGGAAGCACGAACAATTGGGACACCGTGAATCGCATCGCGATTTCACCGAGCAATCCTTTGATCATGCTTGCCTCGAAGCGGTGGGGCGGCGTCATGCGCTCGACCGATGGCGGAACGAGTTGGAGCACTGCACAGTGGGCGCAGGGCAGTTTCGATGTGCAGTTCCATCCAACCAACGGCAACCTCGCCGTCGCGCACATCATCGACTATGACACAAACTGGTTTCATCGCGCGCTCTGGAGCGATGACGCAGGCGCGACCTGGAACACTGCGACCGGTCTTGATCATCAATTGGGCTTTGGAAGTCGGTTTGATCTTTGCTATGCGCCGAGCGATCCCTCAATCGTCTACGCGGACGCGGCTCTCGGCGGCGGCGTGATCTGGAAATCGACGGACGGCGGCAAGAACTACGCACTCGTGACAACGAGCGGCGCTTGCGGTTCGAGTTGGTATGCGTGTCCGCTTTGGGTGCACCCAACCAATCCAAATTTTCTTCTCGTCGGCGGCTACCACGCATGGAAGTCTGTCGATGGCGGCGTGACTTTGACGCAGGCGTCGAGTGGTTACCTCCTCACTGATCAAGTGCACCCCGATGTGCATGGATTCGTCAGCGACCCTGGCTTCAATGGAACGACCAATCGGCGCGTGTATGCGCTGTCGGACGGCGCGATGCATGTGGCGGATGATATTGAGGCAGCGGGCACATCCTCGGGATGGCGTTCGATCGTGAATGGATACAGCACGACTCAGTTCTACGGCGCTTCGGGAGTCGAGTTGCCATTGACGCCTGGGAGTGTGGTGACGGGGACCTCGGCGGGATTGGCCGCGAAATACTTCGCACTCATCGCGCCAAGCGCATTGCCCAACTTTGCCACGCTTTCACCCTACCTCACCACCAGTGTGACGACGCTCAATTACGCGTCGACGAGTTCGAACTTCGCGAACTCCACACGCGCCGACAATGTGGGCGGCCTGTTCACTGGTTGGGTCACGATCGACACGCCTGGACTGTATACATTCAGCACAGAAAGTGATGACGGCAGTCGGCTTCGCATCAATGGAGTGACGATTGTCGACAACGATGGTCTGCACGGCATGCAAGAACGACGTGGCATTGCGGCACTCGGTGCCGGGAGTCACGCGATCGAAGTGCAGTTCTTCGAAGCAGGCGGCAACGCAGGCTTGATCTTGCGTTACGAAGGCCCGGGCATCGTTCGGCAATTCGTGCCAGCTTCAAAGCTTCGCCGTGGAGGCGTGGTGAGCGGCGTGGTTCCAACAACTGCGACAGCCTCAATCATTCTCGGCGGAACGCAGGACAACGGCACGCTTCGTGTTCTTGAGGGCTCGACGACAGCGAATCTTCCCTATGGCGGAGATGGGGGCTGGTGCGCGGTGGATTGGGAAGACCCGCGCTTTCAGTACGGCGAGTATGTGAATCTCAAGATTCATCGTTCCACCGATGGGGGGGTGAGCGCGTCGAACATTTACGCTGGACTCACGGATGCGGAATCGGGCAACGCAAACTTCATCGCGCCGTTCATTCTTGATCCCAACGATCCGAAGGTGCTTTACGGAGGTGGCGCGAACCTTTGGAGAACGCGCGACGCGCGAGCAGCGGCTGTCGCCTGGCAGCAGATTCGTACCGGCACAAACAATGTCAGCGCGATCGCGGTCTCGCCGATTGATCCGGAGATTGTGTGGGTCGCACAGGGCGATGGTCAACTCTGGACGACCGCGAATGCGTCGAGCGACACGCCAACCTGGAGCGCGATCGACGACAACGCGACGAAGAATCCGCTGCCCAATCGTTACATCACGCGCATCGTGTTCGCGCCAGGGTCGTCCACGACTGCGTACGTTTGTCTTGGAGGATTCGACGGCGACAACATTCGCAAGACAACCAATGGCGGCGGGCTTTGGACTGATGTCACCGGAACTGGCGCGGCTGGACTTCCGTCGATTCCCGTGCGCGGCATGGCGATCCATCCGGATGACGCGCAGCGTCTGTTTGTCGCAACCGAGTTTGGAATCTTTTCGAGCATCAATGGCGGCTCGTCGTGGAGCGGAAGCGATTTTGGTCCCGCGAATGTCAGCGTCGATGAACTGATTTTTCTACCCAATTCGAGAACACTGCTTGCCGCCACGCATGGGCGCGGGATGTGGACGCGCGACGTTCGACTTCCACTGGGGGACCTCAACCTCGACGGCGTGGTGAATGCGGCTGATCTCGCGATCATGCTTTCCCAGTGGGGTACCGCGGGAGATGCCGACTTGAACCACGATGGCATAGTGGATGCGGCCGATCTGTCGATCCTGCTCGCGGCGTGGTCGGCTTGAATCTGTCACACTCCGCGGATGCTCGTTCGATCTATCGCTGCTTCTGCGTGTTTGTGCGCAAGCTTGTTCGGCTGCTCGACGCAGGTTGTGGGTGGGAAGCCCGCTCTCCCATGCTGGCGAAGCTCGCCGACTGACGCTGCGCGCGCAGCGTTGCGCGCCCTCGATCCCATTTGGCATACACCAGGGCTCTCGGCTACCGGCTCCATGCCGATGGGTAATGGTGAGCTTGGCGCGAATGTGTGGATGGAGTCGAGCGGCGACCTCATCTTGCTGCTTTCACACACGGATAGTTTCAGTGAGGCGGAGCGCTTGCTGAAACTTGGTCGCGTGCGCGTGCATTGCGAGCCGCCATTTCCGGTTGACGCATCCTTCACGCAGCGCTTGAACCTCGAAGCAGGTGTTCTGACCATTGCTGCCTCTGGCGTGCAATTGGAGCTATTCATCGACGCAGGCTCCCCGAGTGTGTTCCTCTCGATGCAGAGCGACATCCCGCGCAGCTTGACGGCGTCGCTTGAGCCGTGGCGGACAAGCGAGCACGTGCTCAAGGGAGAGGAACTCAAGTCCTCGTGGTTGATGCAGAGTGCGCCGACCTCAGTTGATGTGAAGGAGTCTGCAGATGTGCTCGTGGAGGCGGAAGACGCGGTCGTCTGGTACCACCGCAACGAGTTTTCCTACACCGCGTTCACGCTCGAGCGGCAGGGCCTCGCGAGTGTTGCGAGCCAGTTCGAAGACCCGCTCATTCTTCGAACATTTGGTGGTCGTCTCGATGGCGACGGCTGGACTCGAACTAGCCCAACCACCATGGCAACCGAAGCTCCTGCGCGACAAACTTCGCTGCACATCACGGCGAGTTGTTCCCAGGCGGATGACCTTGCGGGCTGGCTCGATCGACTCGCGGAGCGCGCGGCATCCGTTCCAACGCTCGCCGTCGCGCGCGCGCGAACCGGCGCGTGGTTGCAATCGAGATGGGATGACTCCTTTGTTTTTGTCGAACCTCCACGCGAGAAGTCGTTGTTGCAATCCGCGCACCCGATTCGGATTGGCTATGACTCGAATGCGCAGAATCGATTTGTCGGCGAGATCTCGGATGTGCGCTTCATTACGCCCGATGCGGATGTCCTCGTCGCAACCGAAAACGGTTCAACATGGAAACCATCGGACGCGCTCGAGTCGCAGACAGACTTCACCGTGGATGCGTGGATAAGTCCCGCGGAGGCAAATCTCACCGGGCGCATCGCAGACAAACTCACGGCGGGCGGCGCGGATGGATTCCTCTTTGACCTACAGCAGGGGAGATTGCGCGCCATCGTCGGTGATGTCACGGTGCAGAGCGACGCAAGACCACCGGTTGGCCTCCGCTCGCATGTCGCGCTTGTCTATCGCTCTGGCAGCGAGGTGAGCCTCCAGGTCTACCTCAACGACGCACTTGTGGGGGAGTCGACGCGGAAGGCGAAGCCGACGCTGAGCGTAAGCCTTGCGTATGCGTTGCAGCGATTCGTCACTCTCGCAGCCACGCGCGGCGCGTTTCCAGTGAAGTTCAACGGATCGATTTTCACCATTGCGCCACACCCGATCAACGGCAAAGAGTTCAATGACGATTGGCGCGCGTGGGGCGGCTCGTACTGGTGGCAGAACACGCGCTTGCCCTATCACGGCATGTTGGCGCGCGGCGATGGCGATGCGATGCAATCACTCTTCGCCTTCTATTCGCGTCTCCTCCCAATCTCGAAGGCGCGTGCGGCGATCTACTACAACGCGGGGGGGGCATACTTTCCTGAAACGATGACGACGATGGGGAGTTACGCCAATGCCGACTACGGTTGGAATCGCGAAGGGAAAGCAGCGGGCGACATTGACTGTGCATGGTGGCGCTGGGCGTGGAACCAAGGCCCGGAACTTGTTGCGCTCATGCTCGACCATTGGGATTACACACAGGACCGCGCGCAACTCGAAACGCAAACGCTCCCAATGGCGCGTGAAGTCCTCGCGTACTTTGACACGCGATTCTCGCGCGATGCAGAGGGCTTGCTGATCCTAGAGCCTACGCAATCTCTGGAAACCTACTGGTCTGGGGTGGTGAATGACCTTCCGACGATTGCGGGGTTGCGTGAAATCACCGCTCGCCTCACTGCCTTGCCTTCAGACATCGGGAGTGCTGACGATCGAGCGCTCTGGGAGCGCGTGCGCCGCGCGTGTCCGCCCATGCCGACGACGACGGATGCTGCGAGCGGCGCGATTCGTTTCGCCGCAGCGGCGAAGTTTGATGCACAGCGTTCGAATTGCGAAAACCCCGAATTGTTCGCCGTTTGGCCGTTTCAAGCGTCGGGCGTGTATCGCGAAGATTTGGAGATAGGTCGCACGAGTTACGGCGCACGAGTTGAACACTTCGTGAATGGTTGGCCGCAGGATGGCCAGCAGGCCGCGCGTTTGGGATTGGATGAGGAGGCTGCGAACAACCTGCTCGCGAAGGCGCGGAACACGCATCCCGCATTCCGCTTTCCAACCTTCTGGGGACCGAACTTTGATTGGGTTCCCGATCAATGCCACGGCGGAAACCTGATGACGACGCTGCAGGAGATGCTCTTGCAATCGGTGGGAGAGAAGATCGTCGTGTGCCCAGCACTTCCAACGAATTGGAGTGGCCACTTCCGTCTGAAGGCGGCGTTCAACACCACCGTGACTGCCTCGCTTCATGACGGCAGCGTTGATTGGATCACGGTCGAACCACCCGAGCGCATGCAAGATGTCATTCTTGGTGAAGGATGGACGCGGTGAAGCTCAGTGCCTGGGCGCGATGATTGCGGCGAGCCTGCCGCTGCAGAGACCGTCGCGGCGATAGCTGAAGAAACGCTCAGCATCGGCATGGGTGCACGGCGGGTCAGCATCGATGCGAGAGGCTGACAGCGATGCGCGTTCGAGTTGGATGGAGACAGCGCGCACGAGATCGGCGTGCATCTTCCCGTTTGATTTGCTCGGCGCAGTGATGCACTCGCCGAGAGCAACCTCTGCCATCGCCTCCGCAACCTCGGCGCCTACCTCGAACTTTTCGGCGCGAATGCAAGGTCCAACCGCGGCGAGCAATGAATCGCGGATCGCACCGCGCGCCACAATCGCGTCGATGCCCCTCGTCACAACGCCTGCAACCACGCCACGCCAACCTGCATGGATCGCTGCGACGATGCCAGTCGCGCGGCAGGCGATGAGGATGGGCACGCAGTCTGCGATGCGAATGAGTGCAGCAGCTTCGCCGGGCGCACTCGTGATGGCATCCGCGAACTGACGCGAAGCGAGCGCCGCACGACTTGTCGTGACTTCGCATCCGTGCACTTGGCTTACTTCTGCAATTCGCAGCGAAGCGTCCACGCCACACGCTCGCGCAAAGCGCCGACGATTCTCTTCGAGGTTGGATTCCGCATCGCGCGCAGCGGAATCAAGGTCGGCGTTCGCGCGAGAGGACTGCAGGTTGAGGCTGGCAAACGGCGGAAGGCTTACTCCACCAATGCGCGTGGAAAATCCGTGATTGAAGTCCGTATCGCGCAAGAGCGAACTCTTGAGGATGACGAGGCCTTCCGCAGTGACGAACTCATGCAGCATCTCTCGGTCTATCGGCTCAGGGTGCGGTCTGCAACAAGCAGAATGAGCACGCTGTCCTCTCCTTCGGGCGGAAGCCCGGCGACGACCGCATGCGGTGGGTCATGTGGCTGCTGCGGATTCGCCGAGGTGTTGTCGAAACCGAAGGTTGCCGTGATGCGCTCGTCGCGATCGATCGCGACGGGGGTTTCGAAGAACCATGGTTCACTCAATGCAAGTCGGAAATCCGGGATAGAAAAGAGCACGCGCGTGTCGGAGGCCCGCTTCGATGACTCGAGGCGAATGCTCCGCAGGAACGCGCCACCTTTCACAAGGACGCCGACGAGATCGAGGTCTCGCGCCACGGTGAGTGTGTCCGCGGTGAGGAGTGTGTCGCCGCTAGGGATGCGCAGCCTCCGCGGCGTCATAGCGAGTGCACGAACAACGCGGGTGTCTGCGTCGCGACTTTCGATCCAGGCGAGTTCACTGCTCACTTCGGCACACTTTCCTATTGCTTCCGAAGTAGTTTCCATCGTGAGAGAGCCCTTGGGAAGGTCAAACGAAAAGCCTTCAGGGAGCGTAAAGCTCGGCGCGACGCGCGTGATCATGCCGAGTGCGCCGCTGGGCGTTCGACCGACATTCCCCATGCTTTCGACGCCGTTCTCATTTGGTGCAGACAAGATCGCAAGTGATCGTTCGGGATCGGGCGCGCATGCGATGACGCGAATGGGTGACGCGCCGAACGCACGAGGCGAGGTGGCTTGAAATCCGCGCACGCGCGCGGGCGAATCGTGCGGCAGATCGATCAAGTAGGTTCGCAGTCGCATACCGCCGGATGCCGGCATGATCCATGCAGCGGTGGGGGAGAAGCGCAAACGCTCATCACAGATCTCAGGTGCGTCGCACTGGGAGACTTGGGCGAAGGCTTCGCGCGCCTCGGTGGGCGTCGCGAGTGCGCGGAGAAGGACTTGCTTTGTCGAATCGTCGAGCGCGCGATCGTGTGCGATCGGGTACCCCGACTTGGCGACGAGCGATGGCGGCATCGTGCCATCTTCGATCAACGCACGCATGAGTAGGCGACTTCGCAGAATCCCGTCAAGCGAGTCGAAGCGAAACGGCGCGCTTCCCCGTCCGCTGTGGCACGCAACACAATGATTGTTGAGTGCGTCAAGCGCATCCGTCGCAGGTGGCAACGCGACAGCACTCATGGTGCAGCAGGCTGCGATCAACCCGCCGTGGGTGACATCTCGATGAAGCATCCAATCGCCTTTGTCTTCGATTGCGCGGGGGCGCCTCCTGCGTGCGCCGCATCGATCGCGTCGCGAAGGTCGTTTCGGGTCGGCGATGCGCGTCGTCGGCCGAGTGCCGAGTAGAGGTCGTTCACTCGACCGATATAGAGGATCGTGACCTCTTTGTTCGCGCCGCGTCGAAAGAGCACGGCTTCAGGCATGACCTTCGCGCCAGTCGCGCGCGCGAGAGACTGTTCCGGGTCCACCAGCACGGTCATTGCGTTGGTAAGTCCGTACTCGTTCGCGTGCGTGGAGACGAGCGCGAGGTCGGCGGGGGGATTGGCGTGGACGGCATAGAAGGCGATGCCGCGATCTGACGCATGCGTGGCGAGCGCGCAGAGTTCCGGCGCGAGCGCGTTGGATATCGGGCAGTCGTTCGAAATGAAGACAACCACGGCGAGCGAATCGGCGAGTCCATCGCGCGGATCCGCTGCGACGCCATCGAGTGTTGCGACGCCAGCGAGGGTTGCAGGCTTCGGCCACTCAACCGTCGATGGCGGCGAGTGACAACTCGCGCCGATTGCTGCAAGTGCGCCAGTCACGCAAAGCGAGAGGGTGCGTCGCAGTCTCGATGGTGTGTTCAACCAGTCCACTTGCCCAGCAGTATGGCAAGATCCGGCGCTTCGACAACTCCACTGCCGTCAATATCGCCAGGGCCCGCAGTTCCCCAATTGCTCAGAAGGATGGCGAGATCCGAGGCATCCACAAAGCTGTCCTCGTTGAGGTCGCAGGGCGGACCACCGCCGCCGACGACGATTTCGCCCACCATATCGTAGAAACAATGCGGATTGCAGAAGTACGAAACCGTGGTTCCTGCGGCACTCTGAGGCACCGTCCACAGGAAAACTGGATTCGCCAGATTGAGTGGCGCGTCAAAGAGTCCATCGTCGACGCAGTTGGAGCCACTCGTTGCGGTGTGCGATCCGCCAGTGCGGACGAATCGAATGACATCGCCAGGCATCGCCGTCACGCTCGGCGGGTTAAAGCTGAATCCTTTGGTTGACACGGTGATTTCTGCGGCGGGACTGGGTGCGGTCACCCAGAGAATCGCGAGAATGATGCTAGGAGGCGCAAGGTATGGAAGCGTTCGCATAGGAATCTCAGGGAAAAAGAGGGGCCAGCCGCCACCGAAGATACCCTCAATTCTTGAAGATCCAAGCCGATCCGGGGGGGGAATCGGAGGTTAGGGGGGCAGATGCGCTCCAAACGCCGGAATCGAGGCCGCTTCCGAGTCGCTACCCTTTCGGCATGGATCTCTTTCAGCCCTTCGTGCGAGGTGTTTCCGCTCTTGCCGTCGCCATGAGCATGTTGGTCGCCTGCGACGACTCCTCGTCGAGGGGTGCGCAGGAGCCGCCACCGTTCGTGCCACCTTCGGCGCAGATGGAAAGCGCCAAGCAGGCGAGATTCAAGCCACTCGTCGATGCCATCATGGCTCGGCACGCGGCGGATGCGGAACTAGGGGACTTCCGCGGATCCATTGGTGAGGACATGAACGATGAGCAACGCGCGAAGTTCAACGAACTTTTCGGGAAGGTCGGCGCGTCTGGTCAAGTCATCGGCAAGATTGTCAATGCCGGAAACTGGTCTGACGACGATCGTGTCGTCATGGACATGATCATGTCTCTTCCCTACGACCAATTGAAGGCGCTGGCGGGAAAGTAACGCGCGCCCCGGAAGCGAAACGCAGATGAATGGCTCAGGCCCCTCTGCGTAAGCGAGTCACACAGCGAATCTACTGCAGCGCTTGGCGGATGTACCCGGGGAGCATTCGATCGGAAAGGTACTTGAACGCTGGTCGGCCACCACCTTCGATCACCCAGTGCGAATCGGCATCCGCGTTGAACTGGCGAACCAAGGACGGATAGAGGATGTCTGCGGCTTCGACTGAGCCATCCATGTAGGACATATTCACTCGCGAACCGTTCCAAGTTGCGGGGGTGTCGATGAACTCACCAAAGAGCGGATTGTTGAACGAAGGATGAATCGTGATCGTGAAGCCATCGAGATTGAACCCGTATCGATCCTCTTCAGAGATCGTGTACATGGTGCGCGACGGTTGTGGAATCTGGGCGATCGTGACCATGCGGTACCAGCGCTTCTTCAACTCTGTTGGGGTTTGTGGATGGTCAGAGTGCGGAAAGTCCCATGAATCATCGCATCGATTGTTGTAGCTCCGCTCCCCAGATCCAACGAACGAGTTGAGCGAGTAACTTCGAATGCGCTTGGTGGGGTCCTCCGGATCTTGCGGCGACTTGTAGGCCGCGGCGTTCTGCCCGAGGTAACTCCACATCACTCCCGCTTCGAGCGACTTGATCGTTTCGCGTCCAGCGATGGTGCCGCCAGCCACCGCGGTATCCACCCACATGTTCACAAAGTCCGGCGGCGATCCATAGGAAAGGTGAGCGGTGCGACCGCAGGGCAGTCGTCCGTTGTTGTCGCTCGCATACGCGGCTGCGGCGAGCGCGATTTGTCGTTGGTTTGACAGGCAAGCGGTTTGCGCGGCTTGCCGACGAAACTCGCCAAGACTCGAAAAGAGCAGGCCGATGAGCAGCACAATGATGCCCACGACAACGAGTAGCTCGACGAGCGTGAAGGCGGTCGATCGGCGCGGTGGTAGCGGAGGCGCGTTCATGCGTTGACTCAAGTCGGTTCTCGCGCGTCGCGCGAATCTACTGCAGATTCTGTCGAATGTGCCCAGGCAACATGCGATCCGACATGTACTTGAACGCGGGGCGCCCGCCGCCTTCGATGACCCAGTGGGAGTCGGCGTCGGCAGCAAACTGTCGGGCGAGGGATGGATAGAGGATGTCGGCGGCTTCGACGGAGCCATCCATGTAGGACATGTTCACGCGCGAGCCGTTCCACAGTGCGGGGGAGTCAATCCACTCACCGAAGAGCGGTTGATTGACAGAAGGGTGAATCGAAATGCACCAACCCTGCGTGTTGTAGCCGTACCGATCTTCCTCTGTGATTGCGTTCATCGTGCGCGACGGTTGCGGTATCTGCGCGAGTGTGACGGTCTTGAACCATTGCTTCTTGAGTTCGACCGGAGTCTGGGCGTGATCAGGATGCGGGAAGTCCCACAAGTCATCGCAGCGTTCGTTGTAGTTTCCTTCACCGACACCAACGAATCCGTTGAGCGCGTAACTTCGAATCCGCTTACTTGTGTCTTCAGGATCTTGCGGCGATTTGTAGACGGCGGGGTTTTGACCGAGATAGGTCCAGAGCGCGCCTGCCTCGAGCGAATTTTGTGTTTCCCTTCCTCCTACCAGTCCGCCTGGCGCGGCTGTGTCCACCCACATGTTCTTATAGGAGAGCGCGGAGTCGCTGGCGAGGTGATCGGTGCGCGGAGAGGGCAGTCGACCAATGTTGTCATCCGCATACGCCATCGACGCGAGTGCGATCTGTCGTTGATTCGACAAGCACGCAGTTTGCACCGCCTGCCGCCGGAACTCGCCGAGACTTGAGAAGAGGAGGCCGACAAGCAGCACGATGATGCCGACGACGACAAGAAGTTCGACGAGCGTAAATGCGTTCTTGCGAGTTGGCATGCGCTTCACCATACGAAGGGGCAGCGAGACTGGATCGACGAATCCTGAACTCTGATGGATTCGCATCATCGCGCTCGGACCGCAATGACATTGTTGAGTGTACCCATCGGGGACGCAACTCCATTTGCCCATCCGCGTGGTGGATGCAACACTGCGCGCCATGCGGACTGGTCGAAACGCTATCGGGCTTGCCGTCCTCGTCGCGGCGTTGGGCTATTTTGTCGATATTTTCGACCTCTTGCTCTTCGCGCTCGTTCGCAAAGAGAGCCTCCAAGAGGTGCTCGCGGCCGAGCTCGCAGGGCTATCTCCCGATGCTGCGGACGCCCTCCTGAAGAACTGGGGTCTATGGCTCGACAACACGCTGCAGACGACAGGCCTCCTGCTTGGCGGCTTGGTGTGGGGGGTACTGGCCGACCGCAAGGGGCGATTGGCGGTTCTCTTCGGCTCGATCCTTGTCTACTCGGTCGCCAACCTTTTCAACGCCGTCATCCGGGACATTGACCCCGCGGGTGGGTTCGGTTGGATGCACGCAATCGGGGTCGGTCGTGCGATCGACCAATACGAAGTCCTTCGATTTGTCGCAGGCTTCGGACTAGCCGGTGAACTCGGCGCGGGCATTACGCTCGTGTCAGAGATCGTCTCGGACAGGCGGCGTGGTTATGCAACGACCATCGTCGCGTTCGTGGGGATCATCGGCGCGATTGCTGCGTTTGTGGTGACCACCCAGTGCACATGGAGAGTCTCGTTCGCCATCGGTGGATGTTTGGGACTTGGCCTTCTCTTCCTGCGCATGGGCGTCGCAGAGAGTGGGCTCTTCGAAGAGATGACCGGCGCAGGATCGAGAGGCGCGGGCGCGTTCTGGCGCTTGTTCTCGCCGCCGCGGCGGCTCTTGCGATATGCCTGCACGGTGTTGGTTGCTGTCCCGATTTGGTTTAGCGTGGGTGTCCTGGTGAAGTATGCGGATGTCCTTGGCACTTCGATCGGACTGCAAGGGGCGGAGAAGCCTTCACCAAAGAACGCGATCTTCTGGTGCTATGTCGGACTGGCGGCGGGGGATCTCCTCAGTGGACTGTGTAGCCAGTGGATGCAATCACGCAAGCGAGCGATCTTGCTCTTTCAACTGCTGACCGCCGTCGCGATCGTTGTGTACTTCACTCTTGGTGCGATTTCGTTGCCCATGTTCTACGCCGCCGTGTGCTTCCTTGGTGTAGCCACGGGGTATTGGGCGGTCTTTGCAACAACCGCCGCAGAGCAGTTTGGCACGGACCTCCGAGGCACGGTGGCGACCACTGCACCAAATCTCGTGCGATGGTCGACCGCCGGTTGGGGGATGCTGTGGATTTGGTTCGAAGGCATGTTCGAGGCGGGTGGTTTCGAGTCGCGGGCGGTTTGGATGGCCGCTGCTGCCACCGCAGCGGTTGCGCTGTTCATCGCGATTCCCGCGGTGCTTGGCCTTCGCGAAACCTACGGAACTTCTTTGAAATTCAAGGAGGAATGATGCACCCAAGCTCGCTACGCTTTCGCCCCATGAACTCGTTTCGCACTGCGCTCCTCTTTCCAACCGCACTCGTAATGGCTCTTGCACTTTCGGCGTGCCATCACGCGGTCAAGAGCGGGACCTACCTCGTCACCGTGCGAGATGCCGCAACCGGCAAGACCGTGGAAGGCATCACCGTCAGTGCGACACCAGCTACGGGAGCGAGCGCGCGGTCAGCGCGAGCATTCGAAGTCGCAACCGACGCTGGCGGCGAGGCTGTGATCGCGGTTGGCGCGTGGGGGCGCATTGATCTCAAGTTGAGTGACGGTGTCAGTCAGGACACCTACTTCGTCGCGCAAGATCGCGTCGCGGTCAACGGTGGGAAGGAAAGCGTCAGCCCGATCACACTCATCGTCGGCGGCAAGAATGGTTCGACGGCGGTTTGGAACTTCACCATCACGCGAATTGCTCGCGGCGCCGCAGTGGATCGCTGAGCCACGCGAGTAGTTTCGGCATCGCGATCGCGAGTTGCTCAGATGCAAACGCGAGGTTCTTCAGAAAGGCTTCATGATTGGGTTCGTGGCCATCCACGAAGTCGGTCACGGACTTCAAAGCGATGAGCGGCACGGAGCGCTCTCGCGCCACTATCGCAATCGCGCCAAGCTCCATTTCCTTCGCCAGTGTTTCTTCGCGTGAAAAGTGGGCGAGTTCCTCGGGTGTCGCGTCGAAACTTGATCCGGTTGAAAATCCGCCGAGGCGAGCAGGGAGCAGTGCCGTGATCGCATGGAGTTCGGCATCGTTGCAGGAGAGTTGGGTGAAAGCGCGCGAGAGCGCGTCAAACTTCGGTAACGGAACCCGACAATCGTGAAACTGCACTGTCCGCGCGAAAAGGAGGTCGCCGATTGCGGCGCCTCGCGACAAGAAGCTTCCGGCCGTGCCCGTGTTGATGATCAGATCGAACGGATGCGCGTCGAGCGCATGCGTCACCGCGAGCGCCGCGGGAATCGTTCCGATGCGATCAACCGCGAGCAAACGATCGCCGCCCGCAGTAACGAGTTGAATCCGGATGCCTTGGTGGACTCCGTCGCGACGACGCGCGGATGAGTGCGCATGCAACAGCGTCGGCGCGCTCAGGCCTAAGGCATCCGCGACGCCCACTGCCTCTGCTTCCATCGCGATGTAGAGGAGCACGCTTCGAACGGGATGCGTTGGAATCGGTTCGAGCGTAAAGGTTGCCGTGGAAACTTCACCCATCGAGGACGCCCGCTTACGCTGAAATCGTTTCACCGAGATTTGGCATCGAGACAGGGCACCCGATTTCGGTTCGCACGCGCGTGGCGAGCGCGGATCGTCCTTCATCCGTACCGTGATTGATGACCACTCGCCCAGGCGGATCGGCGAATCCTTCGAGCCATCGCATGAGATCGTCCTGATCAGCGTGACCGGACAGTCCCTCGACTCTCGCGATTTTCGCGCGCACGGGGACAACGCGACCGTTGAATTGCATTCGATCGGCGCCGTTGGAGAGTCTCCACGCCATGCCGCCCTCTGGCTGATACCCACCGATGAGTACGCGTACATCTTCGCGATCCACACTCATCTCAAGGTGCCGCAGAATCGGACCAGCATCCATGAATCCACTTCCCGCAATCACGATGCCGCCGTGCATGAGCCCGTCGAGCGCCATCGACTCACGCTTCGAAAGGAGATAGTGCAATTCTGGGAACCACAAGGGCGCTTCGCCCGCTTCGACAGCGCTGCGGAGGGCTGGGGCGAGATACTCTGGGTGTTTGTAGAGCGCCTCCATGCCGTGCACAGCCATCGGGGAGTCGAGATAGACATTGAAGTTTCGCAGTTCGCCACGCGCACGAAGCACGCTGAGTCGGTGGACGATTTGTTGTGCTCGTCCAAGCGCAAAGCACGGGACGACGATCTTTGCACGATCGCCCGAGGCTTCCGCAAGGACCGCGGCGATGTCACGCTCGGGGTTGGCTCCGGCCTCGCGCCGTCGACCACCGTTGGTGGATTCGATCACGACGATATCTGCATGACGCGGAGACTCTGGGGGGGCCAAGAGCGGCGAACCATAACTTCCGAGGTCGCCGGAGAACACGACGGACTTTCGCGTCGCGCCTGCGCCGACGAGGAGTTCAACGCTTGCGGCGCCAACCACATGTCCGGCATTCCAGAATCGAACAGTGACGTCGTCCGCGATCGCCATCTCTTTACCGAGGGGGACCGGAACGATTCGGCTCGCGCAATCTTTCGAATCCGCCATCTCAAACATGCGCGGAATGATGGGGAGCGATGGTGCGGCGCCAGGTTCTTCGCCAGGCATCAGCGCGCGTGCCCAGGCTGCAGTGCCATCGGTGCGCTCGTAGAAACGCATGCGTTGCAGTCGCGCTGAACTTCGAAGCACGCGCGGAAGAAGATCCGCGGTGCCCGTCGTCGCGTAGATTTTTCCGGTGAACCCAAACTTCGGCAGCATGCCCAATCGGCCGCAATGATCGATGTGTGCGTGCGTCACAATGACCGCGCTCAGCGTGGAGAGGTCGACTGGTGGAGGAACGAGACTCCGAAGCTCTGCGTCTTCCGAGCCCTGAAACAAGCCGAAATCAACGAGGATGCGCCGACCGTTGGCGTGGACGAGGGTGCACGATCCGGTGACTTCGCCGGCGGCGCCAAAGAACTCAAGGACAATCTCATTCATGGTGTCGGC
>SXUJ01000154.1 GCA_005790565.1 Planctomycetia bacterium
ATCGTCGTCGGCATCACTCCGGAAGTGGACTTCCCGGATGGACCACTTGCAGGCATCGCGTTGCAACGCGAACTTGAGTCTCGCGCGTTTCAACTCGGCGGGTCGAACTACTTTGCGCCCTGCCAGCGCGTTGGCGACTTCTTAGCCAAGCGCGCGTCAACAACACTCGGTTCCGTCACTCCTTCCTACATCCCCGGCGTGACGCCCTGCGACCTCTCCGCTGCGCTGCCCGCGTTTGCGATCGATGCCATTCGCGAGGCAATACCACAGTTTGCAAAGCAACTCAAAGGATACGATCTAGCGGACGCGGTTCTCACGGGTGTCGAAACCCGCACTTCCTCTCCGGTGCGAATCAAGCGCGATGACACCGACATGCAGAGCGTGAATTGCGGCGGCCTCTATCCGACGGGAGAAGGCGCGGGATACGCCGGCGGAATTCTGTCCGCGGCGGTCGATGGAATCCGCGCCGCGGAGGCGGTGACGCTCAGTACAATCGCGCGCGCTCAGGCTCGCCACTAAGGAATTTTCTATGCGCATCGCACGCTCCATCGGTCTCTCGCTCTCGCTCACTGTCCTCGCGTCGTCCCTGCCGTCGTGTGGAACCGCGCCCAAGACCGCAGCTGATCGACGCGTTCTCGCGGCGGATGTCAACGCGTTCATCGTCGGTCTCAAAGAGACTGATCCGACCATCGCGAAGTACTTCGATTCCGCAGCGGGATACGCGGTGTATCCCTCGATCGGCAAGGGCGGCCTCATCATCGGCGGCGCATTCGGTCGCGGCGAAGTCTTTCTCAATGGCGGCACACGAATTGGTTACTCTGATCTGACGCAAGGATCGATCGGCGCGCAGATTGGCGGTCAGAGCTTTGGTGAGATCATCTTCTTCGAGACCACCGACGCGCTCTCGCGATTCAAGAATGGAAACCTCGTCCTTTCCGCAACCGCCTCAGCGGTCGCGGTCAGTGCGGGCGCCGCTGCGGAAGCGAAGTATGACCACGGCGTCGTTGTGTTCCTCACACAACCGAAGGGACTCATGGTGGAAGCGAGTGTCGGCGGCCAACAACTCGGCTACCGCTCCGTTGCCGATCTCGAATGACGCTGCGCTCGAACGCGCAAGCTTGCTTGATACGATTTGCCTATGCGGTTGCTTGCGCCCATCGCAATCTCGCTGACTGCGTGCATTTCCTGCCTTGCCGATGGGCACGACGACGCGCCTCCACCTACCGCGGAACCTCGCGAAACGCTCGAGTCGTTGACAACGCAAGATCGAGCACACTATCAACCTCCCAACAGTCAACTTCCCTGGGAGTTGATGGACGGAATCGAACGCGCACGGCTTGGGTCGTCGCTGTTTAGTCCTTCGCGTTTTCTGGCGCTGAACGAACCGCGCCCCGCACCGATTCGATTTGATCCGTGGGTCACACAGCCTTCCGCCTACGGGTTTACGCCCGGCGCACCGCTGCTGCCCGATCCACTCGAAACACCACTTAGACCACTGCGCAACTTTGAACAGTACCTGTACGAGGGGCTCTCGTCGACGACGAACATCTTCTACACGCTGCTGCTCCAAGGGCTCTCGCGAACGACAAATGACGGAAGCGGCGACGCGTACCAGAATTGGAGCGGGACTGGACGGCTCGATGTGAATCTCCAAACGGTGTTCGCGAAATCAAAGAGCTTTGGAACGACGATGCTGCAAGTTCTCTTTCGCGAGGGCGTCGTGCTCGGTGCACCGAGCGACTACAACGCGTCGAGTGCGATCGGTACCTTCTATATCCCCAACTCGCTGAGTATGGGCGACAGTGCATCGCTGATGACACTTTTGGTCCAACAAGGGTTCCTCGATGATCGACTCACCGTGACTGTGGGAAAGTTGTCAGCCAACAACTATTTCATGGTGAACTACTTCGCCGACGATGAGAGCGCACAGTTTCTCAACGGCTCACTCGATGGCAACGATGTGTTCTCCGCCGGATTCGCCAATCACTCCCCTGGCGTCGTCGTGCAAGGCATTCCGAGCGCCGATCTCTATGTGAACGCTGGGATCTTCGAGATCGCAAGCAACAACACGAGCACCTTCGATGGCTTCGATGAAGGGCTCTATTTCGCCACGCTTGAGGTTGGCTACACACCCAAAGGCGACGCGGGCATCACCCGATACTCCGCCACCTTCGCTGTCACGAACGAAGGTCGCGGGTGGAGCGCGAATCACCTCAAGCAGACGAATGGCATGCTCGGATTCATCGCGCAGAAATGCCTTGCGAACAACCTGGCTCCGTTCATCGAATGCGCGTTTGGCTCTGACGAGAACGTGGCAGCGTCGACGGAAGTGAACCTTGGCCTCGGGATCTTCTCGCCACTCGGTCGCACGGACGATTACGCGGGAATCGGGTGGAGTTGGGCGCAGCCAACAAGCGCGTATGGCGATCTTGCACCCACAGATGATCCGCGTTCGACCCAAGTGCTTGAAGTGTTCTATCGCGCCCAGCTCACAAACAGCATGCAACTCTCCCCAGACCTACAGGTGTTCATCAATCCCGCAAACGGTGATGATTCCCCCGTCTTTGCCTTCTCGCTGCGATTGAAGACGCAGTTCTGAATCGGTGTACGACCGCACGACCCACACGGACGCGCTACCCTGCCGCGCATGCAGCGCTTCACCCTTGTCGCACCGCTCCTCGCCCTCGCGTGCCTTAGTGCGCTCGCGTCGTGTGATTGTCGATTGCGCGCCGCATGCGCGCCTGCCTGCACTCAAGAGTGCATCACCCATGTCGTGCTCATTGATGTTGCGGATGACGCTGAGATCGCCGCGCTCCGCTCGGATGCCGATGCGCAGATTCCGAAGATTGCTGGAGTGTGCGGTTATCAGTGCGGCGCTCCGATCGACATCGGCCGCACGACCGTCACGGGCGACTACGACCTCGGGATGATTGTCCAGTTCCCCTCCGTCGACGCGTACAAGGCATATCTAGAGGCGCCCGCACATAAGGAACTCGTGGCGAAGTGGCGCCCGAAGTGGAAATCCTCGCGCATCTTCGATTTTGGAACTGCGCGTAGCTCAAGATAACTCATGAGTGCGATCGAAGAACTCCTCCGGAACAATGTGAAGTGGCGCAACGAGAAGGAGCGCACGCATCCAGGTTTTTTTGGGGCGCTGGCGAAACAGCAACG
>SXUJ01000155.1 GCA_005790565.1 Planctomycetia bacterium
AATCGATCACTACCTCGGCAAGGAGGTCGTGCAGGCTTTGCTTGTCTTCCGGTTCGCCAACGCAATATTTGAACCGATTTGGAATTGCCAGTACATCGATCATGTGCAAATCTCCGCGACGGAGACCGTGAGCGTCGGACAGCGCACGGCGTTCTTCGATCAGACCGGCGCGCTGCGCGACATGATTCAGTCGCACCTCTTTCAGATTCTCGCATTCGTCGCGATGGAGCCGCCTTCGAGTTACACAGCCGACAATGTGCGCGCGGAAAAGATCAAACTCGTCGACGCCTTGCAGGTTCCGAAGGCTGATGAGGTCGCGTCGCATTGCGCATTTGGGCAGTTTGCCGCTGATGCGAAGGAGGGCGCGTATCACGAACTCGCCGGCGTTGCGAAGGATTCGACGACCGAAACCTATGCCGCCGTGAAACTGCATTTTGACAACTGGCGGTGGGCAGGCACGCCGTTCTTCTTGCGCACCGGGAAGAAGCTCGCGAAGAAGAAGACCGAGGTCGTGATCCAGTTCAAACCGCCTGCGGCGAATCTGTTTCGCACGATCATGCCCAACGCCCCCGAAGCGAATCGCATCGTGATCGAGATCGCGCCAGGAGAGGGATTCTCGCTTCGCTTCTGCGCCAAGGTCCCAGGCGCCGGTATTCAGATCGCTGCAGCGGACATGCGCCTCGATTACGCGAGTCAATTCAAGTCGGATCCCGTCGAAGCCTATGGCCCATTGATTCTTGATGCGATGCGCGGCGATCAGACGCTTTTCAAACACAAGACGGAAGTTGAGCGGGCGTGGAATGCGGTGATGCCCTTCCTTGACGCGCGCTCGACGGGGGCCCGTGCGGACATCCACGGAAATTACGAGTGCGGGTCTTGGGGTCCCGCGAGCGCGCGCGCGCTCCTTGGCGCGGGGCGCAGCTGGAACGACACATGACCGACGGATCCGCCCCGCAACCAGAGCGCAGTGAGCCGTATGCATTCGACGAGTCGACGCTGTCTGCGCCCGCGTTGCCTGGGAAGGTGCATCTCAGCGCGAACAAGTTCGATGCGTACGACGCGTTGATGGCGGATCTGCTTATGCATTCCGCACAGTGCGTGAGACAGTTCGGCGATTTTCATCTCGCGCTCTCGGGTGGTTCCACGCCGATGCCGTTCTACGAGCAACTCATGACCGATCCGCGAGCGCGCAGTTTTCCGTGGGCTCGCACGCACTTGTGGATGGTGGATGAGCGATGCGTGCCGTTTGATCATGAGAAATCGAATTGGAGACAGATTGAAGAGATCCTCGTCGAAGCTTCAGGCATTCCCAAGGACCAGATCCATCCGATGCGCGCATATCTGCCGGACGCAGACACGCGATACGAGAAGGAACTTCGCGACACGCTCGGTTGGCGCGAACGGGGGCACGACCGATTGGACTTCGTGCTCCTCGGCATGGGCGATGAGGGGCACACCGCGAGCTTGTTTCCTCACTCGGCGGCGCAAGATGCTCAGGATCGACTCGTCGTTTTCAATCGCGGGAGCACGGTGGTTCCTCCCGATCGGCTCACGATGACCTACGGACTCTTGAACGCGTCGCGTTTCATCGCGCCGCTGGTGCTTGGCGCGGGCAAGGCTGCGATGCTCGCGCGCATCGCGAAAAAAATCGACGACTTCCACGAGGTTCCCATCCTCGGCATCGCGCCTCTCGCAGGCGAATTGAAATGGTTCATCGATCAAGCCGCTTGCGCGTCGGCTTGAGTGTTGGGGCGATGGCGGAGCAGTTGGATTGCCCTTGCACCGCGACGCCATGCGTACCAGAGCAGGTTGCGTACACAATCGTGTTGAGCAGGGTGCCGATCCAGAGCGGGCGAAATGCCATCCCCAAACTGTCGAAGCCATGGTGGACTCGGCCAACATTCGCGAGGAGGACTCCGTCGTACACCAACAAGTCGCGATCCATGAGATCCCACGCAGCCGTGTCGCCGGACGCGCTTTCGCGATCAGGCGCGAACATGAACTCCGCATGATCGACGATGGATCGAAAGGGGAAACCACATGTGTGCGTCAGATTTCGACCGGTCTGCGCAGCGTGACGAGTGGCGTCTGAAATCGAGCCACGACTCGCGGGGTATCGACCCATGAGGACGGCGTGAGTTGCAGTGCTGGGTCCGCGAAGCGATGGGAGATCCACGCGTATCGGTTATTGTCGTCCTCGGGGCCCGTGTAGGCCATGGCGTAGCATTGTTCTTCGGACGGAAGATCTGGAGCGTTGGACGGAAATCCATCGCGATGAGCTGGGGTTCAGGTGCTTTCCACTGGATCTCCCACTACGCACGCACGGCCGCGACGCTTGGCCAGTCGCTTGAGAACATGGACGCTTCCGCGCCGCGAGGACTCCGTGAATCTCCGCTCACGCACTTCCCATAGCATCATCCACGAAGCGACTGCGCGCTTGCTCATCGCCGCAGGAGATCCAGCAGCATTCTGATGCGCGTGTGAGCGCGACATAGAACAACCGTCGCTCGCTCTCGAGTGCGTTAGATCGTCCGTCGGTCTTTGACGCATCCTTCGTGTCAAAGCATTGGCTCTGGGCGTCGCCGAGGATTGGCATCTGCCCCTCATCGCACTCTGGGATGAAAACATGTTTCCACTCAAGCCCCTTCACGCGATGGACGGTCGTGACGCGAAGGCAATCTTCTTTCGTCACTCCTTGCGTCGTGTCCACCGCAGCGATCACGCGCTCAAGATCGGCGAGCGCGCACGCGCTCTCCCGCGCGAATCCCTCGAAGACTTCATAGGCGCGCAAGCAAGCCGCGACGGATTCTTCGCTTCGGTACGCCGCGAGTGCTTCTTTGAAATCGACTTCGCGCCGCAAGAGTCGAATGACCATCGCAGCGCCGCCCTTCTCGCCCGCGAGGCGCGAGGCCTTTAGGAGTACCCCACCCATGTGTCGCAGCGCGCCGGATGCCCCAGGGAAAATGCCCGCAAGCTTGTGCGCGGCGTCGTCGAACAAGACATCGGCGATGCTTCCCCCCGCGCGCTGCACATCGTGTACGACCTTCGTGATGCCTTGCTTGGAGACCTTGCGAAACGGTCGATTGACGAGCGTCCCCAAGCTGCGTGCGGTCGCGTCATCAAGAGGCAGGCGAAAACGCTCGACGAGAACGAGATACTGTCGCAACAATCCGAGCGATGGGTCTTCGACGAAGGAATTGCCGTGGTCGACGGAGAAGGGGATTCCCGCAGCGAGCAAGCGCCACTGCATTCCTAGGAGCTGCGTCCAACTTCGTCCAAGCACGACCATGTCTCGGAGCGGCACTCCGTCGCGTCGTAGTGATTCGATGTCATCGATCAGCGCGTCCGCTTCGGCAAGGTCAGGTTCAAGTGTCTCGCTCTTCGCGTCTGACGGCGCCGTGACCGTTGTGCGTAAAACAACACGCGACGGCTTCTCTGGCATGTGCGCGACGAGATCTTTGGGAATCCGTTCGGTCGAAACCGAGATTGCGTTCCAAGCGCATCGCGCAATCTCCTCTCCGAAGCGAAACGAGCGTGTCAGCGGCAGCGTCAAGTGTGCGTGTGACTTGAACTGATGCGCGAACCGCCCGCGAATGAACTCGCTCCGCGCGCCGCGCCACTCATGAATCGTCTGATCGTCATCACCAACAACGGTTACGCGTGCCCTCGTTCCCGCGAGCAGTTCGAGCAATCGGAACTGCGCGAGATCAGCATCTTGGAACTCATCGATGATGAGGTGTTCAAACCGATTGGCAAAGGTCGCGCGCCCGCGTTCCGTCTCGAGCAATCTCACAGCGTCGACGGTGAGGTCATCAAAGGTTCGAAAGCATTCTTTCGCGCGCCGCTTCTCGAATCGCGCGTAGACCTCGACAAGAAAATCATCTTCGCCATGTCCCGCATGGCTCGGCAGTACGAGCATGGACTTCCATTCGCGAATCGCTTCAAGACAATTCTCTGCGTCGCGGCCATCGCCTTCCTCCAACTTCTCGTCTCGCGCAGTCATCGTTTCGCGCACGCAGTCGCCTACGGCGCGAAGGATTGCCGAAGTATCCGTGACAAGCGGCGCATCCTCGACGAGGCCTTCTCGCTGCGCAGCGCGAATGAGTGCGTAACTCAGCGCGTGCCATGTCTGCACCTTGGCCGCGTAGGTATCCACGCCGAGTGCGTCGAGTTTTCGTTCGAAGTGAAGTTGCGCAGCCTTGTTGAACATCACGGCTCGGATTTGCGCGGGCGGCACAGCGTGATGTCGCACGAGATGTGCGATGCGATGTGCCATCGTTGTGGTTTTCCCGCTCCCGGCCACAGCGAGGACCGTGAGGTGCGCGCTCGGAGGGGCGGCGATGATGGCGCGCTGTTCCTGTGTGAGCTGCATTCCCTTTGAGGGATTCGCAACGGTCATGGCTCGGCTTCTTCCGACCGAGTTTCTGGCGAGCCTGCTTGACGCGCGCGCAGGTGGTCCTCAAGAATCGCGCACGCGGCTAGTGCGTCCCGTATGTTTTTCTTCTCGCCGTGTGTGCGCCCTGTGCGATTGAGTCTCGTCTCTGCATCGAAACTGCTCAGGCGCTCGTCTTGGAATGCAATGGCGATGCGCGGAAACCTCGGGAGGCGAGTCGTGAGAGCTTCAGCGAATCCGCGCACGAGAAGTGCGCGAGGGCCCTCGCTTCCGTCCATGTTGTACGGCAGTCCGATCACGACGCATTGCGGTCCGTACTCCTCGATCATCGCGAGCGCTGCGGCTAACTGTGCTTCGGTTGTACTCGCTTGCGCAACGCTGAGGGGTTGCACGATGCCGACAACATCATCTCCGGACGCGAATCCGGTTCTGCGGTCACCAAGATCAATGCACAAGTAACGCATGCGTTAGCGCACCGCTGAAGGAGCGTGCTCGGCAGCTTCTTTCACGCGTTCGCTCTTGGAAAGTGGGCAGACGAGTGTTGCGTCCTTGGTATGGACAACAATGAGATCTTCGCAACCGACGGTCGCGATCACATGCGTGGGGTCGTCAGAAAGGACGAGGCAGCCCGTGGACGCGATGTTCGTCCAATGCGCGTTCGATCGGTTCCGCTGCGCGTCTGGCTCGAGCACTTGTCCGTAACTTGGATAACTCCCAATGTCGAGCCATTGCACACTCATCGGTAGCACGCAGACGCGGCAGTTGTGTGTTCCATCTTGTTTCGATGCAGGTTCCATGATGGCGTAATCAATGGAAATCTTCGGCAGCGTTGGATACACGCGCTCGAGTGTCTCGCGTTGCTTGGGCGTGTCCCACGCTCGCGCGATCTCGTTCATACCTGCGAAGTTCGCTGGACAGAACCGCTCCACCGCCTGGAGAAAGGCGTGTGCAGAGAAGATAAACATCCCACTGTTCCATCCGAACGCGCCGCTTGCGAGGTATTGCTCGGCGCGCGCGCGGTCTGGCTTCTCCACAAACCGCGTGGCGGCGAAGGCGTCCTGAAATCCCGAGAGGGCTTGGCCGCGCTCGACATATCCATAGGCGGTCGCTGGGTACGTGGGCGTGATTGCGAAGGTGACGAAACGGGACGGATCTGCTTCGACGACCTTGAAGCCTTCCGCGAGTCGCTGTCGGAAATCATCCGCAGGTTCAATGATGTGGTCACTCGTCAGCACTGCGAAAGTGGCGCGGGCGTTTCGTCGCTCGAGCACCGCCGCGCTCAACGCAACGGCATTCAGGGTGTCTCGACCGAGGGGCTCTCCGAGAAAGTTCTCTTGCGCGAGCCCTTCAAGCGCGTGCGAGATCGGTTCGCGAAATCGCTCCGCGCTGCACACGAGTCGTTTGGGTGGCGCAATCAACCCGTCGAGCCGATCCCAAGCCATCGCGAGTAATGAGCGACCGCCGGCCATCGGCAGGAGTTGTTTCGGGTGTGTCGTGCGCGAGAGCGGCCACAGTCGCTGGCCGCTTCCGCCAGCCATGATCATGGCGTACCGAGGTGGCTGATGCATGGATGGAAAGATACGGCACACTCGGGTGAGCGCCCTTCAATCCGCAGTCCTAGATTGCATCATGCCATCCCACGCAGGCGGAGCGCCTTGGTGACGAGGATCTGCGCGCTTGCGATTTCAGGCTCAACCGCGAGCACGCGCTCGACGAGGCCGCGAGCGACGATGCGCGCCTCTCCGAGCTGGAGGAGCACCAAGACAGCATCTTCGGCAAGGGCGTGTGCCGCCGAGGGCGGCGCAGAATCCGGAAAGCCGCAGCTGCTTGGCCGAGTGGAAGAGAGAAAGTCATCGACCTTGCCTTTGAGTTCCACCACGATGCTCTCGGCGGTTCGCTTGCCAATCTCTGGGAGCGTCGCGAGGAACTTGGGATCCTGATTGACGATTGCTTCTGCAATTCGAGATGGTGTGGTCTGCATGGCGCGCAGGGCTTTGCGATTTCCGATCCCCTTGACGGTGGTAAACAGCTCAAAGAACTCCCGATCTGATTTCGATTGGAAGCCGATCAACCGTGGAGCGAAACTCGACCCTTGCCCTTGACCCTCGAGGTAATGAATCGTGAAAAAGCCGACATCTGCTCCGATCTGCATCGAAAGTGCTGGGATGTCGTAGCCTGGTACGGACACTTCGTAGACAAACTGCCCGACGGTGAGCTCGGCGGTGCCGTGATCGACCGATAACAATGTTCCTGAGATTCGTGCGATCATTTGCAGTCCTCAATAGTGTGACGAAATCGCAGCAGTTAGGCGCATGTTGGTATAGTTTTCAATCAAATACGGCTGTGCATGCTCACAACACATCGTGTCGTCTTGCGTTGTAATTCTGAAACATCACAAGATTCCGATCCACAAGTTCGCGATCGACTTCCTCAAGCGGAAATGGATTGTCCGGATACTCAAGTGCAGCCTGCATCGTCACGCGAATCTTGTCTCCAAGATCCTTGCCGTAAGTGGTTTGCGATGGGTCCATGTAGGCCAGGAACCGTACTACTGGTCGGGTCACTCGAAAGAGGGAGCCGAAGGCACTCGGCGCGGGCTTGGTTGGATCGAGGGCAGAGAGGTCGATGCAGGCGAGCAGAATCGGGCACTTCGCTCGTGAAGCGATAACGCGAAGGCCGCCGACAAACGGGCGAAGTTGCTTTATGGGGCGTTCGATGGCGCCCTCGGGAAAGACTCCGAGGACGCCGCCGCCGCGAAGGTGTTCGATCGCCGTGCGAACAGCGGTCGCGTCACGGCTGTCGTAACAGACGGGAATGACTCGCTCCTGTCGCCAGAACCAGCGGAGGGCCGGGACGAGCATTTCAGCCGACATCATCCACCGAATGTGCGCGCGCAGCGGGATCTGCAGCAACACCGGATCCACGCCACTCACATGATTCGAGATCACGATCATTCCGCGAGGATCGGTCGTGCGTGGGATCAGGTCGAGGCCCTCGTACCGAGCGCGCTGGAAGTAGCGGAGGTAGTACTTTCCAACGAAGCAGCAGATCGCTGTTCCCATGGGCCCCGCCCACCGCGACCGGAGTAGAGGCCTGAGAATGAGCCAAAATGCGCCCATCGCCAGA